>JAOPYO010000061.1 GCA_025964575.1 Actinomycetes bacterium
CGAGGACGGCGCGAAACGCCGCCCGCAGTGTCCGGCCTGCCGACCGGCACTGTGTGACGGGGCCGAACCGGCGCAAGGCGCGCCCGTAGGGCGCGCCTCTTGACCCTGTAGGGAGATTCCTCACACACCCTCATCGTGATGCCGCCGAAGGCTGATGCTGCGCCGGTTAGGTTGGGATGATGATCCGCGCTGCTGTGTTCGATGTCGGAGAGACTCTGCTGGACGACACTCGTGAGTGGCGCGCGTGGGCCGATTGGCTGGGTGTGCCAGCGCATACGGTGTCGGCTCTGGTCGGCGCGGTCACCGTGCAGGGGCGCGACAATGCGGAGGCGTTGCGTTTGATCCGGCCTGGTCTTGATGTGAATGCGGAACGTCGGGCTCGCGAGAACGCTGGGAGGGGCGAGCAGATCAGCGACGATGATCTCTACCCGGACGTGCGGCGTGCGTTGGCTGAACTACGCGAGCGGGGGGTGTGGGTGGGCGTTGCGGGCAATCAGACGGCACGGGCTGGTGAACTGCTGCGTGCTCTGGACCTGCCGGTTGATGCGCTCGCGACGTCGGAGGAGTGGGGCGTGGCCAAGCCCGATCCGGCATTCTTCGCGCGGCTGATCGAGTGGGCACCTGGTGTGCCCGGCGAGATCGTTTATGTAGGCGATCACCGTTACAACGATGCGGTGGCGGCGAAGGTAGCCGGACTGCGTACGGCCTTGATCCGGCGAGGTCCGTGGGGGTATCTGTGGGCCGACGATCCTGCTACGGCGCTGGGACGTGATTGGAAGATCGATCTGCTGACGGAGTTGCCTGATCTGGTAGCGCCCACCGCGTGATTACAGTGCCGGTAAGTAGCCACGCGGGTACCGTTCCAAGGAACGCCTCGACCGGGAGCCGCGTATGTCAGCAAGCTCGTCTAACGAGATCGGCAGGCGGATCGCAGCGGCCCGTACCGCACGACGGATGACACAGCCAGCCTTGGCCGCTGCCGCTCATGTGTCATTGAGCACGCTGCGAAAAGCGGAGCAGGGCAGCCGACCAGTAAGTGAGCGTTTGCTCTATGCACTGGCTGATGCACTTGACGTGGACCCCGACCGGTTGACCGGCAAGCGGGCACACACCGACAGCCGCGTACATGCGACGATCCCCGCCGTACGTACCGCCGTCGATACCTATGACCTGCCCGACGACGGCCCGGTGCGGTCGCTGCCTCATCTGCACACAGCCGTTGCCACGGCCACCCGGCAACGCTTGTCATCGCAGTACACACGGATCTCCGAGACGGCGCCCGAACTCCTGGCGGAACTCACCCGGGCCGTTCACAGCAGCACTGGAGCTGAGCAGGAGGACGCCGCCGCTCTGCTAGCTGCCGCTTATCGTGCGGCCGACGCTGTCGCCTACAAGTACGGGTACTACGACCTGTCCGCCCGCCTGGTGGAACTAATGCGCTGGGCTGCTGCGCTTAGTGGTGACCCTGTCCTGACTGCCACGGCCGCCTATGTCCGAACTGAGATCTTCTTCGCGAGTCGCAATCTCGCCCCGGGGCTACGCGCATTGGAAGCCGCCACGAGTGCGATGCCGCCACCCGTGACTGTCCCCGCACGGGCCGCTCTGGGAGCGTTGCACATGCGGGCGGCGGTCGTTGCTGCGCGTCTGCTGGAAGATCGTGGCACGGTGGACGATCACCTACGCAATGCACGACGTCTCGCCGATCAGGTCTCTGAAGGGATCTACAACGGCACGGCCTTTGGCCCGGCGTCGATGCGTATCCACGAAGTCTCGGTCGCGGTCGAACTGGGCGATGGGTCCAGAGCGGTTGAAGTGGCGGGATCATGGGCGCCACCGCGAGAGCTGCCCGCTGAGCGCCGGTCGCATTACTACATCGACCTATCCCGTGCTCAGCTCTGGGTCGGCCTGCGTGATGAGGCGTTTCAATCTCTGCACACCGCCCGGCAGATAGCCCCTCAGCACGTGCGTGAGCACCCCTATGTGAGAGACACGCTCGCCACGCTGCTCCGCCTGCACCTCGCCCCGGCTCAGGCACTGGTGAGCTATGCGGAGTGGGCCCGCGCCATATAGGCCAGGGTCAAGGGGGTGACACACAGTGTGTCACTCGTCAGGTTCACCAACGCCGAGGATCTAACCGTCAGCAACGGATCGGGAGCCACGAGCTACCGGGATACCGAAGAGACGGTAGGGCATGGATGCGGTGACGACGGACAATGGCAACGGGCAGGAAGCGGCCAGGGCTCTGGGTGAGCTGACGCGGGCGCTCGATGAGCGGGGCTTTGCGGCTCGGATCGTGAACCCTCCGGCAGCGCCGCCGTTCGTGAGGGCGACCAGCCGTGAGGCGGTTGAGCTTTCGGAGACCGTGACGTGTGTTCCGGGTGAGGGTGGGGAGTTGTGGTTCCGGTATTCGTGGGGTGATCTGATCGCGCCGGTCCGGCATGTGGAGTCGGCGGCTGAGCGGGTTGGTCACGTCGTCACTCCGCAGGGCGTGTGATGGGCGTCGGGGAAGTCGAGACGGTGCAGGGTCTCGATACTTCGAGGCCGCATCCGGCGCGGGTGTATGACTGCTGGCTCGGTGGCAAGGACAACTACGCCGTAGACCGGGCAGTGGCGCAGCAGACGGTGGAGCTGGCGCCGGAGACGCTCCGCTCTGTCCGCGACAATCGGGCGTTCCTACACCGGGCGGTGCGCTACCTCGCCGAAGAGGTCGGCATCGATCAGTTCATCGACATCGGTAGTGGGCTGCCGACCATGGAGAACACACACGAGGTTGCCCAGCGGTACAGGTCCGGCGCGCGGGTGGTCTATGTCGACAATGACCCGGTCGTGTTCGCCCACGGCAATGCGCTGCTGGCGACCAACGGTCATACCCGGGTGATTCAGGCGGATCTACGCGACCCCGATCAGATCCTCGGCCACCGCGAAATCTGTAGTTTGATCGATCCTGGTCGGCCGGTGGCGATTTTGCTGGTGGCGGTCCTGCACTTCCTTGGTGACGCGGATGACCCGTACGCGATTGTGGCGCGGTTGCGTGAGGCGGCGGCGCCCGGTAGTCACCTGGTGGTCTCCCATCTGACCGGAGATTGTGATCCCGCCAAGGGGCGGGAAGCCGTCAAGATCTGGGAGCGCGCGCGGGCCGCGGTGGTGCCGACCTTGCGCACTCGCCGTCAAGTCGAAGGGCTCCTCGATGGCCTGGATGTCGTTGATCCGGGTGTCGTGCCGATTGACGATTGACGATTGGCGGCCGGAGGGCACCTCTGTCTCGGACAGTTTTTGGCTGTACGGCGGGGTAGGGCGCAAGGCACATAGGGGCCGGATGTGAAGTCGTTGCCGCAGGCTGGCGCGCATCGATGCCGCGTTCGGCCACGTCACGCGCCATGATGACGGGGACGAACCTCCCGCTGCCGCTCTCGTCCCGGCCTGACCTGGGCACGGTGACAAACTGGTGACGCGAAACCAGGCACTCCAAGCGGGTCACACACCTGACCTGCCCGAACACGCTGGCTCCGCGTCATCCGCACACAACTTCAAGATCGGCGCAATTCAGACGCTGACGGTGACCGTCTCGGGCTCGGGCTCGTAGGCCTCCTGGGGGCGCGCTGCCCTGGGGAGCAGGAAGGCGAGGAGAAACGTGAGTCCCAGGGCGCCGGCACTGACCAGGGAGGTGGTCTGCGCCGAAGCGACCGCGCTCCGCCTGTGCGCCTGGACCCCGGCGGTCGCCAGTGCGCGCTGGGCCTGCTGCGGCAGTGCGGGCAGGCCCGGCTGGGTCTGGCAGCTTCGCGGTGTGGCGCTGGGGTCCTTCTGCGTCTCCCGGTCGTGCAGGCAGGTCCGGAAGCCGGCGACGATCTGCGCCTGCGCGCCGGCTGGGATGCCTGCGGCGCTGAGCTGCGTACGGAGCCCCGGGGCCACGGTGCCGGCGGCTCCGCCGGCGTGTGAGCCGAGCAGCCCGAAGAAGACGGTTCCGATGATCGCGACGCCGAGTGCGCTGCCGAGCTGCTGCATGGCGCTGAGCACGCCCGACGCCGAGCCGATCTCGTGGTCGTCGACCGAGGCCAGGATGATGTCGTAGACCGGTGCGAAGACCAGGCCCATGCCGATGCCGGCGATGGTCGCGGCGGGCGCGAAGTCCAGCGAGTGGATGCCGGTCCCGTACCGCTGGAGGGTGAGGGCGAGACCGATCACGCCGACCGCCATGATGGCCAGGCCCGCGTGCAGGGTGTGGCGGCCGAACTTCGGTCCGAGGACTGCACCGCCGAGGCCGGCGCCCATCGCGGAGCCGAGTGCCATCGGGGTCATGGTGAGGCTGGCTCGCAGCGGCGAGTAGCCCAAGCCGACCTGGACGAACACGCCGAAGGTGAGCATGAAGCCGACGACGGAGCCGAAGAAGACCAGGGCTACGAAGATGCCGCCGACGAACTGACGCTTGCGGAGCAGGGAGATCGGGACCAGGGCGCCGAGGCCGCGCCGCGACGAGTGCCAGATGAACCCGGCGAACAGCAGCACCGATCCGGCGATGAGCGCGAAGGTCCACGCGGGCCAGCCGAGCTCACGGCCCTGGATGAGGGGGTAGATCAGCATCAGCGACGCGGCGGTGACCAGAACCATGCCGGTCACGTCGAGGCGGGCGGAGTGGGTGCCGCCGGTGTTCGGCAGGTACTTGATGCCGAGGTAGACCGCGGCGAGCCCGAGCGGCGCGTTGATCAGGAAGATCATCCGCCAGCCGGTGCCGAACAGGTCGGCGTCGATCAGGCCGCCCGCAACGATCGGGCCGAGCAGGGTCGCTATCCCGATGACCGGGCCGAACAGGCCGAATGCCGCCGCCATCTCCTTGGGCGGGAACATTTCGCGGATCATACCGAGCCCTTGCGGGACCATGACCGCGCCGAGTGCCCCTTGCAGGACCCGGCCGGCGATGAGCATCTCGGAGTTCGCGGACAGGGCGCAGGCGATCGAGGCCAGGGTGAAACCTGCGGCACCCACCAGGAACATGCGCTTCCGGCCGAGCAGGTCGCCCAGCCGGCCTCCGGTGATCAGCATGACCGCCATGGCGAGCGTGTAGCCCGCGGAGATCCACTGTAGGGCGCTGTAACTGCCGCCCAAACTGGTCCGGATGTTGGGGGCGGCCACGTTGACGACGGTGCCGTCGAGCAGGTCCATGACCGTGCCCGTCAGGATGACCGCGAAGGCGAGCCAGCGCCAGCGGTAAGGGGTGGTGCTCATCGTGTCCTCCGAGGACTTTTAGGGAACGAACGCCTCGGACCAGAACGTACGAGCGATTGCGGCAAGGAACGTTCCGCAATTGATGACAGACTCCAGATCATGTTGGACACCTCGGCGCGGCTGCTCCGCCTGCTGTCGCTGCTGCAGACCCGGCCCGACTGGTCCGGCCCCGAACTCGCAGAACGACTCGAAGTGACCACCAGGACGATCCGCAACGACGTGGAGCGGCTGCGCAGCCTCGGCTACCCGGTGAACGCGACACCCGGGGTGGCGGGCGGCTACCGGCTCGGCGCCGGAACGGCACTGCCTCCTCTTCTCCTCGACGACGACGAGGCCGTCGCGGTCGCGATCGGATTGCGTACCGCCGCGAACGGCACGGTCGTCGGCCTCGAGGAGACCTCGGTCCGAGCCCTCGCCAAACTGGAGCAGGTGCTGCCGTCGCGGCTGCGCCACCGGGTCGGCGCGTTGCAGGCCTACATGGTCCCGATGCCCGGCTCCGGGCCGACGGTGGACGCCGAGGTCCTGACCCTCATCGCGGGGGCCTGCCGCGACTACCAGCGGCTGCGGTTCGACTACCGTGACCATGGCGGGACCGCCAGTGTCCGCGACGTCGAGCCGCACCGCCTCGTCTGCTCGAGCCGCCGCTGGTATCTGCTCGCCTGGGACACCGTCCGGCAGGACTGGCGCATCTTCCGCGTCGACCGCATGGAACCGCGTACGCCCACCGGCCCGCGCTTCGGACCCCGCGATCTGCCCGATGACGATGTCGCCGGGTACGTCGCGCAGCGTGTCTCATCGGCCGGCCGGTGGGGATACCAGGCCACGGTGACCCTGCACGCGTCGGCCGAGGCCATCGCCGCCTTGGGGGGACGCCCGCCCGGGCGGCTGGAACCCGTGGACGAGCACACCTGCCTGCTGCACACCGCGGCCGACAGCCTCCACATGCTCGCCGTGCTGATCGCCATGCTCGACGTCGACTTCACCGTCACCGAGCCACCGGAACTCCTCTGCCACCTCCGCACCCTGGCCGGACGCTATGGTCGCGCAGCACCGACCGGCCCAGGAACAGCGGAGTAGGGTCCGCCGTCCAGAGCTACGCGGCCTCGGCGAGGACCTGGGCGAGGGCCCGGATGGCGTGGTCGGCATCCGGCCCTTCGGCCCGGATGGTCACCGTCGATCCGGCGGTGGCACCGAGCCCCATGACGGCCAGAATTCCCGTGGGGTTGATGATCCGGCCGCCGTACTCCAACCTGATGACGGACTCAAAGCCCGCGGCAGCCTGAGCCAGCCGCCCAGCGGGGCGGGCGTGCAGATCGGCGGACAGGGTCACCGTGGTCTCCGCAGCCGATTCAGAACTTTCGGACATCGCGGGCCTCCTCGGCTGCGGCGACGACGGCAGCCAGGTCGCCGCCGACGGACGCGGTGACGACGGCGGCGACCGCGCCCTCGACGAAGGGAGCGTCGACCACGACCACGGCGGGATCAGGGTGATCCTCCAGAACCGTCCTGGTGGTGAGCACGGAACTGCCCAGGTCGGGCAGAACGACCACACCGGCACCCCGGTTCGCATCGGCGATCGCCTGCTGGACGCGGGCGTAGCTGGTCCCGATCCGCCCATCATCGGTGCCGCCCGCGACGAGCACGGGCACCTCACTGGAGCCGATCTGCCGCACCAGGTCGGCCAGTCCGGCGGCGAGTTCGGCACTATGGGACACGAGTACGATGCCGACAGGTTCATCCATGAACACCAACCATAGATTCTGGAACGCTGTTCATCAATACTGAACAGAAAGGTAATCGTGATTCAGTCAGTGCAGCGGGCTGTGCAGATCCTGCGAGAGCTCGCGGGCGCGGGCCGGAGACTGGGCGTGACCGAGCTGGCCGACCGGATCGGGGTGGCGAAGCCGACCGTCCATGCGATGTTGCGGACGCTGGAGTCGGAGGGTCTGGTGGTCCAGGACCAGGAGTCCAGCAAGTACGCGCTGGGCCCCGGCCTGCTGCTGCTGGGCAACGCCTTCCTGGACGGTCACGAGTTGCGCACCCGCTCGACGACCTGGGCCGACGCCCTGGCCACCCAGACCGGAGAGGCCGTGTGGGTCGCGGTGCTCACCGGCGACCATGTCCTGGTGGTCCATCACGCCTTCCGGCCCGAGGGGGCGGTGCAGATCCTCGAGGTCGGGGCCAGCATCCCCTGGAGCACCTGCGCGCTGGGCAAGGCGATCGTGGCATTCGGCCCCGAAACCGCCGAAGCTGATCTGCTCGCCGCGGAGCAGGCTGTGCTGACCGGTCGCAGCATCACCGACCCGGCCGTTCTCGCGCAGGAGCTCACGGCCGTGCGCGACCGCGGTTATGCCGTGGAGGACCAGGAGTCGGCACTGGGCGACGCGGGCATCGCGGCGCCGGTGTTCGACAGGTCCGGGCAGGTCGCCGGCGCCATCGGCGTGGTGGGGCCGGTCGAGCGGCTGCTTGCCGAGACCCGGCGGGAGCAGCTCGCCGTGGCGGTAAGAGAGACGGCTCGCAATCTCTCCCGCGATCTGGGCGCGGTCCGAGGTCACGCCCGCCGCGCCGCCAGCTGATTCACCACGGCGTAACAAGCGGGAAATAGACCCTTGACACCTCCTCTAGCGCCATTTAAGTTCCGACCAACGTTCATCAATGATGAACAACGTTCCGATCTTGCCCGGAGGAGGTGAGACGTCCGGCGGTCACCGCCGGGCGATCCCATGGAAGAGAACGGTCTCGCCCAGAAGCTACTCGCCGAAATGCTCGGCACGGGGATGCTCGTCTTCATCGGGGTCGGCTCCGTGCCGGCCACCCTCATCATCGGCGGTACCGCGCCGTTCACCATGGCCGAGCTGGGGATGATCTCGCTCGCCTTCGCCACGGCGGTGGTGGCCTCCGTCTACGCCATCGGCCACATCTCCGGAAGCCAGATCAACCCGGCGGTCACGCTGGCACTGGCCGCCACCGGGAAGATGCCCTGGCGGGAGGTGCCCGGTTATCTCGCCGCGCAGGCCGTCGGAGCGATGCTGGGCAGCGTGGCCATCATCGGCGTCCTAGGCCACAAGGCGGTCGACGTCGGACTCGGCATCGCCAAGTACGGGGCCGGGGTGGGCGCCGGGCAGGCGTTCATCGCCGAGGCCATCGGCACCTTTCTGCTGGCCTTCGTCGTCTTCGGCGCGATCGACGGCCGGGCGCCGGGTGGTTTCGCGGGTACCGCGATCGGCCTGGCCGTGTTCGCGATCATCATCCCGGTGGCCCCGGCCACCGGCGCCGCCATCAACCCGGCGCGTGCGTTCGGGCCGATGCTGATCGGCCAGATCGCGGGTACGAAGGTGGAATGGAGCCAGTTCCCGGTCTACCTCGCGGCCGAGGTGATCGGAGCCGTACTGGCCGGCCTCGTCTACGTCTTCGTCCTCAACAACCGCAGGGCCGACCGGCCCGCCGTCTCGGTCCCCGAGCAGATCGCCTCCGAGGAGGCCCTGGCATGAAGAAGTTCCTGAACAGCCCCGACACGGTCCTGCGCGACGCGCTGGCCGGGGTGGCGGCCGCCCACCCCTCCCTCCACGTTGACCCGGTCAACAAAGTCATCACCCGCGCGGAGCGGGCGGACAAGGTGACGCTGATCTCCGGCGGCGGGTCCGGTCACGAGCCGCTGCACGGCGGGTTCGTCGGGACCGGCATGCTGGACGCAGCCTGTCCCGGTGAGATCTTCACCTCGCCGGTCCCCGATCAGATGTACGCCGCCGCCAGGACGGTCGGCACCGACGCCGGCGTCGTCTTCGTCGTCAAGAACTACACCGGCGACGTCATGAACTTCCAACTCGCCGCAGAGCTCGCCGACGACGACGGCATCCAGGTGGAGACCGTCCTGGTCGACGACGACGTGGCCGTACAAGACTCCACCTGGACGGCCGGGCGACGAGGCACCGGCGCCACGTTGTTCGTCGAGAAGATCGCCGGAGCCCTCGCCGAACAGGGTGGCGATCTGAAAGCCGTCGCCGACCTCGGCCGCCGGGTCAACGCCGCCTCCCGGTCCTTCGCGGTCGCGCTGACCTCGTGCACCACTCCCGCTGCGGGAAGGCCGGGCTTCGACCTCCCTGACGACGAGATCGAGATCGGCGTCGGCATCCACGGTGAACCCGGCCGCAGCCGGGAGAAGATCCGCCCGGCGAACGAGATCGCCCAGACCATGGTGACGGCGGTCCTCGCCGACCAGCCGCTGTCGCCCGGCGCCGAGACCATCGTCATGCTCAACGGCCTCGGCGGAACCCCGCTGATCGAGCTCTACATCCTGTTCGGCGAGGTGGCCGCCCTGCTCGCCGAGAGCGGAGTGGTCATCGCCCGTAGCCTGGTCGGGAACTACGTGACCAGCCTCGACATGGCCGGCGCGTCCCTGACGGTCTGCCACGCGGACGAACAGATGCTCGGCCTGTGGGACGCACCGGTGCACACTCCCGCGCTGCGCTGGGGAACCTGACCCAGCACCCGGGTGCGGCCACCGCTCCGCACCCGGGTCCCGGCCAGCCGACTTGCCGACTTAGAACAGAGCAGGAGCACCACCCCAATGGACATCGACACCGCGCTCGCGTGGGTACGGGCCATCGCCTCGGCCGTACGGGACAACACCGACTATCTGACCCAGCTGGATTCGGCCATCGGGGACGCCGATCACGGCGCCAATATGCAGCGCGGCTTCGGCGCCGTCGTGACCGCGCTGGACGCCGGGGAGTTCACCACGGTCGGCGAGGTCCTGGTCAAGACCGGCACCACTCTGGTGTCGACCGTGGGCGGCGCCTCCGGACCGCTGTACGGATCGGCGTTCCGAGCGGCGGGCAAGCAGCTCACCGACCGCGAGGCCACCGCCGATCAGGTGTACGGGGCGTTGACGGCCGGGCTGGAGGCCGTGCAGAAACTGGGTGCGGCCACGTCCGGAGACAAGACCATGATCGACGCCTACGGTCCGGCTGTCGACGCCTTCGGTAAGGCAGTGCGACGTGGAGCCGGTCTCGGCGCTGCGGCGTCCGCCGCAGCGGACGCCGCGGAAGACGGCATGCGGGCCACCATTCCGATGATCGCCCGCAAAGGCCGGGCCTCCTACCTCGGCCCGCGCAGCGAAGGCCATCAGGACCCCGGCGCCACCTCCACCGCGTTGATCTTCCGGGCTCTGGCGGAGGTGACGGCGGCGTGACGGCCTTCACCGGGCAGGTCGCCTCGCCCGGCACGGCACTGGGACTGGCCTACCGAACCGACCGCCCCAGGTCGGCCTCGCTGCCCGAACGGACGGGCGTCGAGCACATCGTCGCGGCCTTCGACGCCGTCGCCGAACGGCTCGGCGATCTCGCCGTCGCCCTGCGGTCCGCGGGAAGAACCGAAGAGGCCGACATCATGGAGGTCAGCACCTTCATCGCCCGCGACACCGACCTGCGCGCGGAGGCGGTCCGGCGGGCCGAGCTGGGCCTGCCCGTGAGCGTCGCGATCGAGGAGGCCGTCGACCATTACGCGGACGCGATCGCCGCACTCGGCGACCCGACCCTCGCCGACCGGGCCACCGACGTCCGGCAGGTCGGCAAGCGCGCCGTCGCCTGGCTCTCCGGCGACGGGAACGGCGAACCCGAGGGCCCGCTCGTGCTCGTCGCCGAAGAGATCGGCGCGGCCGACCTGCTGGAGACGGTGTCCCCGGTGGTGGCCGCCCTGTCCGTCAGAGGCGGCCCCAACTCCCACGCCGCCATCGTCGCCCGCTCCCTCACGATCCCGCTGCTCATCGGTATCGATCCCGCGCTGCTGGAACTGGCGGACGGCTCGGAGGTCCTCGTGGACGGCGAGCACGGCGTCGTACGGCCCGGCCCGCCGGCCGGCGAGCGCGAGGCGGCCCTGGCCGAGATATCGCAGATCCGCCGAAGGCGAGCGACCTATGAGGCCGAGCGGCATCTCCCCTGCCGCACCCTCGATCACCACCAGGTCACGTTGCGCGCCAACGCAGCCACACCCGCGGACGCACGGGCGGCTTTGGCGGCGGGCGCCGACGGCGTAGGGCTGCTCCGCACCGAACTGCCGTTCCTCGAGGCCACCCGCTGGCCGACCGAGGCCCAGCACACCGCCGCGCTCATCCCTGTTCTCCGTGAACTCGCCGGCCGGCCGGTCATCGCCCGCACCCTCGACTTCGCCGACGACAAGCTCCCGCCTTTCCTCGCCGCCGGACGAGAGGGAAGACTCGGCCGGGGCCTGCCGCTCATGCTCGCCGAACCGGCGGCGTTCGCCGCCCAGTTCCGAGCCCTCCTCAGCGCTGCCCCGACGGACACCGGCCTGCACGTCATGATCCCGATGGTCGCTGACCTGGCCGAGCTCAGAACCTGCCAGAACCTGCTGACCGAGGCCGCCGCGGCGCTGGGCGTCCCCGCCCCGCCGCTGGGAGTGATGATCGAGCTTCCGGAGGCCGTTGAGCTGGCCGATGAGCTCGCGGCGGAAGCCGCCTTCGTCTCCATCGGCAGCAACGATCTGACCGGTCAGATCCTCGGGCTCGATCGACGTGACCCCGCAGCCACCCCGATGATGACCGCCCACCCCCGCGTCCTGAAGGCCATCGTCACCGTCGTCGCGGCCGCCCACCGCCACGAACGTCCCGTATCGGTCTGCGGCGACGCGGCGGCCCACCCCACCGTGATGCCCCTTCTGGTGGGCCTGGGCTGCGATGTCCTCTCGGTGGCCCCGGCCGCCGTCGACGAGATCCGGTACCGGATCCGCCGCCTGGGATACGACGACTGCCAGGCCCTCGCGGCGGACGCGCTCGGTTGCGAGAGCGCCGAGGAGGTATGGCGGCTCGTCGACGAATACAGAACCGGCCGTTGACGATGATGAAGCGGGTTCGCTTATGGCTGCCGGTATTCGGCATGAGCTCGGCGGCGCTGCTGCTGGGCGAGGGCATCGGCCCGCTGGGCTGGGTTGCGGCCGTGCTGCTGGTCGGCGGCGTCGCCGTGACCTCGCTGGGCGGCCGCGCCCGTGCCGCAGGCCCAGCACCTGTTTCCACGGGCGCCGCTGTGGTGCTTGAGGAGGCAACCGCCGGTGAGGACCTGAATCCGCAGGCAGTGGGGATCTGACTTCAGGCGTTTGCGGAGGCCGCTCGAGGCGCGACGCACAGCAGAGGCCCGCCGGGCCGCACCGCGCCGTCGATCATCAGGGCTCGAGGTCGATGGCATTGTGCAGCTCGGCGACAAGGTCCGTCGCGGACCGGATCAGTAGGTCCAGGAATATGTTCGCCGGGCGGGTCGGTGTGATGCTGCGGGCGGTCGCCGCGTACACGGCGCGCAGCGGCATGTCGTCGTCAAGGCCGGCGAGGACCACGTCGCCGCGGACCCCGGTGGCCGCGAGGGCAGGGACCAGGGTGACCCCGAGCCCGGCGGCGACCAGGCCGAGCTTGGCGGTCCACTCCTTCGCCACGTAGCAGATGTGCGGGCGAAAACCGAGGTGCAGGCCGGTGCTGATCAGCGTCTTCTCGGGGTCGGTGCTCCCGGCGATCCAGCGTTCATCCGCGAGTTCGGCGAGCCTGAGCCGGCGGCGGCCCGCCAGCCGATGGTCCCGGGGCAGGGCGAGCAGGATCGGCTCGTCGAGCAGATGGTGCAGATTCACCTGGTCGTTGTCGAGTGCGGACCCGGCCGTGGAGCTGACCACCGCCACGTCGGTGCCGCCGTTTCGCACGCGCTCAAGCTGGCCGGGACTGGTGCCCTCGACAAGGTCTACGGCGACGCGCGGATGGGCTGCGGTGAAGGCGGCGAGCGCCCGCGGGACGAGCGCGACCTCCGCGGTCGAGAAGGCCCCGACGGTGAGCCGTCCGGCGGTCAGGTCGTCGAGCGCCTGCAGATCCCGGCGGGCCAGGTCCAGCCTGTCGAGCACCGCGTTCGCGTGGGCCAGCAGCGACTGTCCTTGCGCGGTCAGCCGTACGCCCCTGGGCAGCCGATCGAACAGCGCGGCGCCGACCTCGTGTTCCAGCGCCGAGATCTGCCGGGAGACCGCCGACTGGGTGAAGCCGAGTCGTTCGGCCGCCGCGGTGAACGACCCACTCCAGGCGACCTCGCGGAACATCCGCAGCCACATCACATCCATGCGACCTCCCACACTCATGCGAGTTTCGCATGGGAAGGATGCTAAATGATCGCTTGTCGCATGGAGTCAGTGCGTTCTAACCTCGGGAAGGCGTCGGCCTCGCAGCCAAGGACCTCGCACTGGCCGCAGGTGCCATGGACCTCCGCTCACCGAGACCGTCCTCGCCCGGCTGCGCTCCATCCCCCGACGCCGAGCTGCGCGACCTGGACGCCCACACGCGTACGGCGCTTGATTTCCGAGGAGATCTGATGACCATCCTGACCTTCGACAACCCCGACACCGCGCCCGCCCCGGCCGGGCCTTACTCCAACGTCGCCCGCATCGACCTCCGCGGCACGACACTGCTCGTCCTCGCCGGTCAGATCGCCCTCGACGACGAGGGGAACCTGGTGGGCGAGGGCGACATCGCCGCACAGAGCCGCCAGATCTTCGACAACATCGGCGCGCTCCTCGCCGCGCACGACGCGACCTTCGGCGACATCGTCAACATCCGCACCTTCCTCACGGACATCAACCTGATCCCCGAGTACGGCGCGGTACGCAAGACGTACCTGACCGGGCCGCTGCCGACCAGCACAACCGTCGAAGTGTCCAAACTCTTCCGCCCTGAAGCGCTGCTGGAGGTCGAGGTGATGGCCGCCGTCCAGCAGCCTTAGCACGGGAGAGGGCGGAACCTACGGCTGCGCAGGGCCAGTGGCGTTGCACGTGAATGAGCATTGCCGAAGGCAAGGTGCGTGACGCGGCTCATCAGGCCTACCTCTGCCGTCCGCGCCACCGCTGATGAATGCTCATCAGTATCCGAGCGAGGAGGACCCGATGTCCCGTGAGCGGGCGGCCGTCATGATCGAGCACCAGGCGGAAGCCTGCGCGGAACTCGGCTGCCGCTCTATGCGGTCCTGCTCGAGCGGGCGGCCCAGGACGTCCGCGCCGGAGGCCCCTGCGCGCACGCGATCGCCGGATATGAGGACGCCCCCGGGCCGGACGCCATCGCGCTGCGGCTGCTCGGCGGCGTGCACGCTCTCGCGCTCACCGGCTGGGTGGCGGCCCGGTCGTGGACGTCCGGGGACGGCCCGAAGGTGATCTTCGGTGACGCGGTGGGGTGGCTGCGGGAGCGGAATGTGTTGCTGCCCGGCGACGAGGCCCGGGTGGTGCTGGTGGAGCCGGACGCGGAGCAGTTCCGCGCGGTGATAGGCCGCCGCTCGGTCAGCTCCCTCCTGGACCCCGCCCGCCGCGCTCCGGCCGCGCGAGCGGGCCGCCGGCACGGCCTGGAGGTCGCGTCCCAGGTCGCCGCCGTGTGGAACGACTGACCGTACGTGGCTGGGTCAGCGGGTGGCGCTGAGCTGGTCGAGCAGCAGCGTCAGGCGGGCCTCGCGGCCTGAGGCGGGGAGTCGGCCGCCGCGGGACAGGACGATCAGCCCGTGCAGGGCGCTCCAGGCGACCTCCGTCAGGATCGCCGGGTCGCGGCCGTCGGCGAACTGCGCGACCCCGGACAAAAGCGCCTGGAAGCCGTCCCGGAGCGGCTCCGGGGTGTCGTCCTGGCCGAACGGCAGGTCCATGGCCATCGTGAACATGGCGTCGTACAGCGCGGGGTTCTCCTCGGCGAACGCCATGTAGGCCCTGGCCAGCCCCTCCAGCGCGGCCCGCGGCTCGCCCGTCCGGGTCGCGGCGCGCAGGCGTACGGCCAGTTCCGTGAAGCCCTCCAGCGCCACCGCCGCGACGATGGCGTCCTTGCCGGCGAAGTGGCTGTACAGGACCGGCTGGCTGTACTCGATCTCGTCGGCCAGGCGGCGGGTGGTCACGGCGTCCCAGCCCTCGGACTCGGCCAGCTTGCGGGCGGTCTTGACGATCAGGTCGTGGCGCTGGGCGCGTTCGCGTTCTCTGCGCTGCTGTGTGGACACCCTCCAGATACTAACACCGCTAGACAGATGAGCGCCGCTAGACTAGCGTCGCTAACACTTCTAGTAACGATCGAAGGAGACGACATGGTCACCATCGCCACCTGGCTCGCCGGACTGATCGCCATCGGGATCATCCTCATCGGCATCCGCTTCCTGCTGCAGCCGGTCGCGTCGGCGGCGGGCTACGGGGTTCCCGTGTCCATGAACGCCTACCTGACCGTCAAGGGCGTACGGGACATCACGGCCGGGCTCGTCGTGCTCCCGGCCCTCGTGACGGGAAACCAGCACATGCTCGGTTGGCTGATTCTCGCCAGTGTGTTCGCCCCGCTGGGCGACATGGTCGTCGTGCTCAGGAACGGGGGTCCGCGGGCGGTGGCGTTCGGCGTCCACGGCCTCACCGCCGCGGTGATGGTGGTGGTCGCGGCCATTCTCATCCTGGTGTGAGGCGTGTTTTTCTAGAGGGACGTTCTAGTACCCATGGAGGCGCCATGCCGCACCAGGCCGACCACGACGTGATCATCATCGGCGCGGGCTTCGCCGGCCTGTACATGCTGTACCGCCTCCGGACCCTCGGTGTCTCCGCGCGCGTCCTGGAGGCGGGCGGCGGCGTCGGCGGCACCTGGTACTGGAACCGTTACCCGGGTGGCTCGCTGCGACGTCGAGAGCCTGCAGTACTCGTACTCCTTCTCCTCCTTCTCCGAGGACCTCCAGGCCGATCCCCTAGATCGAACTGACACCGAGTCTGGATCTCGACCAGTTCCCGCCCCTCGGATACGAACTGGTTGCAACGCTCCTGGGTGACGTGCCCAATCATGGCCGGCATGGTCCGCTCCCCTTTCCACGTGTACGCCCTCACGATCGGGCGGGATGCGGACCGCCAACTCCAAGCATGCTCCTGATCACAAGGCGTGACAATCCCTGGCAAACAAGGTCTTTGCCGCCTCGACGAAGATCGTTAAGAGGATCGAAGACACCCTCTGAAGGCGCCGACAAACCACGCCCTGCCGCCTGAACGGCCGCAGGCCCCCAGCATCGAGAGAGACGAACGATGAGAACCTACGAGCTCCGCGCCTACACCCTGTCCTCCCGGGAGGCGCTCGACAGCTACCGCACAGTGAACTACCCGCGCCACCTGACCAGCTTCGCTCACCACGACATCGGCCTCCACGGACTGTGGACCGCCCATGACGGCTCGCCCGTCCTGTACGCGCTCGTCTCCTACGCCGAGGGCAAGAACCCCGAAAAGGTCGCCGAACAGTTCATGAGCAGCGCCGAGTTCCGCGCCGACGCCGAAGGACTCGATCCCTCCACGATCGTCGACGTGACGACGACCCTGCTCAAACCCTCAGCGGGATCGCCGCTCCTCTGAACCGATGCCGAGCCCGGCAGCGCTACCAAGACCGGAGAGCGCAGCGCGAGGGAAGCGACGCCCACCCGGGCGCGGGAATCCCGACCCCACCACTCGACGCGGCCCTGTTCGCGTAGAGCTACGGCGAACGGACATGTAGCGCTACGTGATGCTCGGGGTCGGTCCACATTTGCTGGGAGACCGTCCGCCGCCGCGGCGACGGAGCCCGCCTGGGCGTGCTCGTCACCGACGCCCGCACCGGCGAAACCCGCCGCTGCACCCGCGATCTGCTCGACATCAGTCCCCCGTGAGTTCGCGATTACTGCAGGGGCTGTCCACTCGAACCGAAGGGCAGGCAGTCGCCGATGGGTGTAGCTCCTTCTGAAGGAGCTACACCCGGTGGCGCTTCAGTGGGTGGCGGCGATCGTGTGCGGCGATTTCCGGGTGCGATGCGATCCCATCCAACAGGCGCTGCATCCCGTACTCGAAGAGCAGGTCCAGATTCAGGTCGTAGTCCTCATCGGATGTGAACAACGACGCCAGCACCGGGAAGGCGCCATTGGCTGTGATCTCCTGCAGCATCGGTTCCTGCGTTTCCAGGTACTCGTCGTTGTTCAGCCCGGTGAGCGCTTCCGCCTCGGCCTCCATCTCGATGTTGAGAGCGATGCCGCGGATGTGGTTGATGAGGGTGAGGTAGGCCGTGAACAGCGCCTCGCGGTCGTCGCTCAGCCCGGGGACGTCACCCAAGGCGGTCAGCATCCACTCGATGAACGGCATGGCGGCCGGCAGCGGCTGCGGCCGCGTCACCGACATCGCGGCCGCGCCCCACGGGTGTGCGCGGAATGCCGACCACAGCAGCCGGGCCGCGACCTCGACCCGTTCCCGCCACGACGGCGGCGGCTCGGCGGGCAGCTGCACCTCGCTGAGGGCTGCGTTCAACATCGCCAGCAGCAGCGCCTCCTTGTCCGCCACATGCCGGTAGAGCGTCATGGTGGCCACGCCCAGCTCGGCCGCGACCCGGCGCATCGACACCGCGGACAGCCCCTCGGCATCTGCGATCGCCACGGCGGTCGCCGCGATCCGGTCCCGGGTGAGCGCGCCGTCGGGTTGGCTCCGGCGCGTCGTCTGGAGACGCCTGGTGTGGTTCGCTGAGGGCGGTTCGGGCGCGGCGGACTCCGCCACGACTGTGCCGACGCCGGGGACGGCACGCGCTAGGCCTTCGCGCTGCAGTTCACTGAGCGCTTTGGTGGCGGTCGCCATGGCCACGCCCCACCGCTGGGTGATCTCCCTAGTGGACGGCAGGCGCTCGCCGGCCGTCAGCTCGCCCGCTTCGATGCTCCGCCGCAGCTCCGCCACGATCTCCTGGGAGCGGGTCTTAACCGGCTGACTCACTGCCTCTCCTTTCACCACCGCACTAGTGCGCTGGTGCGGTACCACTCTAGCTGCCGCATCAGCCGATCAGCTCGCCACAGTCACCCGGCTACTTGCCGGAACGAGTCGACTGTACTAGTGCAGTAATGTGCGAGATTCGACGAACCAGTGAGGATAAGCGATTGTTAGTGCGCTAAAATACGCTGTACATTCTTGAGCATGACAGCGGACACAAACGTACTGATCTCAGGGGCCGGAATCGCCGGCCCGGCACTGGCCCACTGGCTGCACCACGCCGGATACACCGTTACCGTCGTCGAGTGCGCACCCGCACCCCGCCCAGGCGGGCAGACCGTCGACCTGCGCGGCGCCGGCCGCACCGTCATCGAGCGGATGGGACTGATGGACCAGGCCCGCGCCGTAAGCGTCGACCAGGAGGGACTCGCATTGGTCGACGCACACGGGCGGGTCATCGCCCGGATGCCGGTCGACAGCTTCGGCGGCGAAGGATTCATCTCCGAGATCGAGATCCTCCGCGGCGACCTCGCGCGCGTGCTGTTCGACGCGAGCGGACCCGGCACGAGGACCGAATACGTCTTCGACGACAGCATCACCGCACTCGAGCAGGACGACGACGGCGTCATGGTCGCCTTCGAGAAGTCCGCCCCGCGCCGCTTCGGCCTGGTGGTCGGCGCGGACGGCCTGCACTCGGTGGTGCGCCAGCTGGCCTTCGGCCCGGAGGACAGCTTCATGCGCCCACTCGACCTCTACAACGCCTGGTTCACCGCCCGCGGCACGCTAGACGAGCTCGGCCTGGACGGCTGGTTTCTCATGCACAATGCGCCGGGCGGCCTGGTGGCCTCCGCCCGACCCGGCCGGCTGCCCGGCGAGGTGAAGGCCAGCCTCAGCTTCCGGCAGCGCAAGGGTGAACCGCCACTGGTCTACAAGCGCCACGACACCGCGGCGCAACGCGAGCTGATCGCCCAGCGCTTCACCGAGGCCGGCGCCGCCACCCGGTGGCAGGTGCCGCGGCTGCTGAAGGCGATGTTCCAGGCCTCCGATTTCGCCTTCGACTCGATGGGCCAGGTCCACATGGACGCCTGGTCGCGCGGCCGGGTCGTGCTGCTCGGCGACGCCGCGTACTGCCCGACCCCGCTCACCGGGCTGGGTACCAGCCTCGCCCTGGTCGGCGGGTACGTGCTGGCCGGGGAACTGGCGCGCGCGGGCGGCGCGCACAACGCGGCGTTCGCGAACTATGAACGCATCATGCGGCCATATGTGACCAAGGCGCAGGAACTGCCGCCAGGCGGCGCCAGCGGTTACGCGCCCTTCAGCGCGATCTGGATCCGGCTGCGCGCCGCATCCATGCGGCAGATGACCCGCTGGCCGATGAGCCAGCTGCTGGCCCGGCAGTTCTCCAAGGCCGAAGCCATCGATCTGCCCGACTACTCGCTGCCAGCCAACGACTTCCGGACGGCGTGAGCAGGGGCACGCCGCGCCTCCGGGTTGATGAGTCTTGGAAACGGTCGTTCACGAGAACCATCCACACCCGAGACGCATCGCGGCCATAATGAGTCCGCCGGCTGGAACGGCGCAAGGCCGCCCGCCGCGGCGACCGCTCCATCCCGCGCACCCGGCTGGACAAGCTGTTCACCGACGACCGGCACGGCCTGCGCGAGCGGGTCCTGTGGCGGATGCTCTACGAAACAGCGGCCAGAGCCGAGGAACTCCTGTCCCTCAACATCGAGGACCTGGACCTGGAGTTCCGGCGCGGCCGCGTCACCTCCAAGGGCGGCGCCACCGAGTACGTCCACTGGGCCACCGGAACCGCCCGCCTCCTGCCCCGGCTGCTGCGCGGCCGTACCTCAGGACCGGTGTTCCTCGCCGACCGGCGCGCCCCCACCTCAGGATCACGCACCCCCGCGGCCGCCGACATCTGCCCTGAGACCGGACGGGGCCGGCTGTCCTACCCACGCGCCGAATACCAGTTCAAGACCGCCACCGCCGACCTCGACCCACACGGCACCGGCTGGACCCTCCACCAGCTCCGGCACTCCGCCCTCCAGCACCTGGCAGCCGACGGATGCACCGCGCCCGAGCTCCAGGCCAAGTCCCGGCATCTGCACCTCGGCAGCCTCGGCCGGTACGTCCAACTCGGCGAACAGACCTCCGCCCAAGTCACTGCCGCCGCCGACCCCGCCGCACGACGCCGGACCCGCTAACCGCTTCAGTGCGGCGACCTGCATCGGAACGGTGAACGGCGGTAACTCCGGCCGCCCCGACCCACTAACGCCGTTTTCCGAGGCAGTTCGGTTGCAGCTCAGGCCCCTACTACCCCACGCCTGTTTGCGTGGCCGAGACCGCGGCTCGCACTTCGCCGAGGGCCTGCCGGGCGATGTCGCTGAACCCGTTGGTGGTGCCGGGGTCGCTCCACCGCTCGTAGGCAGTCCGCAGGGCCAGTGCGCCCAGCTGCGCCGTCACTCGGGCGTCGAGTTCGGGAGTGCCGCGGTCCGCTATGGCCCGGCCTATCGAGGCGGTGAGGTGTGCCTCTTTCACCGCTTCGCGCTCCTGGGGGTCGGGATGGGCCTCGATCGCCGCTCGCCTGCGTGCGGTGAACGCTCGGCGGGAGGGGGTGAAGACGTCCCGTCCGAGCGAGTCGAGCCGTCACCTACGGCCCCGGCCTGGAGGACCGCGTGCGCGCGATGGCGCCCGACGGCGTGAGCGCGGCGACCGACCTGCACGGCACCGAGGCAGCCGAGACCGCTCTGGCACTCGGCGTCCCGCCGGAGAGGATCTCCACGATCGCCGCGGGCCCCAACCCGCCCGGAGGCGTACGCCCCGTCGGCGGCTTCGACGCACACCCCAAGGACCTGGAGCGAATCTGCGACGCCATCGTCGCCGGTGACATCACCGTGCCCATCGCCGCCACCTTCCCCATCGAGCAGATCCAGGAGGCCGTGCGGCTGCAGGCCGACCGCCACACCCACGGCAAGATCGTGGTCGACCTCTAGGGCGCCGCTTCGCGGGGCCGGAACCGGAAATCGGAGCCGGTCCCGCACCGGTTACGGGGAGCAGACCTGCGGAACGCCTGCCCCGGATCCCCCACCCACCAGTCTCCGGAAGTGCTCCATGACCCCGGTCGGCTTCTACAAGGTGGCGAACCTCCAGATACGCCCTGTTCATGGCTTTTCTAGAACCCTGCCTCCCCGGAAGACCGAGGTCGACCTCGTCTACGTCTTCGCCGTCACCCGGCTCTCCCACGGCCTGCTGGAGCACCTGGACTGGACCGACGTCCGGGACCCGCTAACCGCTTCAGTGCGGCGACCTGCATCGGAACGGAGAGCGGCGGTAACTCCGGCCGTACCGACCCACTAACGCCGTTTTCCGTTCGGTTGCAGCTCAGGCCCCGACTCACCAGTCCTCCTGAAGGACGCCTGGCGCGGCGTCCCGCCCCAGTGGCTGGCGAAAGCCGCCGCCGAGCACCCGGCCCTGACGATCCTCGAACGGCGCGGCTGCGACCTGACACCCATCGACCCGCTGTCACGACGGCGCGCTGGCCCTGCGCGCGTACGTCTGGCCGGATCAAATACCGCGCGCCGCGCGGCTGGTCGGTGCTCTGCGGCTGGCCACCCAGGTGCCGGCCAAGGTCGATACTGCCGGCGCCGCGGACTTCCTCGCGGGCATCCGGCTGGAGCCCGGCACGCTCACCGTGGTCTGGCACTCGGTCATGCGTCAGTACGTCTCAGCCGCAGAGTGGGTACGGGTCGAACGTGAATTGGATCGGCTCGCCACGGCCAGTACAGCGGACGCGAGTTTCGCGCATGTCTCCTTCGAGCCGCGAAGAGTCGGCGAGCAACACCGCTTCCAGCTGGCCGTACGGCTCGGAACCGCAGCCGAGGCGGTCCTGGCAGAAGCGCGCCCCCACGGTATCCCGGCCCGCACCGCCGCCTGACGCCGCCAGCGGGGGCGCCGACCCTGGTCCATCGACCGCAGCCGCGGCCACAGCGTGCTCGATGGCGGTCTGCGGTAACCGCTTGAAGGCGCGCCGACAGCACGAGCGCATGCGCGCCACGGGCTCCTGAGCTTTTCAGGGCCTGGGCAGGTTGCGGAGGTTGCTGCGGGCCATGTTCACGAGTTCGTCGGCATCGCCGGACAGTACGAGTCTGGTCATCGCCAGGGCGAACCCCTTGACCTGTTCACCTGTGATCTTGGGTGGCATGGACAGTGCGTTCGGGTCGGTGAGCGCATCGACGAGCACCGGCCCGTCGGTGGCAAGGGCCTCGCGTATGCCGTCCTTGACGTCGCCGGGGTCTTCAATGCGGATGCCGGTCGCTCCGGCAGCGCGGGCGATGGCGGCAAAGTCGGGGTTCTTCAGGCCGGTCTGGTAGGGCGGGTAGCCTTCAACAAGCATTTCCAGCGCCACCAGGCCCAGCGAGCCATTGTTAAAGATGACGACCTTCACGGGAAGGTCATACTGCGTCAGGGTGAGGAAGTCACCCATGAGCATGGCGAAACCGCCATCCCCGCACATGGCGATGACCTGGCGCCGCCGGTCGGTCAACTGTGCGCCGATCGCTTGGGGCAGCGCGTTGGCCATCGAACCGTGCGCGAAGGAGCCGATGATGCGCCGGCTGGCGGTGCCATGGATCAGACGCGCGGCCCACACGTTGCACATGCCGGTGTCGACGGTGAAGACGGCGTCGTCGGCGGCGAGTTCGTCCAGTGTGGCGGCGACGTGCTCGGGGTGGATAGGACGGCGGCCACGCACGTCATCGGCGTAGGCCCGGATGCGCGCCACCAGTTCGCGGTGCCTTTGCAGCATCCGATCGAGGAAGGAGCGGTCGGTCTTCTCCGTGATCCGGGGCAGCAACGCGCGAACCGTCTCTTTGACGTCACCCCACACGCCGAGGTCCAGCCGGGACCGGCTGCCCAGCCGCTCCCGCCGGATATCGACCTGGACGATCTTCGGCTGGGTCGGCATGAACTGCACATAGGGGAAGTCGGTGCCGAGCAGCACGAGCAGGTCGCAGTCGTGCATCGCCTCGTAGCAGGCGCCGTAGCCCAGTAACCCGGACATGCCGACGTCGTAGGGGTTGTCGTACTGGATCCACTGCTTGCCGCCGAGCGCGTGCCCGACCGGGGCCTTGAGCCGCTCGGCCAAGGCCAGCACTTCATCGTGCGCGCCGGCGACACCCCGGCCGCAGAACAGCATCACCCGGCCTGCCTTCTCGATCATGTCGGCGAACTCTTCGACCACCTGATCTGACGGCCGCGCGGTGGGCCGCTGGTCGAGACGGTAGGTGTGCTCGAGGTGGGGGCTGCTGGCCTCTTGGCCGGCCACATCCCCTGGCAGCGCGATGACCGCGACGCCATCGCGGCCGATCGCCTCCTGAATCGCGATCTGAGTCACCCTCGGCAGCTGTTCGGGGCACGTGACCAGCTCGCAGTAGTGGCTGCATTCCTGGAACAGGTGGCTGGGGTGGGTCTCCTGGAAATAGCCGGTCCCGATCTCGGTGCTCGGGATGTGCGAGGCGAGCGCGATCACCGGCGCCATGCTCCGATGCGCGTCGTACAGCCCGTTGATCAAATGCAGGTTCCCCGGGCCGCAGCTCCCCGCGCACGCGACCAGCCGACCGGTGAGCTGTGCCTCCGCGCCCGCGGCGAACGCGCCCGCCTCTTCATGCCGTACATGCACCCAGTCGATCCCGTCATGACGGCGAATGGAGTCCACGATCGGATTGAGGCTGTCGCCCACGACTCCGTACATGCGCCGTACGCCCGCGGTGATCAGGATCTCGATGAACTGGTCCGCGACCGTGCGTTTGGCCATGGTGGTGGCTCCCCCGAATACCTACGATGGCTTCTACCTGGGACGTTATCCCCCGGCCCACGCCACCCGACACTCGCTCAGCCGGCGAGCCCTCCGTACGCCGCCATCACGATGCCGAGGCCGCGGTCATCGCCGAGAGTGCCGGGGTCGAGCATCTGGTTCATGACGTACGAGACGGTCATACGGGCATCGAGGTCGATGACGACGATCGAACCGCCCCAACCGCCCCAGAAACAGGTGCGCGGGTTGGGAGACAGCGGAACCTGGTCGGAGACCAGGCCATAGCCCATGCCGAAGCGCAGGTAGCGGTCCACGCCGTCGGACTGCTCCTCGAAGACCGCCTCGCACCCCTTCTCCGATAGCAGCCGAACACCACTGCCATCCGGCCGCCGGCCCACACCGCCGCAGGCCAGCACCGACTGCACGGCGCCGACCGAACGCGCGTTGCCGTGGCCGCCCGCTGCGGGATCTCAGTGCGACGCCACGTCTCCGTCACGGCCGCCTGCGCGCTGAGAGGGGGATTTGCGTAGATGCCGGGAAGTGCGCCGGTCGTCTGGCCCTGGGGCGGCGGGCCCGGGATGACCGGCGACACGCGGTGGTCATGCTCGGCGGCCAGCCCGATGTGGAAGTCCGCGCCAAGCGGCCCGGCGAGCTCTTCGGCGAAGAACGTCCCCAGGGTACGGCCCGTGATGCGGCGGATGACCTCGCCGACCAGATGGCCCTGGCTGATGGCGTGATAGCCCGACTCGGTGCCGGGCTCCCAGCGCGGGGTCTGTGCCGCCAGCCGCGAGGTCGCTATGTCCCAGTCGTAGAAGTCCTCGACGGTCAGCGGCTCGTCCCAGGTCGGCAGGCCGGCGGTGTGTGAGAGCAGGTGGCGGACCTCTATGCCGGACTTGCCGGCGGCGCCGAACTCGGGCCAGTACGTCGCGACGGGCGCGTGCAGGTCGAGTTCTCCCCTGTCGGCCAGGATGAGCGCGCACAGCGCGGTCATCGTCTTGGTCGTCGACCAGGCATTGGTGATGGTGTCACGCTGCCACGGCAGGGTGCGCGCCTCGTCGAAGTAGCCGCCCCAGAGGTCGACGACCGGTTCGCCGTCGAGGTAGACGGCGGTGGAGGCTCCGACATCGTCGCGTCGAGGGACGCGGCAAGGGTGTCCCGCACTCCGGTGAACCGTTCGTCGCAGCTGCCGTGCACTTCCACCATGTCCAGCACGATAACCGCACGATCACGTGGTGACTATGGGCCGGGGGTGGCCCGCTCAGTACGGCAGCACTCGTCCCTTTGGGGTTCGCAGATCCGGGACGATCTCGGTGGTGTGTCTGCTGGGCTTGCGGATCTGGATCTTCTTGGGCATGGGGTGGGACTCCTGTCGCGCGTCCATACGAGCGGGGCTTGTCGCTTCTTGTCTCGGGCGGGCATTCGATCCCGGGAGGTCATCCATGGGCACGGCCCTTCGGATGTGCGGACAGCTCGAACCAGACGACCTTTCCCTGAGGTGCGCGGTTGCTGCCCCAGGAGCAGGACAGCCGGTCGACCAGGTACAGTCCGCGGCCGCCTTCATCGTCGTAGTGGGCATGGGACATGTGGGGCAGGGCGGGATTCGCGTCCGCGACCTCGCAGCGCAGTGTGCCGTTCTGTGCGGAGAGGGTGAGGATCGGTTTCCCCCACGCGTGGCGCAGCGCGTTGGTGACAAGTTCACTGACGAGCAGCTCGGCGACGTCGCTTTGCTCGGCCAGTCCCCAGCGGGCCAGCTGGGTGCGGACCAGACTGCGCGCCTTGGGCACCGAGGACGGACGGCGAAAGAGCGGCCAGGCGGCCCGACGCATTCGGAGCGCCGCGAGGGGGGTGCCGAACCGGCTCATGCCGCCGGTCCGTAAAGGCCGCGGTGACTCGGGATGCTGCTGGGCTCGTCGGGCAGGAGCTCGCCGCGGTCATCGAAAATCACCACGCCGTTGCAAAGCAGCCCCCATCCCTGTTCCGGGTGGAAGGCCACGAGGCGGGCCGCCTGGTGGTCGGGGGCGTCCACGGGCGGACACGGGCGCTGATGCTGACACATGATTCTTCACCTGCGATCCCTATCGACTCTGAGGGTCCTTACCGGGCTTTCGCCGTCAACAATGCCGCTCCTGACTCCTGCTGTCTTCGCTGCTAGCGTCCATTTCGAGCCCATGCCAGCCCAACCCCGGCATACCTGCTAGCTGCAATGCCAGGGTGGCTCTCTTGCTGCGATCCTGGGGACGTGGTTCTACGTTGCCTCATCGTCGACGACAACGATCACTTCCTTGCCGTCGCCCGCGACCTGCTCGAACGACAGGGGATCTCCGTGGTCGGCGTGGCATCCACCAGCGCCGACGCTCTTGCGCGGGTCGACGATCTCCGGCCGGATGTCACGCTCGTCGACATCGACCTGGGCCAGGAGAGTGGCTTCGATCTCGCGCGGCGACTTGACGCAGCAAGCTACGCACAGCGGCCGAGCGTGATCCTGATCTCGGCGTACGCTGAAAAGGATTTCGCGGACATGATCGCGGATAGTCCCGCCGTGGCGTTCCTGTCGAAGTCCGATATTTCGGGGAGGGCGATCCACGACATTCTGGGGAGCAAGGGCGACCGGGGTCGCTGCGGCCGAAGCTAGCGAGCTTCGAGGAAGGCGATGACCGCCAGAACGCGCCGGTGGTCGTCTTCCGTCTCCGGTAGCCGCAGCCTGGAGAGGATGCTGCGGACGTGCTTCTCGACGGTGCCCTCGGTAATCCAGAGCTGGTGGGCGATACCGGCGTTTGAGCGCCCCTCCGCCATCAGGGCGAGCACTTCGCGCTCACGCTGTGTGAGGAGACCCAGCGGGTCATTCCTGTGGCGGGCCGCGATAAGTTCCTGGACGAGGCCGGGATCGACGACCGAGCCGCCTTGGGCGATTCGCTCGATGGCCTCGATGAAGTCCGTCACGTTGGTCACCCGGCTCTTGAGCAGGTAGCCGACCCGGTGTCCGCCGGCGAGCAGCTCCATCGCCTGCTCGACCTCGATGTGCGCCGACAGGAGGAGTATCCCGGTCTCGGGGAACTCCTCATGGATCACACGGGCCGCTTCGAGACCCTCCGTGGCGTGGGCGGGGGGCATCCGGATGTCGACGATGACGAGCTCGGGCTTGCGATCGCGGACGAGGGCCAGGAGCTCCAATGCGTCTCCGGCCTGACCGACGACCTCGTACCCGGACCGCTCGAGCAGGCTTGCGAGCCCCTCGCGAAGCAGGACGTCGTCATCCGCCAGTGCTACCCGTCTCTGGCTTCCGTCCACCACTGTGCCGCCCTGAAATGGCCTTGTCGATATACCCACAGTAATCGGTCAAGCGTGCGTCGAAGGGGATCGTTGCCGCCTCCCCGACGATGCAAGAAATGGCCCGCAGGACGCGTTGACCTGCATGGACGGACCACAACCCCGGCGACGCCGGAGTACACGCGAGAGTACACTGAGTTAGTGCCCGCGAGCCTGCCATCGGTGCTGCGCGAGACGTCCCCGCCCATGACGGTGGGAGTTTTGGTCGGCGCCTCGTGCGTCGTAGTGGAGACCCTCCTGCTATTTCCGCTCCAGCATTTCGCACCTGTAACCTCACTGGGCGTTGTTTACCTACTCGGTGTGCTGGTGGTCTCGACCGTGTGGGGTCTGGCGCTGGGGATGGCGACCGCGGTGGCCAGCGGCCTCGCCTACGACTACTTCCACCTCCCACCCCCCCATACCCTCAGGGCCTTCGACAGTCTGGAATGGGTGGCGCTCCCGGTCTTCCTCATCGTCGCGCTGGTGGCCGGCTTCGTCGCGGAACTGGCGCGGTCACGGGCCACCGAGGCCGATGAGCACCGCCGGGCGGCCGACCTCGCAGCCGAGCTCGCCCACCTCCTGCTGCGCGCGGAGAACCTACGCTCGGCGCTACCGACGGCCTCACGCTGCCTGGCGCAGACGCTCAAACTGCCATACGCGGCGATCGAGCTCAAGGTGCTCGCCGCCGACGAGCGCCGTTCGGCGCTTCCGCTACGGAACGGCGCC
>JAOPYO010000112.1 GCA_025964575.1 Actinomycetes bacterium
GGAGTGGGCGTCGATGCCGCCAGGCTCCTCGGTAACGAGACCTTTGACCGGGCCAGATCGGTGACGGGCAAGCTCTCCAGCGGGATCGCCGAGCGAGCGCTCCGTCGGCGCCGGGACGACGAGGAACGCGACGGGGAAGGCTGAGGGAGCGCCGATCGTCAGCCACGTGGGCTCTCCCGTTGGACTGGATCAGTGAGCCTCTCGGGCTCGGTATCTCTCGACAGGCTTCACCTGTGCCGTTCTGGCCACGTCAGCGGCTACTTCGTCTGAGGTCCTTCCAGTGCTCTCGATCTGCACCGTCCGGATGAACGGACTGCGCGTGGAACGACTGCCCCCGCTGGAGGAGCACACCACCGGCACCGTCGCAGTTGGGGCTAACCGGCACGCAGAGCGGCAACTGCTTCCACTAGACCCGCGGCCTCCAAGGAGTCGAGCACATCCTCGACTGTTTCCGGCGGGTTGTTCCGTGAGTCGGCAATCTGCTGAACGCATGCCCATATGATCCGGCCGTCGAGGTCGATCTGGTCGAGAACGAAATCGTCCGGCGACTTCGCCTCCATCCCCCAGCGAGCCATGTCTTCGGCCGGGAAATCCTTGAGGTTGGACGTGACGATGACCTGTGCGCCCGCCCTGATAGCCGCAGCGAGCACATGTCTGTCATCAGGGTCGGGCAGCTTCAGGCCTTCGATCAGCGTCTCGTAATCCTCAATCAGACAGTCTCGGACGGCCGAGTTCATGAGGCGGCGCAGGTTGCCCAACTTTTCTGGCGGTATATCCGGCCGGTTGGCACCGAGGTTCCGCTGCATTTCGTCCAGGATCTGGTTCGTCCATTTGGCTTGCACGCGGCCCGTCATGGCAATGCGGATCAGCAGGTCTCGGAGCGTGTTGCCGTAGAGCACGTTGGCGTCGTAGACGACCACGAACGCCATATTCAGATGCCCAGTTCCTGGCCGAGTGCGGCGAGTTCGTCGGCGGTGGTTCGGCGCCGGGCGTCATCATGACGCTTGTAGTTCTGGAGAGCCTCGTATGTGACTCGTCGATGCTTTCCGACCAACCGGAAGGGTATCTCCCCTGACTCCAGAAGTTTGATCAGATAGGGGCGGGAGACGTTCAGCATGTCCGCCGCCTGCTGGGTGGTCAGCTCGGCGTGAGATGGCATGACCGTGATGCCCCGGCCCTCCGCCGCTTGGGCGAGGATGAAGACCAGCAGGCTCACAGCCTCGCGAGGCAAGATCAAGGCATCGTCGCCGCCGTGCTCGCCCGCGACAGGTATGACAGCCTGATCAGGATGCCTCATGAGGTAGTCCTTGATACGACGCACTGCGCGGCCGGCCACCTCGGCATCGATGGTTCCAGGTTCTACACGCTTTGCCTGAACGTCTGCCATGGCTACCCCCTCTTCACAGTATCCGCAATAAACGAAGTAAACGCAACATCCGTCAGTGCGGGAATCTCGTCAGAGCACGCTCGCCGACCGGACAGCCGGTACGCCGGGCGCGCGGCAGGACACGGTGGTCGTGACGGTCGTCGGGAAAACCGTTGCTAACGGAGCTCCGCTTCCTACGGTCCGGCCTCCACCAGACCGTGATCACGCACTCACGCCCAGGGACAGAACCTTGACTCCACTGCCGTTGACTAAAGATCGTGTTCGGCGGCAACGAGGTCGAGATGGCCGCCGAGTGCTTCGACGTATCGGGCGATGACGTCGATGGAGGTCACCTCGCCGTGTTCGAGATGCGTGCGACGCTCACTCCATGCCGGCTGCAAGCTCCTTTTGTGCTAGCCCGGCCTGCTTGCGTGCCTCGGCGAACTGGTGCCCCCGAGTCTCGGCGAGAAGCTTGCGTACTCCGGCCTCGACCTCGGGGGGAGAGACGCCGGCCGCATGCAGCTCTCGCCCCAGGGTTTCCCAGTCTTGCGCGGTTCGCTTGGGCATGCTCGCTCCCCCCTCGTTACTGTGACTGCGTGACTAAAGGTGGTGTTTGTCGGCCTTGACGGCCTTGAGCAGTACGGCCAGTTCGCGCCGGTCGAACTTCAGGATTGGGCCTGTGGGGTTGGTGCTGTCCCGTACGCCGATGGTGCCGGGGAGTTGTGCCAGTTCGACGCAGGTGCCGCCTCCGCCGCCGTTGCTACGGCTGCTCTTTCGCCATACCGTCATAGGTCACCACTCACCTTTGCCAGGAGGTCACGGGACTGCTCTTCGTTCAGGGCCCGTGCGGCGATTCGGTCGAAACGTACTGCTACCGTAGCCGCTTCCTCCTGATCCTCCATCATCCTTCCGACGTCCAGGATCGTGCCCGCGAAAGCCGCCAGGCGACGTCCGGGTAGTTCGAAGAGCCAGAAGGAGCCGTCCACGCCGATGTGCGGGGCGGCCGCGAGTGGAAGTATGCGCAACGACACATGGGGGAGCAGGCTGAGTTCGGTCAGGTGGTCGAGTGCGGCCTTCATGATCGAAGGGTCGCCCATCGGGCGTAGCGCCGATTCGTCCAGCACTGCCCAGATCAAGGGTGGCCTGGACCGCCCTTTGAGTATGGCCGCCTGGTGATCCATCCGCTCTGCCAGCTCTTTCTGTACATCGTCAACGAGTCCGGCGGCGTGCCCGGCTTCCAGTAGTCCTCTCGCGTAGTCCTCTGTTTGGAACGGGATGGGGATGAGGTTGTTGTAAAAGATCTTGAGTTGGCTCGCTTGGCATTGGTAGCCATCGATCCGCTTGCGCCAGTTCGGGTCGTTGTTGAGCCGGGCGAATCGGCGGAGTCGGCCGTAGAGCCCACCGGTGCCCCACTCCTCGTCGAGCCTGTCGGCCTGGTAAGGGGTCAGCTTGTTGCGCCCTGCCTCCAGATTTGAAACCCCATGCTTATTGACCCCGATGATCAGACCCATCTCGGACTGGGACAGGCCGCGCTTCTGACGCTCATACCGCAGGTGGAAGGCGATGGCATGCCACAGCGACCCATCCGGATCGAGTAACTCAGCGGCCGTCATCGATGACCCCCTGGGGTTTCAAACCTCGAATTGAACCTTCCGCGCTCTCCGTCGCGACGCCATTGTGACACCGTAACGACCGCTCACGGAGCGTAATTCACCGAGGAGGGCACATGACCGCCATGACCGACAGAGTCTCCCGCGCAAACGACCGCACCATCGACGTCGCGCCGACCGAGTACCCGGCCACGATCCCTGGCGGCCCCGTGGCGCGGCGTCCCCCAACCCCGAGTGCGGGCCGGGAGGCGGCCCCGGTCACCGCGTTACTGGATCACCTCGGTCGGATCCGTGCCCGTGAACTCGTTGAGCTGCGCGCGATGTTCAACCGGCCCTCGCAGGGCGGATGGGGCATCCTCCACGACCCCGGGCACCGCAAGTGGATAGCCGTACGGGGCAGAACCCAGAAGCTCAGCGCTCCCACCGCCGAAGAGTTGGGGAAGCGGTGCGCGGAAGCGCAGAGAAACTGCCATGTAGCCGGGCCGCGCACCGGAGACCCTGGCCCGGCCGCACGGCTTCCACTCCCCTCGCTGGGAGGAGACCGGTGAGAGGAACCGACGCCGAGTCTCTATCCGGCACGCCGTCGCCTGGGTCGGTTCGCACGTGGAGTGTGGAGATGCCGGGTGTCGCAGGTGCGGTGACGCTGCTGCGCCACTGGGTGAAACTGCTGGTGGCGGACGCTCCCCACGCGGTGGAGGCGCTGGCGCTGATCGTCAGCGAGTACGGCACCAACGCCCTCTGGCACAGCGGCAGCGGCGCACCCGGCGGACGCATCAAGGTCGACCTGGCCCTCACCGCCAACCAGATCCGGCTCACTGTCCTGGACGACGGACCGTCGGCCCTGCCCACCGACTGGGCACCGGACTGCCTGAGCGACCACGGACGGGGGCTCGCTCTCGTCAGTGCCTACGCCGACGACCACGGCCACGACGACACTCCCGCGGGTCACCTGGCCTGGGCGGTGGTCTACCGCTGAGACCCTGACACCTCGGCCGTCACCCGGAGGGGAGCACCGGGATGGGTCGAGGCGTCCTTCCCGGCCGCAAGGCCGGACGTCGCGCGGCCGGTGCTTGTGCCCCCCGGCGTGCACCGGCCGCGTGATGTGAAGGTCCGTGCCGCCTGGAAACCGCGAAGCGGTGTGACACCGTCCCGGACTTTCCGCGAACGTCGCTCGGTAACCGGGTCTGGCAGACTCTCCGGGTGACGGTGCGCCTGGGCGATGAAAGCCGGTTCGCCGTGGAGATCGGAGACTGGCGCGGCGGTCTGTGCCGGGTGGACCTGTGGGCGGCCGGCCAATGGTTGACCTGCGACGACAACTGGGCCTACGTCAACCAGTTCCGACACACTGTGCAGACCGACTGTGCGTTGCTGGCAGCAGGCGGAGGCTCACCGGCGCCTTTCCCTGGCCTGTCCTTCGCGGCCACCCACCAGCGACTGCGCGCCGACGATGAACGCGACCAATGTTTGTTCCTGCACTGGGGCCCAACGACCGACAACGTGTTGGCGCATCTCTTCCGCGACGGGGACCACCTGACGATCACGCTGCAGTTCTGGCGGGAGAGTCACCTGCGCCTGCACCCCGAGCACGTCGGAACCGTCTTCGTGATCGAGATCGACACCGAGGAGTTCATCGAGATCCTGCGGGACACGATCACCGCGCTCGAACAAGAACCGACCTCGCTGTCGCCGTGACCAGTGTCGCCGCCTCCTCGACGGCAAGGCACTGGACACGGCATCGCCTGAGCTGGTCGTTCCGGTCTACGGTGCTTCGGTGGATCAAGAGCTGCAGAGACTCGGAGAGCTGTTTCCGGAGTTGGCCGGGGAGCTCGTCGGCCTGCTTCGGGCGGAGGGTGAGGACGAGCTCGCCTCGTCGGTGCCGTTTCTGCGAGTTCGGGAGTGGTGCTCGTGTGATGAGGACTCCTGCCAGAGCTTCTACACGGCTCCGCCCCCCGAGGGTGCCTATGGCCCCGGTCATCGCTGTGTGTCCCTCATGCCGGAGAAGGCGATGGTCGTGCTGGATGTGGTCGACGGCCAGATCCGGTTCATCGAGATTCTCGGTGGTGCCCCCCTGAGCTGATCAGGACCCGGCCTCCGGCCGCCACAGCCAGCGATCTTCTCTACCGCATCCTCATGACCCGGTCGTAGACACCAACCGAGCCGGGCCCCTGTGGCGGAGTGGGTAACCAAACCCGGGACGTTCAGCTCGGGAAGCCTTCGGCAGAGAAGGCGAATCCGTATCCCGGACGAGGCGATACCCGTCTGCATCATTAAACACCCATCGGCACAATGAGATTTGCTCGGATACTCATTGGTGGCATCTGATAGGCGCTCAACGGGCAGCCTAATTCGTCTGCAAGATAGGGAACATGTCGCGACCTGTTGTGGACATCATCGAGTCCACATTCCACACTGGGGAGTGTGGGGACCGGGCGCGGTCTAACAGGTTCGAATTCTGGGGGTGGCGACAACGTTTGGCGAGCGTGATGGCAGGTCGGGGCGGTTGGAGCGGCGTTCTCAGCTGGGTGGGGGGCGGCGGCGAGAAAAGGAGATGCGGTTTCGTGTCAGTGATGAGGAATGCGTGGCGATTCGTGCTGCGGCGAACCGTTCGGGGCTGGCGTATGGTGCGTTTATCGTGCGGGTCGTGCTGACGGCGATTCGTGAGGATTCACCGGTGGACGGTGCGCTGGCCGAGTTCCATACGGATCTGAAGAATCTGAGCCGGCAACCAGCTGGCCCGTGTCGCGAACACCACCGGCGAGGTCCCCGGGAACGTGCCGTACGTTGCCGGGTACTGCTTTCGGGTGGTGCGTGCGGCCGAGGCGCTGGTGGTCGAGGTCGGCAGGCGGTTGCCGTGATCGACAAGGTCACGCGGGGGACCGGTGTCGCGAAGCTGATCTACTACCTGTACGGGCCGGGCAAGCACAACGAGCACACCGACCCGCACCTCGTCGCCGGATACCGCCACCCGGCCGTCCTGGAACCAGACCTGCGTGCGGACGGGCGCCGTGATTTCCGGCCGCTGATCGCCGTGCTCAATTCCCCGTTGGAGACGCTGCGCCGCCGGCCGGTTGAGGAGTCGGTGTGGCAGTGTTCCCTGCGTACGGCGCGCGGTGATCGGGAGTTGTCCGATGAGGAGTGGGCGGACATCGCCGAGGAACTGATGCACCAGACCCAGATCGCGCCCCGGGGCGATCCGCACGGGTGCCGGTGGATCGCGGTCCGCCACGCCGACGACCACATCCACGTCGTGGCGACGCTGGCACGCGACGACGGCCGTAACCCCAACATCAGGGGCGATTACCACAAGGCGCGCAGAGCGTGCCGCATCGTGGAGGAACGCTACGGGCTGCAGGTGACCGCGGCGGCGGATCGGACCGCCGCTCCCCGGCCGACCCGGGCCGAGACCGAGCACGCCCGCCGCAAGGGCTGGGCGGAGCCGCCCCGGACCACGCTGCGCCGTGCAGTGGCGACGGCCGCTGCGGGCGCCCGATCACAGGAGGAGTTTTTCGCCCGGCTGGAGGAGGCGGGGGTGCTCGTCCGCCTGCGGTGGGGTCGTGCTCCGGTGGAGGTAACCGGCTACTCGGTCGCTTTACCCGGTCACACCAACCGGGATGGGGAACCGGTCTGGTTCGCCGGGCGCAGGCTCGCCCCGGATCTGACGATGCCGAAACTGCAGCAACGATGGAACGGCAGCCCGCCCGGGCAGCCGACCCACGAGGACGACCGGTACGGGATCGGCCGCGGACGGCCGCGGAGTATCCGCGGATCGACCGGGGCCGCTTTAACGTTCGCGGAGCGGGACGCGGTGTACCAGCAGACCGCCAACGCGGTCGGGAAGGCCGTGCAGCAGATGCGGTGGATCACTGATCCCCGGGTGGGAGCCGACCTGGCGGCGGCGACCTCCGACGCCCTGCATGTGGCGGGAGCGGTCACCGGGAACCGGCACCTGATCGCGGCCGCTGACGGGTTCGGCCGGGCAGCCCGCGAACCCTACGGGCGGCAACCGGCCCTCACCCGCTACGGGGACGCGTTACGGGCCGCCGTACGGATCCTGGCCCTCACCCGCATCGGGCGCAACGGCCGGCCTGACCCCATGGTCGAGGTCATGTCGCTGATCATCAATCTGGCGCTCCTAGCCGAAGCGATCGCCGACTTCCGCGAAAGCCAGCAGCGCCACGCACAGGCCGCCGCAGCCCGTACCGCCGCCACCGGCCTACGGGCGGCTGTCAGGAAACCAGCGCCCGTGCCGGCACCCAGGGTGGAACAGCCCGCCCAGCAGATGCATCCCGCTGCACTGGCCGCGATGGGCTTTCCTACATCACTACCCGACCTGCTCGCCCGCCCCACACCCCCACCCACTGGGACCACGGCCGATCGGCGTCCGGGGCACGGGTCGTCACCGGCGCGGGCCACGTGTCCGGTGAGAATAGATCTTCCTCGTGATCGCCACCGTGACTCGGGATGAGGGATTTTGAGCGGCGAAGCGGGCCGGCGAGGGGGTGGGCCTTGTCCGTTGGACAGGGCGGACTTCGCCAATGGCGCTTGCTCAGTTCCGAGTTCGGCCGTTCGGGCGGTGCTCTGTCAGTCGTAGAGCGCACCGAGTAGTGCGCCCTGGCCGGACTGGAGGACGTGGCCGGCTTCCAGCGGTATCCAGAAGCATTCGAACTTGGTGGGGTCTTGTTCGCCGTCGTGGCGTTCTTGGCTCGCCCATCGTTCCGGGGTGGCCTCGGTGTGCTCGAGTTGAAAGACGTGGCGGTGGTGGATCTCGAACCGGTAAGGGCGGCAGTCGTAGCTGGTCTCGCCCAGCTTCCGGACGATCGTGAACCCGGTGAGACCGGTCTCCTCCCGCGCCTCGCGAACAGCGGCCTCTTCCGGGGTCTCGCCCTGTTCGATGGTTCCGGCCGGGACCTGGATGCCGACTTCCTCATAGCTGTACTCGGTGTGTCGGAAGACCAGCAGGCGCCCATCGCGCACGACGTAGCACAGCACCTTGTCCCTGACAGCCGTGTCCGGCATGTCCCCCTCCTCCACCGCGCGGGTCAATAGGCCGAGTCTGAAACCGGAGCCGCGCGCACCCCGTAGTGGCAGAGCCGGCAACACGAGCAAGATTCACTGACGAAGAGGAAGATCATCTGACACATGCAGCACTCGCGCATCACGATGGGGGCCGGAACGGGCAACTTTCACGCGGAAACAACATTTGGGCGCTCGCCGACACGCTGGCGGCCACTCAAAGTGGCGAACCGTACGCGGACATCGAACAATGTGGAGCGTAAACAATGTCGTCTGCTGCCAAGTGACGGCACACGGCTCAAGCCGCCGCTGCCCAGAGCAGCGGCCAGACCCAGCTCAAGAAGGGACGAACCATGACCACTTCGATCACCACCAGCCCAGATGCGCGACGAGCGCATCAGGAGGAGCACCTGCATGAACGACGCGCAAGAACACGGTGGCCCGGCTCGTAACGACGAGGCCACCGAGCAACTCGCCCGCGACCTGTACGAGCAGGTCCGGCACCTCAACTACGCCACCGGCGGGCCACCTGGCCTGACCCGGCCCTCCACCGCCTACACCGTGCTGGGCAACCTGTCCGCAGCCGCCCACGGCATCGCACAGACCCTCACCCAACTCGACCGCTTCCTCCACCACGAACTGGCCGCCGGCCGCCTCGGCCACGACCAGGGAGAGGACCTCAACGCGGCAATCCATGCCTGCGGTCAGGCACTTGCCGGTGCCCGAAACGACGCGCGAGCGCTGAGCAAGACCACCGGTGACGCGCAGAATGCCATCAATGCTGTCCACGGCCCTCTCTCACCAGCCGTCGGCAAAGCGTCCCCGAGCCAACTGACCAGCGAACCGAGAGCGCCGAAACAACCGCCCAGAACCGCAGGGGACCTCGCTGCCGAGAGTTTCCCCGTACCCATCGCCGAAGCTCTGCACGCCAGCCCCGGAAGCGACCCGGCTCCCGGCGAGCACCTACCCGCTCCGCAGGCCCGGACCAGCAGGAAGGGGCTCTGAGCATGGAACCGCTCAACCGTGAGCAGCTACTGGCGCTACCCCTGATGACCACCATCGAGATGGCCGCACGAGCACTGTGCCTCGGTGAGCTTCCCCCCGGAGCACGGCCACGTCACCTGAGTTGACCCTGGGTCAGCTGGGAAGGATGTGCTTCGTGCCTGCACCTCACCCGATCGAGTTCCGGCAGCGTGCCGTCGAGCTGGCCCGTAAGGGCGATAAACCGGTCTCTGCTCTTGCCAAAGACCTGGGTATCAGCGATTCCTGCCTGCGGAATTGGATGCACCAGGCCGACACCGATGACAACGGTGGAGCGAAGCTGACCAGTGCGGAGAAGAAGGAGCTCACCGACCTTCGGCGGCGGGCCCGCCAGCTCGAGCTTGAGAATGA
>JAOPYO010000126.1 GCA_025964575.1 Actinomycetes bacterium
GGGCGGCGCTGGTCAGGTGTGCCAGGAGACGGCGGGTCTCGGCTGGGGTGAGGGGGACCAGGCCGCGCCTGCTTTTTGGGGCGTTGGCGGCGGTGACGGCGAGGTAGGCGTGGGCGAGCATGGCCAGGGTGATGTGCCGGTGCCAGCCGTCGTAGCGGCGGACCTGGTACTGGTCGAGACCGTCTTCGTTCTTGGCTGATTGGAAGCATTCCTCGATGGCCCAGCGGGCGCCGGCGACGCCTGCGAGCTGCTCGATCGTGGTTGCGGCGGGGCCGTAGCACAGGTAGTAGGCCGGCTCTAGCTCGCCTTTGTCGTCGGGTGTGGAATACATATTCCCGCAGGTCAGAACACATACCCGCGGATCCCGGCGGGCGTTGTTCAACAGCCGCCGCATCCGGTCCGGACAGCAATCACCCGCCGCCTCCGCCAGCTGCCAACCGTTCTTGCGCTCCACCGGGGCCAGCAAGCCCATCACATATCCCCGCGCCCGTCGTCGCGGCTCCACCCGCCCGAACCGACCCGCCACCCGCGAGAACAGATCATTTAGCCCCGTCACCCACGACCGAAGGAGCTCCGCTGTCACCTCATCCGAAACAATTCAGACTGTAGATCACAAAACCTTACTGTAATACTAGTCGTTTGATGGCGCTTCCTGGTGCTTCATCGTGAGCTGACCGATGCCGTGTGGTTGCGGTCCGATCGCCGCGGGCGCGTAAAAAGCGCGACAATATGACTACATAAATACCCTTCTTTAGCTTTCATATACCCCTTTGTGGTTTTTGTATTGTCTTATCTGTTCTTACTCTGATTGGACCTTGTCCCGTGGAGGACCGGGTTTCTCGCGATCGGATCACTGGAGGTAACGAAGTGACGGCACCACACGAGGTGCGTCCCACCCTTACCACTGAGGCGGGCGCGCCCCTGGCGGACAACCAGAACACCGAGACGGCCGGCCCGGGTGGGCCGCTGCTCTTCCAGGATCAGCACCTCTTCGAGAAACTCGCCCACTTCAACCGGGAGCGCATCCCGGAGCGCATCGTGCACGCCCGCGGCGGCGGCGCCTACGGCACGTTCACGCTGACCCGTGACGTCAGCCAAAGGTGTGGCCGCACGCGGACTACCCGCCGATCGAGATCGGCAAGCTGGGAGCTCAACCGCAACCCCGACAACATCTTCGCCGAGGTCGAGCAGGCGATCTTCTCCCCGGCGTACTTCGTACCGGGCATCGGCCCGTCCCCGGACAAGATGCTGCAGGGCCGACTGTCCGCGTATGCGGACGCCCATCGCTACCGCGTCGGCGTCAACGCCGACCAACTGCCGGTGAACCGCCCGCACGCCACCGACGCGAACGCCTACCACCGCGACGGCGCCCTGTACGACGGCCGCCACCGCCGGGCGAAGAAGTACGAGCCCAACAGCTTCGGCGGCCCGGTGCAGACCGACCGACCGCTGTGGTTCGCCACCGAGGTCTCCATTCTCACCGGCAACCATCCGGCCCTGGAGCACGCCGAGGACAACGACTTCGTGCAGCCCGGCAACCTCTACCGTCTGATGGCAGAGGACGAGAAGGACCGCCTGATCACCAACCTGTCAAACGCCATCGCCGGCGTCTCCGCCGACCGCGACGACATCGTCGAGCGGGCGATCGACAACTTCCGCCAGGCCGACATCGACTTCGGCAAGCGGCTGGAGGCCGCGGTGAAGGAGCGGCGCGGTCTGCCCTAATCGGCCAGGGCACAGACACACACTCGCACAACACCGGACTCCAAGACGAGTGCAGCGACGGAGGGTGTCTGGCGCGTTTCTTGGCGCGGCGGTCGTTCCTTCGGCGCACAGTACCAACCGTTACGTTCAGTAAGGACGTGGAACATGGCTGTACAAGCCGACAGATTCATCCGATCCCGCGGGACCACTGGTCGGTCCGCTGCACGGGGTTCCACAGGCGTGGTCGGCGCCTACCTCGGTGAGTTAATCGGGACCTTCATCCTGGTCTTCGCCATCACCGCCACCGCCACCTCTGCCGGCCTGCGGCACGCCATCGCCGGACCGTCGTACGGCTCGCTGGCCATCGTCTTGGTCAACGGGCTCGCGCTGGCGGCGCTGGTCGGCGGCCTCGGCCACATCTCCGGAGCGCATTTCAATCCGGCCGTCACCATAGCGATGGCCGTCATCCACAGGTTCTCGTGGCGGCATGTCACGGGCTATGTCGCCGTCCAGATGGCCGGCGGTATCCTCGGCGCTCTCGCCACCTGGGCCATCCACGGCAACGCGGCGCGGACCACCACACACCTCGGTGCGACCAACCCGGCGCCCGGCGTGGGAGATGGCCGGGCTCTACTCGTCGAGATCCTGATCACCTTCGTGCTGGTCTTGGTGGTGACCGCTGCCGCCACCGACAAGCGGTTCCCGGCTCCCGTCGCCCCCCTCGTGGTCGGCTTCGCGCTCGCCACGGCGGTCTTCATCGGCGGCCCGAGTGACGGCGCCGCGGTCAACCCGGCCCGTGGTCTCGGCCCGATGATCGTCTCCGGCTCGTTCAGCGGCTGGTGGGTGAGCCTCGTGTTCCCGGTGGTCGGCGGTGTACTCGCCGCGGTGCTCTACGACCGGTTAATCCGGAAGGGTGGGACCCCTGCGATTAAGCAGGAGCTGAAGGGCAACCTCGCCGCCCGCTGACCCGTACCACGCGGCACACCGGCACCGGATCCTCTCCGGTGCCGGTGTGCCAGGACAGGGCAAGCACAAGAACTGTCCGTGCCGTCCTGGTCGGGCTCGGCATCGGCCGGCTGTCCATGGCGCCCCGAGCGGTCGCGGCCGTACGGGCCCAACTCGCCCAGTACGGCCTCGATGACTGCACGCGCCTCGCACAACGCGTACTCGACTGCGGTGACGCCGCCCGAGGCCAGGGCAGCGGCCGCGCCTCCGTGATCACCCGGTGATCCGCATCGGTAGCCGAGGTCCGTGCGGGTCACCAATCGGAGGTCTCTACGGCCTTGTCGAAGGCGTCCAGGCCGAGGCCGCCGCGCCCGACCACACCGCCATGGTCGTTGACCACCTGGTAGTCCGCCTTGCTCAGCTGATTTTCGGTCATCGTGGTCGACAGGACTGCCAGCGCCGTCGAGTCGGTTCTCCGCTCACCGAGCGTCCGTCCTCCCAGCCGGAACCGGACGCGGATGCCGGGCTTGCCGGGTACCCAGACCGCCGCAGTGGCGGGTCCGCTCCCGTGCAGTCCCGCGCCGGTGGTCCAGCCGAGCGAATCGTGGGGAGTGCCGGTGAACCTCGCGCCCTTGGTGTCTCCCTCACCACCGGACCTGGAACCGTCGCTCTGCCAGATATCCACCAGCCGGAACGTGGGTGTGCCGGGTGCGGAGATCGTGGCAATGGTGACGGTGTGTCCCGCGACCCGGCCGCCCCACCAGAATCGGTACGTCAGCTTGCCGACGGCGACATTGAGCTGGGCGGCCGTCATGTGCAGCAGATTCACGGCCTCCGCCGGGTCGACCTGACCGGTGGCTTTCCTGGCCGCGGCTTCGACCGCGGCCTGGAAGCCGGGCGAGGTGTCAGGGAGCCCGGTGGCGAAGGCGTACGTACTGGGGAGCCCGGTGTCGCGACCGCCGATGCGCGCCTTCAGATCGGGCGACCTGAGATCGCGTACCTCGGTGAGCACCGCGCCCTGGGTGGCCCGAAGTTTGATGGAATCGCGGTGTGGGGTGCCGTCTGGCCGGAAGGTGACGCCCGGCGAGAGCCGGACGTCCCGCATGTCCGGCGAGCCGATGATGAGCAGAATCTGGGGCGCGTTCGCCGCCTTCGTCGGCGAATACCAGACGATCGGTCTCGGGTCGAGGGGAAGGTCGGCGGACTCGAACAGGCCCTCCTTGCGGAGTGCGGAGGCGGTCGATCCGGAGGGACCGTACAGCACGTAGGCCTTGGCGGATCGACGCTCTACCACGAACACGACCGCGGCCCGGTTCCGACCGTCGTCTCCGGCGTAGGCGACCTTCCCCCCGCCTGTCCGCTGCCGTACGGCTTTGAGAAAGGCGGCGTCCCCGGCCAGCGAGCCACGGGTCGGCCAGGTGAGCGGGCCGGAGACGGCCGTAGCGGGGGAGGGGGAGGGGGACTGCTGCACGGCCAGGTGCAGTCCGACCGGTACGGCGGCGACCAGGGAGATCGCCAGGGCGGCGCCGGAGAAGGCTCTGCGGCGGCGCGCCCTTGTGATACGGCGAGCGGTGGCCGGGTACGGGTCGGATACGACCATGACGCCGGCGGCCCGGGTGGCGAAGGTGGCGCGGAGTTCCTGCTCTACCTCGATGGTCATGGGGTTCCCTTCACTCCGAGGTGTGCTGGTTCGGTGACTTCCGCCGCCGGGACATCGAGGGCGGCTCGGAGCCGGTCCAGGCCTCTGGACGTCTGGCTCTTCACCGTGCCGACCGAGCAGTCGAGGACGCGGGCGACCTCCGCCTCCGGAAGATCCTCGAAGTAACGGAGCACCAGGACGGCCCGCATGCGCGGCGGCAGTCTCCGTACGGCCGCCCACAGTTCCTCGTGCGTCTCGTACGAGGTGTGCGCGTCAGTGGCGGGACGGTCCGGTACCGCATGGGTGATGTGCTCGGCGATCCGGCGGCGCCGCCACCAGGAGTTGTTGGCGTTGACCAGCACCTTGCGGACATACGCCTCCGGGTTGTCCTGGATCCGGGACCAGTAGCGGTGCGTCCGCACCAGGGCGGTCTGCAGCAGGTCCTCCGCCTTGCCGTGGTCTCCGGTCAGCAGGTAGGCCGTACGCAGCAGCGCTTGCCAGCGCGCCCGGACGAATTCACGGAACTGATCGTCGCTGTCGTCCACTCACCCTCCCTAGCTCGACATCACCCCCCTTGACGTCATGGCATCTCAAAAAGGTTGAGTCCTAGCGAGAATCGGAGGCCATGGCCCTGAAATCGGATCGATAGTGTCAGCACCGAAGAGCCGCGCGACCGAGGGTTCCAGAGGAGAGTTCATGCGCGCACGAGAACTCGGTCTTCCGCTGGCCGGTACGCCGGGGCCGAACAACGCGATCACTGACGTGCCCGGCGTGGAGGTCGGCTACACGACGCTGGTCGAGGGAGACGCGGTGCGTACCGGGGTGACCGCGATCCTGCCGCGCGGGCGGGACGCCGCCGAGGTGCCCTGCGCGGCCGGTTGGTACTCGCTCAACGGCAACGGTGAGATGACCGGAACCGCCTGGCTGAGCGAGACCGGCTCGCTCCGGCTGCCCGTGCTGATCACCAACACCCACGCGATCGGTCCGTGTCACCGGGGCGTCATCGACTGGGTGGTCCGGGAGAAGCCGCAGGTCGCCTCCGAATGGCTGCTCCCGGTCGTCGCGGAGACCTGGGACGGCTACCTCAACGACATCAACGGCCCTCATGTCACGTCGGCGCACGCGGTGGCCGCCATCGACGCCGCCGGTTCCGGCCCGGTCGCCGAGGGCAGCGTCGGCGGCGGTACGGGCATGAACTGCTATGGCTTCAAGGGCGGCAGCGGCACCTCCTCCCGGCTGGTCGAGTACGGCGCGGACCGCTATGCCGTCGGCGCGTTCCTCCAGGCCAACTTCGGTTCACGCAAGGAACTCACCGTCTGCGGGGTGCCCGTGGGTGCCGCCCTCGCCAGCGACAACCCGATGGAAGAGCAGGACTGGGCCAGTCCGCCGGGTGCCGGCTCCGTCATCGTCGTCATCTCGACGGACGCGCCGCTGCTGCCCGGCCAGTGCACGGCCCTCGCCCGGCGCGTGCCCCTTGGCCTGGCCAGGACCGGGACGACCGGATCGCACTTCTCCGGGGACATCTTCCTGGCCTTCTCCACCGGCAATCCCGGTGCGCTGGCCGGCGGGTTCCCCCGTGGTGAGGAGACCTACGACGTGCTGCGCTTCATCCCGTGGAACAGGATGGACGCCTTCTTTGAAGCGGTCGTGCAGTCCGCCGAGGAGGCGGTCCTGAACGCCCTGGTCGCGGCGGACACCATGGTCGGGCGCGACGGCCACCGCTCACCCGGGCTGCCCGTCCCCGCCATGCTGGAGCTGCTCAAGCTCCGGTAGACCGGATGAACTCACCTGTGCGCCCGTACCTGCGGCGGGCTCACTGCATGTGGGCCATCGAGTCGCGGAGGCGGCGCAGGTCGCGGAGCCGCCGCGTTTCGCACCACCTGATGGCGCCCAGCGCCTGCCGCGATGAAACCGAGGACAGCCCAAACGGTTGTGATGACGGTCAAGGATCGACGTCTGACGCGCCGTTAACCGTCGAGTGGTACGAGGAACTGGTGCGCCTTACCGACAGCCCGGTGGCCCGCCTCAACCGGGCCGTCGCACTCGGCGAGGCCGAGGGCCCGCACGCCGGCCTCGCCGCCCTGGCGGAGCTCGATCCCGCCCTGCCCCGCTACACCGCCGCCGCGGCCTACCTCCACGAGCGCGCCGGTGACCCGGCCACCGCGGCACGGCTCTACGCCGAAGCCGCCCGATCAGCCCCCAACCTCCCCGAACGCGACCACCTCACCCGACAAGCCGCACGCCTCAACGCGCGGCTGTCCCCCACCAGAGTGCGTTTGCCGTCATTGGCCGAGTGGGGCGCGCGTCGGCGGACAGTCGCAGCTCGTAGAGTGCCCGGCCCGCGCCGTCTGGGACAGGGCCGAGATAGGTATGGCCAGCATCTCCACCGGCCCCCGGCGGTCCTTGTCAGCGTCACGTGGTTCCTGCTCCGCACATCCCTTGAGCGGCGTTTGCGACAGGCCCTTGCTCCGGTCGCCCATGCGCCGGGAGTACGTCTTCCCTCGCTCCCGTTCAGGCCCAGTTCGGCAGATCGGTGCCCCACTGGGTCGGTGCACGGTTCCAGTTCGCGGGTGCGCCGTCGTAGTGGACCGGGGGCAGGGCATGACGCAGCAGACCGTAGGGCGATTCGGTCTCGGTGAGCCAGGATCCGGGGTCGTAGATGTCGGCTTCGCCCTGTGCGGGGGTGGGGCGGATGTCGTGCAGCAGCCAGGACGCCGTGCCTGCCAGGGAGAGGCGAAGATGCCGCCCGCCGCCGGTGGTCTGGCGGTCGCTCAGTGCACGTAGGACGGCGGCGGCGAGCAGGTACCCGGTTCCGTGGTCCAGCGCCTGTGCGGGCAGTACACCGGGGCGGCCGTCGGCCGTGGCCTCGATTGCGGCGATACCGGTACCGGCTTGGACCAGGCTGTCGAAGCCGCGGCGCTCGGCCCAGGGGCCGGACCAGCCCCAGGCGCACAGTTGGGCGACAATCAGGTCGGGATGCCGGGCCAGGAGCGCGTCGGGGGTCAGTCCGTGCCGGTCCAGGGCACCGGGGCGGTAGCCGGTCACCACGACGTCTGCCTGGCTGAGAAGGCCCTCGAAGGCGTGCCGGTCGTCAGGGCTGGTGAGGTCCAGCAGCGTAGAGCGTTTGCTCAAGCCGGTGTCGGCGTGAGCATCTGCGTCCTCGGGGAGCTGGGGGGCGTCCACGCGCAGCACGTCGGCGCCCAGCAGCGCCAGTGTGCGTGTGGCCACGGGGCCGGCGATGACGCGGGTCAGGTCCAGGACCCGCACTCCTTGGGCCGGCACGGATGCGGGCGCCAGCAGTCGGGGGCTGCTCTGACCCACGTGCCGCGTCTCGACCAGGGCGGGTCCGGCCACAGCGGGTGCGGAAGCCACGGCCACGGCCAGGCCGCCTGCGGCGTAGACGGTCTCCTGGACTCCCCGGGCCGGACGCGATGCCAGCTCCTTCGAGAGCACGCCCACCAGCGCCTGGTCCTGTCCCGTGTCCGCGATGCCCAGTGCGCTGAGCAGCCGGGCACGGTGGTGCGGGTAGTTGGCGTGGGTGCGCACCCATCCGTCGGCTGCCTGCCAGAACCCGGACAACGGGGCGAAGGACGTCGGGGCCCGGCCGTCAATCCGCAGGTGGCGTTCACTGACGAACGCGGTGGCCACCGCCGCCTCGTTCACCCGCACTTCGGGCACCGGCACGCGGTTGCGCAGCGCCAGCAGTTCCGCCGCCGCCAGCGAGGACACTCCCACGCTGGCCCGCGCCAGTTCCCTCACCGGCAGACGGGACGGCAGGACAGCGCCCGCCCCCTCGAAGGACACGCTCTGAACCAGTTGGCCCCGGCCCCCCAGGGCCGCCCAGGCGTGTGCGGTGGCCGCATCCTCGGTGTACGTCATCCGCTCATTGTGCGACACCACCAGGATGACGCCGCCAAGGGGGCAGCTCTCGCTCGGCTCGCTGACTTGCGCGGTCACCCTTCGCTGAGACCAACTGGCCGAGGGGTTACTGCCGATGACCCCCGAGTTGCCGAACGGCTCGACAGCAAGTGGGAGGCGACCCTGCGCTCCAGCTACAACCGCTACCCGCAGGGCAAGCTCAGCGACGTCTACGACACCGTGCATGCTCTGGACGCCGTCGGCATCGACCTGCTGGCCGGTACCGACGTCTCCATGGCTGAGACGTTCTTCGGGGGCCTGGCACACGGAGCCAGCCTGCACCACGAGTTGCAGTACCTGGTGGCAGCCGGCCTCACCCCCTCACTGGCCCTGCGCGCAGCCACAGCGACCACAGCTCGTCGCTTCAACCTCAGCGACCGAGGCCGCATTGCAGATGGGCTCCGTGCTGACCTTCTGTTGGTCGACGGCGACCCGACTTGCACCATCAGCGACACTCTGAACACTCGCGCCATCTGGCGCCGCGGCACTCGCCTGGCGAACTGAAGGTAGTCCGGTGTCATGCGGTATCCCGATGGGGGCGGCCTGACCGGGAAGCAGCGGGCTCAGCGTGAGCGGGTGCGGTTCGAGGCTGCAGAGATGTTCGCTCAAGGAGTCGCGCCGCCGCAGGTGGCCCGGCGGCTGCGGGTCTCCCGCAAGTCCAGCTATGCGTGGCATGCCGAGTGGCGGGCCGGCGGCAGCGAGGCACTGCGGTCCAAGGGCCCGTCCGGGAGACCCTCGCGGATGAAGCAGGACTGGCGGGCCTGGCTGGACGCCGAGCTGGAACGCGGGCCGGCCGCGCATGGCTGGGTGGATCGCTCACCGACGGCCACGACCGCGACTTCGCCGTCCGCGACTACAAGACCTACATGAAGACCGTCCTCGGCCGCGCCGCGAACACCGTGAACGCCCACCTCACCGCCCTGGACCTCTTCTTCACCCAGCTCGGGCTCGGCCCAGCGATCGTCCGCCGCGACGACGCCCCCAAGCTCGCGCCCCGCGCCCTGGACGCCCGCCAGCAGAAGCGCTACCTGCGCGCCGTCGAACGGCGCCCGCTGGCCCGCGACCGCGCCATCGGCCGGCTGCTGTTCTACTCCGGGCTGCGGATCGCCGAGCTCGTCGCCCTGGACAATTAACAAATAACCCCGTTCCTTGAGCTCACTCCGGCCCCTATAGTCCCTGGACCTGGGCTTCTTCCTCGGATCCATGCCGGTTCTGACATCTGAAGAGACTTCGGGAATCCTGAAGGTCCATCGTTCCTCGTGTTCGTCTTGCGACAGTAGCGAAGGCGGGGAGGCGGGAGTTGGCGCTGGCAGTAGTGAGGGATCTTCGGGTGGCTCGGGCTCCGGTCACCTCGGAGGATCTGGAGGCGTTGGAGACCGACGTGCTGGCCGGGTTCGTGCTGGCTCGGGCGGCGGCGGGGTTGTCGGATGGGACGATCGCGTCGGACGTAGTGCATCTGGAGCAGGTGCGGGCGTGGTTCGGGCGGCCGTTGTGGGAGATGGAGCCGATCGACGCGGACGCCTACTTCGGGAAGGTGCTGCGCAGCACGGCGAAGGGCACCAGGTTGTCTCGGGCGCAGGCGTTGAAGACGTTCTTCCTGTTCCTGGAACTGCGGCACAAGGTCGAGATCCACCAGATGACCGGCCGCGTGGTCGAGTGCCCGATCGACGAGATGAATCGGCCTCGCGGCCATCAGCAGGCCAAGCTCAGGATCCCGCCCACCGCCGACCAGGTGACCCGACTGTTCACGGGGTGGCGGGAGGAGCTGTCGACCTGCCGGAAGTTCGCTCCGGCTGCCCGGAACTACACGGCCTGCCGGCTGATGGCCGACGTCGGGTTGCGCGTTAACGAGGCGTGCAAGCTCGACCTTCCCGACGTCAAGTGGGAGTTGGGCCGGTTCGGCAAGCTCCACGTCCGTCACGGCAAGGGCGCCCGCGGTTCAGGACCTCGCGAGCGGATGGTCCCGCTGATCAACAACGCGGGCGGGACGCTGCGCTGGTTCGTCGAGGACGTGTGGGGCCAGTTCGGCGACGACTACACCCGCCCAGGTGTTCCCCTACTGCTCTCCGAGCGCAAGAAGGCCGACGGCACCGTCGCACGGGTCGGCGATGAGACCATCCGGGCCGCGCTCGCCAGGGCGGCCTCCGAGCATCTGCCGGATTGGCCGGACGACATCACACCCCATGTCCTGCGCCACTTCTGCGCCTCGCAGCTCTATCTGGCGGGGATGGACCTGCTCGCGATCCAGGAGGTTCTCGGTCACGCCTGGATCGCCACCACCATGAAGTACGTTCACGTTCCCTCAACTCACGTCGAAGACGCATGGATTGCAGGTCAGGCGCGTGCCGTCACCCGATTGGAAGGACTCCGCCGATGAGATGGAACCTGCGCCTGGCGGCCGCCAACCGCGGCATCTGGAAGGCCAGCGAGTTGCAGCGGATGCTCGCCGACCATGGCCTGAAGATCAGCGCCGGGAAGATGTCCGGGCTCTGGTCCGGCGAGCCGGCCAGCATCAAGCTCGACGACCTCAACGTCATCTGCGCTGTCCTGGGCTGCGGAGTCGACGAGATCCTCATCCCCCAGCCCGAGAAGGTCAAGCGCGTCGACGAGCAGGCCGAGCAGCAGCCCGCAGCAGCCTCAGCGGGAGGTCCGTCGGTGACGCCCAAACGCAAGGATGGGCGATCGCTCCCGCCGACGTGATCCGGCCCTGGACCGACGCTGATGCTTCCCATGAGCTGCACGGACTGCCTGGCTTGGGGCGTGCTGTTCGGCCCGCGATGCGGGGCCTGCGCTTCGTTCGCCTCCCGGTTCCCGACCGGCCGCTGCGTCGGGTGCCATCGGCGGCTGCCCTCGCGTGAGCGTTATTGCCGCTTGTGCTGGTGCCAGGCCCGTCACGACGCGCAGACGAACGAAGCGGCCGGCGGAGTGGAACCGTTCCTCTCCCAGGTCCGCTATCACCAGCTCTACCTGGCGCACCTGACCCCGCTCTGGAGCCGGAAGCGGAAGGAGGACAGCCGGGTCCGCAACCCCGGCGGGCGGATCGGGCGCCCGCCCAAACCGGATCCCGTTCCAGCGGGACGTCCGCCGACCTCGGGGACGCCGTTGCGGCTGTTCGACCTTCCTCGTGACTACTCGCTGTTCGATCGTCGAGACCGCCTCGATCTCGACGACCCGCTGATGGCCTGGGCGCGGTGGACCATTCACATCCTCGGTGAGGCCCGCGGCTGGAAACGCGGAGTCCGTGATGACATCGAGTACGGCCTGGCCGTCCTGCTGGCCGGCCGCGTCGACGGCGAGCCCGTCCTGCACTCGGAGATGTTCCCCTTCCTGCGCAAACGGGTGATCGGAGTCGGCCGCACCACCGACGTGCTCAAGCGCATGGGCATGTTCCGCGACGACCGGCGTCCCTCGTTCGAGGACTGGCTCACCGGCAAGCTCGACGGTCTCGCTCCCGGGATCAACCAGGACGTCGAGACGTGGCTGAGGATCCTGCACAACAGCGGCCCACGCAACAAGGCACGATCCCCAGCAACCGTCTGGGGATACATGAACCGGATCCGGCCGATCCTCCTGGCCTGGTCAGACCGCTACGACCACCTGCGCGAGGTCGCCCGCGACGACGTCCTGGCCGCGCTCGACCAGCTCCACGGCAACCAGCGCCGCCACGCCCTGATCGCACTGCGGTCCCTGTTCTCCCGCGCCAAGAAGAACGGCACGATCTTCCGCGACCCCACCCGCGGCCTCAAAGTCGGCCAGCACCACTACGGAGTCCTTCAACCGCTGCTCGCCGACGACATCGACCGGTCCGTCCAGGCCGCCACGACCCCTGCGGGGCGGCTCATGGTCGCACTCGCCGGAATCCACGCCGCCCGCGCGGCCGACATGCTCGCGCTGCACCTGGACGACATCGACCTCGGCAACCGCCGCATCGTCATCGCCGGACGAGCCCGCCCGCTCGACGAGCTCACCCACCGACTGCTGATCGACTGGCTCCGCCACCGCGGCGCCCGCTGGCCCAACACCGCCAACCCACACCTGCTCATCAACCACAAGACCGCCCTGACCACCGCACCAGCCAGCGGCAAGGGCGCCTCCCTGATCCTCCACCGGCAGGCCGCCACCCTGGAACGCCTACGCATGGACCGGATCCTCGAAGAAGCCCTCGCCTGCGGCGGCGACCCCCTGCACCTCGCCTCGGTCTTCGGCCTCGACACCAAAACCGCCATCCGCTACGCCGACTCCGCCCGCCAGCACCTCATCACGACCGCCGAGGAACAAGACCCCGCCGGTTCCAACGAACCCAAGGACCAAAACACCCCATGAACGCTGAAGAGCCGTCGGTTCAGCCTGAAGAACCTTCGGTTCGCATGAACTCTGGGAGATCAAGGGGTACAGCCAAGGTAAGGGCAAAACCCGCCATGAGTTGATCTTGTGAGGCGTTTTCGGGGTGCAGCCAAGGTGCGGCGGGAACCGGCAATAGGATGATCTTTATGAGGTAAGGGGCGTGTCAGGACTTCCGGTAGACACACTGGTAGCCCGGTATGGCATCGGAACGAAAGCCACGCTGAGGACGCACGGCATGACGAAGGCCCCGCCGGATGGCGGGGCCTTCGTGCGTTCGGCGAGTCCGGATCGCGGTCGGCGGCCGCGCTGATGCGGTCAGTGGACTCGTGGTCCATTGGACTGGATCGGGCCATGACGGGTCTCCTCCGTCGGCTCGTGCCCTGTCTGTGCCTGTCAGCCAACCGTTTGTTGTAGCCGGACCGCCTGGGCAGGTACGAGAACGCTCAGAGGCGGCCTGTCACGCGCTGTGCGCGGCAGCGGCCGTCCGCGGAAGCGGCAGCATCAGGACGGCGGCCAGCAGGTAGAACGCGATCTCGACCGGGATGACTGCGGCAAAGGCGTTGCCGAACACGTCCAACTGCGATGCCCCCGCGACGGGGCTGTCCACGGCGGCGAAGAAGATGCTCCCCAGGGCGGCGATGCCGGCGGCACCGCCGATCTGATTCACCGTAGAGAGCACACCACCGGCGGCGCCGGCGTCCTGGCCCGGAACACCGGCGAGGACGACATTGACGAGGATCGGCGCGGCCAGACCCAGGCCGAGACCGCCGACGAACAGGGCCAGTGCAAGCATCCAGTAGCCAGGGTTCTGACCGTCACGGACGAGGAACCACAGCAGTGCCTGTGACGCGGCCATAGTCAATGATCCGCTGATCAGCAGCGCCCGGCCCGCTTTGGCGGCCAGCGCGACGCCGACACCGGAGGTGATGATCGACCCGATCGCGTAGGGAACGATGACCAGCCCTGTTTGCCAGGCGGTGCGTCCGGTACCAGCCTGCAGATAGATCGAGAGCGTCAGGAACAGAGCCGCGATGGCGCCGAAGAAGAACACCGAAGCCAGCAGTCCCGCGCTGAAGCTACGCCTCCGCAGCAGCATCGGGTCCAGCACCGGTTGCCCACCGCGTCGTACGACTGAACGCTCGTAGAAAAGGAATCCGGCCAGGAGCAGCACGCCGGCGGCCATCAGCACGAACCCCCACCACGGCCAGCCCCAGTCGCGTCCCTGCACGAGGGGTAGGAGCACCATGAACACAGCCAGGGTGGACATCACCGCGCCGACGATGTCCCACGCGGCTCGGTGTCGACTTGTGGATTCCGGCAGAACCCGGGACCCGAGGACGAGCGCGACGGCCGCGATCGGAACGTTCACCCAGAAGATGGTCCGCCAGCCGAGCCCGAACAGATCAGCGTCGACCAGGAAGCCTCCCAACAGAGGTCCGGCTACCGCGGCTAGACCCTGGACGGCGCCGAAGGCACCGAATGCCTTGGCCATCCCCGCCGGATCGAACGAGGAACGGATGATCCCGAACACCTGTGGGACCATCAGACCACCGGCGAGGCCCTGCAGGACACGGGTCGCGATCAGCATCGTCGGCACCGTCGCCAGGGCGCACGCGGCAGACGCGACGGCGAAGGCAGCCAGACTGGCCAAGAACACCCGGCGTCGGCCGTAGTCGTCGCCGATCCTTCCGCCGGTGATCAATCCTGACCCCAATGCCAGGACGTACCCGGCCAGCATCCACTGCAGCTGAGCCGGGCTCGCGTGGAGTTCGGCTGCGATCGCCGGTGCGGCCACCGTGACGATCGTGGCGTCCAGCAGGTCCATGAATGAGGCGAACAGCACCACCAGCAGGGCGACACCGGAGGCCTTGGCGACCAACGAACCTGGCTGGGGTGCCTGCTGCGAGGCAGGGGGTGAGGTCATGCGCCACACCGTGACAGAGGTAGCGGACACCGAATGTCCGCTACCTGCGAGACCATAGATCTGTGGCCACCACGTCCTCGCGCCTCCTCAAGCTGCTTTCCCTGCTCGGAGCCCGCCCGACCTGGTCCGGTCAGGACCTCGCCGACCGGTTCGGTGTCAGCACCCGCACCTTGCGTCGTGACGTGGAGAGCCTGCGCGAACTCGGCTACCCCATCCAGACCGTCAAGGGCCCCGACGGTGGCTACCGCCTCGGCGCTGGCAGCAAGCTTCCACCACTCTTGCTCGACCGCGAGCAAGCCATCGCCGTTGCTGTCGCCCTGCAGACCGCACCAGCCAGCGTGTCCGGCATCAACGATGCCGCCGCTCGGGCCCTGATCAGCATCAAACAGGTCATGCCCGCCCATCTGCGTGCCGAGGTCGACGCGATGCACCTGACCGCCATCCGCAATCTCTGGGAGTTCTCCGCACCACCCATCCCCTCGATCACTCTCAAGGCCGTCGGCAACGCCGTACGCAACGCTCACGAACTGCGGCTGGACTACCTCTCCACCGACGGACACCCGCCGCAATCGAACGAACCCGACTTCACGCCGCCGCTCCAGGTCGAACCCCACCACCTGGTGATATGGGCCGGGCGCTGGTACCTCGTCGCCTACACCCGGGCCAACGACGCGTGGGGCATCTACCGCGTCGATCGCATCCACGCCTACGCCCCTACCGGGATTCCCTTCCAGCGTCGCGAACTGCCCGAACCCGACGTGGCCCGCTACGTGATGACCAGCTACGACCGAGGGGACACGCCAGCCCAGTGGCAGTGTCTCGGCACCGCCTTGATGGAATTGCCAGCCGACGTCGTAGCCCGATGGGCGCCCGGCGGATCCGTCATCGAGTACGTCACCCCCACACAGGCCCGGATCACGCTGGGCGCATGGTCCTGGGCCGGGATCGCAGGCCTGCTCGCCACCTTCGACGCCGACATCACCATCATCGAACCCGACGAGCTGAAAGACGCCTGCCGCACCCTCGCCTGGCGCTACCAACAGGCCAGCGAGTAGACCTGCGCGGGCCATAGGTGATCTTGTTCGGGAATCGAGTGATTCTCGGACACGATCAGCTGTGGGTGGCGAGTAGGTGGGATCAGCCGAAAGATGTCCGAGAAAATGTCCAGAAACTGGGGTCCGAGTAGTGGCGAGCGGGAAGATCGAGGAAGCCCCGCGGCCCAAGAGCCGAGCGGGCCGGCGGTGGATCCAACTCCCGCCATTCCTGGCGATGCTGTACGAGGCGCTGGTGGACAACTGCGCTGACGAACGAGTCTTCCTCGGACCCGAGGGCGGGATCTTGCGCCGCAGCAACTTCACCCGGCGGTACCGGCGGCCTGCCTGGGACGGCGACCCAAGCAACCCCGACCGCGCCAAGAGAGTCCCCGCCATCCTGGCCGGGTTCACCTTCCACGAGGGCCGCCACACGCAACGGACATGGCTCGCCGATGACGGCGTCGCCCGAGCGGCCCGGCTCGGCCACAAGCTGCCCGGTATGGTCTGACGTCTACGAGTACGTCAGCCCTCACATGAAGCAGCGGGTCCTGCAGGCACTGCAGACTCGCTGGGAGACCTCGATCACCGAGCTGACAGATGCCCCGGCACCGAGAAAGCCCTGCACCCAGGGCAGGGGCAGGGCTAGTGACCTGCGGAAATGATGGTGGACCTTGTCCGCCACTATTCGAACCGTCCGGACATCCTTGTTGATCTTCAACATGCGGTTCGGAACCTGAGGCAAGCCTTGACTGATCCTGCAGATGCATCCGTGAGTGTTCGTCGCCAAGCCAACCCTGGGGCTGGTCCGTCCCGTCAGCGCCTGACAGCCCGCCTCACCCAGGCTGATCTCAAGGTCTTGATGGCCGAGTTCCAGGCCGGAGCCGCCGCTCGGAAACTGGCCGAGCGCTACGGGATCGGGCTGAGCGCCGTGAAACGCATCCTGCGTGACCAGAAGGCCCGGCCCTCCGATGTACTTGGGCCTGGCTCCGACCCAAGTGCGGGGGCACGCCGGATGAGCCGGATGGTTGTTGAAATCGTGCGGGCACGTAGGGAACGGCGGTTGCCGGAGCGCTTCAGGGCCGCTGACGTCCGAGAAGCCTGTCCCGGCTGGGCG
>JAOPYO010000139.1 GCA_025964575.1 Actinomycetes bacterium
CCTCGTCGCTCAGGAGCTCGTTCCTCACTCCTACGCTCCTCAGTCCAGGCACCGCCGCGCCCTCGCGACTCCGCGCGCTCCTCAGTCCAGCCGACGCGCGGCTGCTCGCGTTCATGGGGTCGCTCCCTTGGTAGGCGATACGATCGCGCGCTGGTAGGCGGTCACCGCGACGGTGGCCTGTCGCAGGTCGCACGGAGACGTCCACAGCAGGTCGTGGGCATGTCCATAGAGCCGGGCAGGCTCTGGCTCTTCAACGAGGCCCAGCCGGCCGGCCTTGGCCCGGTAGGCCTCCAGCCGGCCGCGCAGCTCGTTGCGCCGGTCGAGCAGCCCGGCGATGATGCCGTGCACGGTTCGGGCCTGGTCCAGGGCTTCGGTGGTGGCGCGGTCGAGCTCGGTCAGTGCTCGGGCCAGCTCCGGCCAGCGGCCCTGGTCGCGCAGCCTGCCCAGGGCGGCCAGCCGGTCGGCGAGTACGGGGGCCAGCTCGGGAACGTCGGGCAGCACCGGAGAGGCGATCTTCACAAGCACGAGATCGCGCGCCTGCCGGGCCTCGGCCTCGGCCGCCCGGACCAGACCGGCGAACATCTCGACCCGGTGGATGCGCTCGCCATGCTCGTCCCGGATCGCCGCGGCCTCCTCCAGCCTGCTCCGGAGTGGTTCGAGGGTGGCCCGGACCTCGTCGATCCGCCGGGTGTCGGCCTGGCCGTCGCGCGTCAGCGACAGCGGGTCCTCGACCACCAGCGCCCGGACCTCGGCCAGTTCCCGGCCGATCCGCTCCACGTCCGGGTCGGACATCTCGAGGGACAGGGCGAGTCCCTCGGCCGCCCGCCAGACCTCCTCGGTCTCGGCCAGCCGGGACAGCAGCGCCGACCAGACGGCGTCGGTGGCGGCGACCGCGTCGGTCGTCTCTTCGTACAGCGCGGTCATCCTGGCCACCACGTCGTTCAGCGTCAGCCGTTCGCTGGTAGGTCCGAGCAGGGTCCGTTTCTCCAGGGGGATCTCCGCGCCGGCGGGCTCGACGGACGCGCCGGTGAGCAGCCGGTTCAGCTCGGAGAGCTGGTCCTGGTTGGGCCGGGGATGCCGGGCCCGGAGTTCCTCGGCGAGGCCCAGGGCCCGCTGGTAGGCGTCGAACAGCCGCCATAGGGAGGCCACGCTCGTCTGGATCTCGATCCAGCGCCGTACGGTCGCACCGGTCAGCTTGGCGCCCTTGAGCAGCTGGTAGCCCTGATGGGTGTCCAGGTCGAGCAGTGCGGTGGCGATGCGGTCCTTCTCCTCGCGCAGTCGCCGTAGTGCGTGGTCGATTCCTTCACGGCTCATCGGTGGCCGGCCGGCACCCGCGTCCCTCACTGCTCACCCCGGTTCGTCCCCTGAAGGCCACTGTGCACCCGTACGCCGAGAACTTGCGTGGTCGAGCATAGTTTCGCGTCGGTCGCTTTCGTAAGCATCAGCGATCAGACGTATGAGATCAGCGGGTAGTTCCGCGGTCGGGCGGTTCACTCCGCCTTGAGATGGGCGCTCATCCATTCCAGGCTGGCGGGCATCATGCGGCGGAAGGTGCGGAAATTGTGTCCGCCGGAGTCGAGGATCAGGCTGTCCGCCCGCATCGGAGCCCGGACCTGACTGAGGAATTGCTGAGCCTGGGGGTAGCTCTTCTCGCCGATCTTGCACGAGGTCACGAGGAGGGAGATGGGCGGCGCGGGCAGATGATCCTGACGCCACAGCAGATCGTTCTCGTCCCGCACCGACCGGCTTCCACCGTAGAGGTCGCCGGTGGTCAGATCCTGGAGGGAGTGGAAGTAGCCCGAGAGCGAGACCGCGGCCGAGTAGCGGTCGGAATGCCGCATGGCGATCTTTGCTGCGCAGTAGCCGCCGGTCGAGTCGCCCATGATGCCCCAACCGCTGCGGCCGGTGGCCACCCGATAGTGAGCGCCGATCGAGGCGGGCACGTCCACGGAGAAGAAGCTCTCCACCTGGGGTCCGCCCGGCACGTCGGTGCACTCGGTGTCGCGGGGCGGCACCAGGGTGGGCCGCATCAGCACATAGATGGTCGGCTGGACCTTCCCCGCGAGCTCACCCTGGCGGACCAGGGCGGGGAAGTGCATGACCCGGATCAGGCTGTAGGGGTTCCCCGGATAGCCGGTGAGGACCACCGAGACCGGGAACCTGCGGGTGGAGTAGGTCGGCTGGAAATACTCGCGGGGCAGCATCACGAACGCCTCCCCGTCCAGGCCCGTGCTCTGCCCCCGGAAGCGGATTTTGTCGATCAGGCCGTCCTTGGCGAGGGCCTGCTGGTTCCTGTGCGGGCCCAGGGTGGTGATGGACTCGGTGGGAAGGAGCGGCGCGGGCCTTGCGCCGCCGATCTGGCCGCGCTTGATGGCGGAGGTGCCTGCGTTGGTGCCGAACAGGTCGTCCCAGCCTGAGTAGAACTCGAAGTAGCCGTTGACGTAGGCGAGCACGGCCAGCAGCGCGACGACCTGGGTCACCGCCAGCAGGCCGATCCGGGACAGCACGGGCCAGGTCCCACGGCCCGCGTACCGTGGCCAGACCCAGACCGTGAGTGCCGCCGCCGCGATCGCCACCAGGAACAACGTGAAGATGAAACCCCCGCTGGTAAGTCCCACTGAGCCCCCAACGATCAGGTACGAGTCATCCGGCCGTTCGTAGGGTCACGCTAGGAAGTCACAGGTGATCTCTGGCCCAGCGCCGGGTTAGCGGTGCACTTACGTTGATCGGCCCTGATCGGGCCGTCAGGCGCCTTCCCGGAGTATTCGCAGGTAAGGCCTACTGAAAATGTCGGTATTCGAACGTATAATCGAAGTATGGTCAACGTCGTGATGCCCACCAGTCCGACCAGCCCGCTCACCGCCGCCGAGATCGCCGCGCTGGCACTCTCCCTCGCCCATCTGGGCGCGGGCCCGCAGGCCGTGACCGCCCGTAAGGCGCTCCGGCGTCTGCTCGATGGCGCCGTCGACGACGACGCCATCGTGGCCACCCTGACCACGCTCACCGCACCGCTCGACGGTGCCACGGCCGGACGGGCCAAGGTGATCGCCTCGGCGATCAGCGAGCGGCTCGTGGTGCGGCTGCACTACGTCGATGAAGCGGGCATCCTGAGCACCCGCGATGTCGAGCCGGTCACCTGCCTGGTCCACCGCGACCACTGGTATCTCGTGGCCTGGTGCCGGTTGCGTCACGGCATCCGGGCCTTCCGGTTCGACCGCCTGCGGGCAGTGGAACCGACCGGCATCCCGGCCCGGCCGCATCCCGCCGGCCGGTTCCTTCCCTTCCAGCGCCGCGCCGCCTGACGCGTCAGGGGATCCCTCAGCGCGCGCTCCAGTGAGGCGAGGGATCCCCTGAGCTCACAACAGGCCTGCGTAGGCGCCGCCGTCGACCGGGGTGGCCGTGCCGGTGACGAAGCCGGCCTGCTCTGAGCAGAGGTAGGCCACGAAGGATCCGAAGTCCGCAGGGTCGCCGACCCTACCCACCGGGATCTCCTTGCCCGCCGCGGACAGATCGCCGCCGTACATCGAGCGCAGTCGTTCGGTGGCGTGGGAGCCGGGCAGCAGGGAGTTGACCGTGACGCCGTCCGCGGCGACCTCACGGGCGAGGGTCTTGAGGAACCCGGTGGCCCCCGCCCGCGCGGTGTTCGACAGGATCAACGTCGGAATGGGCTGGCGCACCGAGAGAGAGGTGATCGCCACGACCCGGCCCCAGCCCCTGGCCTGCATCGGCGGTACGGCGACCTTGCACATCGCCACGACCGACAGCAGGTTGAGTTCCAGGGCGGGTGTGTAGGCGTCCAGCGGGGTGGAGGCGAAGGTGCCCGGCGGGGGTCCTCCCGCGTTGGTGACCAGGATGTCGATGCCGCCGAGGAGAGCCTGGGCCTCCCGGGCGAAGGCCGTGGCCCCTTCCGGCGTGCCGACATCCGCGATGACGGCATGCGCACCGCCGCCGAGGGCGGCCACGGCATCGTCGAGCCGGCTCCGGTCACGACCGCAGATGGCGACCTGGACACCCTCCGCGATGAGTGCTTGCGCGGCGGCGAATCCGAGTCCGGCGCTCGCCGCGGCCACCGCGGCCCGCCGTCCGTTGAGTCCAAGGTTCATGTGCGAGAGCCTACGGCAGGAACAAAGCATACATATAGGGCATGTCAGGAAGAAATTAGAACCTATAGGCTGAGCTGTGATTTCGTCGCTATCGTTACTCCGTCATGGGGCGACGAGAATCGCAGTGTGCAATGGATTGGGCGGAGGCGGGGCAGATAGCCAAGGTGCTCATCGATGATGAGAATCCCGTTCTGCGAATCGGATTCGAGGCGTTACTGAACTCCGTTCCGGAGATCGAGATCATCCCCAGTGGGCGATTGTCGCGCCTCGAGTGCGTGCATCGGTATGCGCCCGATGTGATCGTGCTCGGCGCCCCGGTGCCCCCTGTCGAGGGGATCCTCGAACTGACCCGCATCCGGCCCGCCTCGCATGTCGTGATAGTCACCTCGGCCGACGATCCGCGCCTGCTGGTCGGTGCCATCGAGGCCGGTGCGCACAGCTGTGTCGTCTATGGCCATTTCGAGCCGCCCGACCTGATCCGGATCATCCTGGACGCCGCCCGCGGCGAATCGTACCTCTCGCCGCCGGCGATGACAGCGCTGGTGAGGCGAATGCATGGGGGAGGCGCGGCGGAGTCGAGGCGGCCCGGGCTGACCCGGCGCGAGGTCGAGATCATGGAACTGATCGTCGCCGGTCTGACCAACCGGGCGATCGCGGATCGGCTCTTCATCTCGGAGAAGACGGTGAAGAACCACGTCCACAACATCTACAAGCGGCTCAAAGCCGGCGGGAGAGACCACGCTGTCGCCCGATGGCGGGATCTGACTCGCCCCGGGGGAGACCACCCGCCTGGAACATGAATCTTTTTATATTAATGCATGCCCATCATCTCCTCAATGTGTCGTTAATCCGCCGTATTGGGCCTGTCATCTGTTAATGGTCCTAGGACTGGTCTCACTCCAAAAGATGAGTCTCATTTCCGCCTTTGTTACGGACATTCGCGTGACATCATCCGTTGTCGGAGATTCCAGTAAGCCGACAGCGCTGTTGATGCGGGTTGCGGCTGAGGATCGGCCTGATTGGGGTATTCCGATCGGGTCTGTCCCGGCCTTGAACCGGGAGGCATAGTGAGGAAAGCTTTTTCCGCGATGTGCGTGCTGGCGGGCACGGCGTCCCTGATCATGTTGCCGCAGGCGGCGTATGCGGCCGGCCCGCGCATCGATCTCGCGGTGTTGGTCGTCAGCGATGGCAACTCACCGGTGGACGCGATCGAGGGGCAGCTCAAGACCGAGGGCGTGCCGTACAAGAAGGTCGACCTGAACGATCCGGGCCGGCCGGTCATCGATACCGCGTTCCTGCAGGACACCGTCGGCGGCGCTCCCCGGGCGAAGTACCAGGCCGTCGTGCTGCCCAACGCCGATCCGTTCGCCAACGCCGCCGAGATGACGGCGCTGGTGAACTTCGAGAAGCAGTTCGGAATCCGCCAGTTCGACGGCTACGTCTACCCGACGGCGGGCGTCGGGCTGAGCGCCCCCACCTACGCGGGTTCTCTCGACGGCACCACGGCGACCGTCTCACCGACCGGGTTGTCCGGCGCCCTTCGCTACCTCAAGGGCCCGGTCACGTTCGAGGACAACGCCCCCGACGTGCCCGAGAGCTACGGATACCTCGCCGATCCGGCCCCGGCCGCGGGCACCACGTTCGACACCTACCTCACCGGCACCGCTCCGGGTGGGGGCGGCAGCGGCACCCTCGCCGGCGTCTACACCCACGATGGGCGCAGCGAGATGGTGATGACCTACGCCTACAACGTCAACCAGTGGCAGTTCCGGACGATCGGGCACGGCCTCATCAGCTGGCTGACCAAAGGCGTGCACCTCGGTTACGACCGCAACTACTTCTCGGTCCACGTCGACGACATCTTCCTGCCCGACGCGCGGTGGAGCATCAGCGGCAATTGCACCCCCGGCGAGGGCTGTGCCGACCCGAACATCACCACCCCCGACATCCGGATGACCCCGGCCGACGTGACCGCCGCCGTCAGCTGGCAGACGCAGAAGGACTTCACACTGGACCTGTTCTACAACGGCGGGGGCAGTGACGAGGTGGTCGCGGCGAACGGCTCCGACCCGCTCCTCACCTCGTTCCAGTCCAACCGGGCCAAGTTCCGCTGGGCCAACCACACGTTCCAGCACCCCTACCTCGGCTGCGTCCAGGACCTCACGGTGATCCCGTGGCGCTGCCAGACCGACGCGAACGGCAACGTCCAGTACGTCAGCAAGGCCGACATCAAAGACCAGATCACCCTCAACCGCACTTGGGGGCAGCAGAAGGGCTTCAGTATCCAGTCGAACGAGCTGGTCACCGGTGAGCACTCCGGGCTGAAGATCCTGCCGCAGCAGCCGAACGACAACCCCAACCTTGCCGCCGCGCTGACCGAGACCGGCATCCGGTGGACCGGCAGCGACGCCTCCCGGGAGAAGAACCAGCGCACGATCGGAGCCGCGCAGACCGTGCCGCGCTATCCGATGAGCGTCTTCTTCAACGCCGCCAAGGTGTCCGAAGAGGTCGACGAGTACAACTGGATCTACGGCAGCCGGGCCAACGGCGGCAGCGGCCTCTGTGAGGACAATCCGGGCGCCGTGACCTGCATCGCGCCCCTCGACCCGGCGACCGGGTTCACCTCGTACATCATCCCGATCGACGCGCGGATCGATCTGTCGCACATTGTTGCCAACGATCCCCGGCCGCACTATGTGCACCAGTCCAATCTGGCCGAGGACCGGATCCTCTACCCGCTGATGGACAAGGTGCTCGGTGACTACCGGGCCGCGTTCGCCGCCAACGCGCCGATCGTCAACCTGCGGACCTCCGCGATCGGATCAGAACTCGATCGGCAGGACGCGTGGCGGGCCAAGGTCGGCACCTTCCCTGCGTACGTCCAGGACGGCAAGGTCGCCATCCAGCCACCGTCCGGGCTGGCCGTCCCGATCACCATGCCCGAGGGCACCAAGGACACCTCGGGTCTCCTCGGAGGCCTGCTCGGTGGCAGCACCTTCGGCACGGCCTACGCGGGTGAGCGTTCGGACTACAAGACCGGCACCACCCAGCTGACATTGCCGGCGGGGGCGTTGTCCTGACGGTCCGGCCGGTGTCACTTCGGGAGAGAGGGAACGGGGACGGGTGAACATCATCTTGGGCACGGAGGGCACCTATCCACACTCGTTCGGTGGCGTCAGCGTCTGGTGCGACCAGCTCGTCCAGGGCATGCCGGAGCATTCGTTCCACGTGGTGGCCCTCACCGGCACCGGAACAGAGCCGATGGTGTGGGAGATGCCCGAGCACGTCACCGCCGAGTCCGTTCCCCTGTGGGGGCCGCCGCCCGGCGGCCGGCCCCCACAGGGGCGTGACGCCAGGCGGTTCGAGCAACTGTTCCGGGCCTTTCTGGAACTGATCATCATCCCTTCCGCAGCGGCGGAGAAGGTGTTCCCGTCGGTGCTGCGGGAACTCTTCGAATTCGCTCTGACGGCCGGGACCGAGAACGTGCGGGCCGCGCTGGCCACCGAGAGGCCGGTCCGCTGGCTCCTGGATGCCTGGTCGGCGCGGCGCGAGTCGTACGCCCGGATCGGGGTGCGGCCCAGCGTGCACGACGCGGTGACCGCGCTGGAACTGCTGGAGCATTCGTTGCGCCCGCTGTTGCGGCCCGCGCCACGCGGCGACGTCACCCACGCGGTCTCCAACGGGGTGGCCGCCATGCCCGGGCTGGCCGCCAAATGGGCGTACGGAACCCCGTTCTGCCTCACCGAGCACGGGATCTACCTGCGGGAGCGCTACCTCGGTTTTCAGCGCTCGCCCTACACATGGCCGGTCAAGCAGGTCGTGCTCGGCTTCCTGCGGCTGCTGTGCGCCACGGCCTACCGGGCGGCCGATCTGATCACCCCCGGCAACCACTACAACCAGCGCTGGGAGATACGGTGCGGTGCCCGCCCCGACCTCATCCAGACCGTCTATAACGGCGTCGACCCGGACCACTTCCCGGCGGCCGGTGCCGAGCCGGAGGTGCCCACGCTCAGCTGGGCCGGCCGGGTCGATCCCATCAAGGACCTGGAGACGCTGATCCGGGCGTTCGCGGAGGTGCACCGGGAGCTGCCCACCGCACGGCTGCGTCTGTTCGGCGGAACCCCGAAGGGCGGTGAGGCCTACCGCGACCGCTGCGAGGCCCTCGCCGCTGAGCTGGGGGTCGGCGAGCAGACCACGTTCGAGGGCCGGGTGGGCGACATCCGGGACGCCTATGTGGCGGGCAGCGTCGTGGTGCTGTCCAGCATCTCCGAAGGCTTCCCCTACACCCTGATCGAGGCGATGACCTGCGGCCGCGCCACCGTCGCCACCGACGTCGGCGGGGTCAGGGAGGCTACCGGCGACACCGGCCTCGTCGTGCCTCCGCGCGACCCCGGCGCGATGGCGGAGGCGTGCCTGCGGCTGCTCCGCGACGAGGTGACCCGGCACCGGCTGGGTGCCGCCGCCCGGGCCCGGTCGCTGGAGTACTTCACCGTCGACCACGCCGTCGGGTCCTTCCGGGTGATCTACACCGATCTGGTCGCACAGTGCGACCCGTCACTTGACATATCGCCCGATCCGCTGGCCGATCCGTTCCTCGGCACCTCCTTCGACCCGGCCGACCGGTCGCTGGCAAGGCCCGCATGAGCGCCGCCACGCCGCCGTGGGTGGCTCTGCATTCGGTGCGGGAGGGGTCGCCCGACGACCCGGTGGAGTACCTGACCATGCGGATGACCGGACTGTGCGCGGGTGCCGTGGACACGCTCGAGGTCGCGGCCGCGCTGGAGGCCGACGGGATCAACGACGAGGGCGCCCGCGGCTATGGGCACGACGATGTCTTCGCGCTCGCGCAGGACCTGTTCGACCGGACCCCACGCTGCCCCACGCCCCCCGAGGTCGTCACGGACGTCTGGCGCGGCCAGACCTGGCGGCAGCTGCTGCGCGGTGTCCTGTTCGGTCTGCCGGGCGTCTGCTACGCGACCGCCGCGCCCCTGCTCACCCGGCCCGCCGCCGGCATCGTGCTCGTCCTATCTCTCCTGTTGTCCTGGACGGCGAGCCAGCTGGTGGCCTATCTCGGCTATGTACGGCTCGGCCGCGGCGATGCGGGCTCCGCCAGGCGGGTGATGCGGCGGGGGCTGGTCCTCGCGGTGTCGATCGTGGCCCCGCTGACGGTGGCGGCGGGTCTCCTGATGGGCTCGGGGAAACCGGCCACGGGACTCGCCGCCGGTCAGTGCGCCTACCTGCTGGCCGCCACCGTGGCATTGGTCAGCGGAGCAGAACCGCTGCTGCTGCTCGCACTGCTGCCCGGCGTGTGTGCGGGAGTGACCTGGGCGGCGGCGGGCGGCGGCCCCGTCATGCCATGGGTGTGGATCGCCTGGGGGGTCACGGTCGCGGCGACGACCGTGCTCGCGGTCCGGTGCACCGGCGGCACGGACGCGAGGGCGGGGATCTCCCGAGCCGAACTGGTGGCGGCGCTTCCGTACGCCGGCTTCGGGCTGGTCGCCGGCGGTCTGCTCTCCGCCGGTGAGCTGTGCGTACTGCTGGGCCGGGCGGCGCCCTCCCCGGCCACCACTGCAGGGGTACTGTCGCTGTCGCTGTCGATGGGCCTCGCCGAATGGCTGCTGTACACCTACCGCAGACGGGCGCACCGGTTGCTACGCGATAGCCCCGACCTGCGGGTCTTCGCGACCGGATCGCGGTGCCTGCTGGCGGGCGTGGTCGTGCTGTACCTCGCCGGGCTGGTCACGCTGGCCGCGGGAGTCGCCCGGGCGGCAGGGCTCACCGCCTCGACGGGTCTCCCCGCGTTCACCGGCTATCTGGGTCTGGGTGGCGCCTTCTTCGTGGCACTCCTCCTCCAGTCCTGCGGCCACGTCGGGTCCGTCCTGGCCATCTGCGCTCTCGGGCTGACCGCGGAGACCACGGTCCTGGTGGTCGGGCTCGTACCGGATCCCGAGGTGGTCCAGGCGGTGGCGGCCTGCGGGCTGTTCGGCGTGCTGCTGGGCTACGCATCCGTCGCCCTGTCGAGGGCCACCTGTCATCGCTGAGACATCACACCCCAAGCACCATCACCCGAACCAACATCACCCCAACCACCATCACCCAACCACGGAGAGAGGCTCATGAACGGTCTGGTCGCGGTGACGGGGGCCGAGGGCTTCATCGGCTCTCACCTCGTCGAGCTGCTCGTAGAACGGGGCTACCGCGTGCGTGCGATGGCCCAGTACAACTCGTTCGGCTCCTGGGGCTGGCTGGACACCCTGCCGGCCGGGACCATGGAGCGGGTCGAGGTGATCCTCGGCGACGTCCGGGACCCTCTGTCGGTGCAGGACCTGATCCTCTGCGGAGGTCAGGAGGTGGAGGTGGTCTACCACCTCGCCGCACTGATCGCGATCCCGTACTCCTACCGGGCCCCGCGCTCCTACGTGGAGACCAACGTGCAGGGCACCCTCAACGTACTGGAGGCCGTACGGCATCTGGGCACTCCACGGCTGGTGCACACCTCTACCAGCGAGACCTACGGCACCGCCCGGTCCGTCCCGATCAGCGAGGCGCACCCGCTGCAGGCCCAGTCCCCGTACGCCGCCTCCAAGGCCGGCGCGGACAAACTGGCGGAGAGCTACCACGCGTCGTTCGAGCTGCCGGTGGTGACACTGCGCCCGTTCAACACCTTCGGGCCGCGGCAGTCCGCCCGGGCGTTCATCCCCACCGTGATCAGCCAGATCGCCGCCGGCTCCGATGTCGTGCAGGTCGGGGCGCTCGACCCGACCCGCGACTTCACCTTCGTCAGAGACACTGCGGCGGCCTTCCTGGCCGTCGGCACCGCGCCGGCCAAGGACGTGGTGGGCGAGGTCTTCAACGCCGGCACCGGCCAGGAGATCTCGATGGGCGATCTCGCGCAGGAGATCGCCGCCCTGATGGGCCGGGAGGTCGAGTTCCGGTCCGAGGGCGTCCGGCACCGGCCGAGCGCCTCGGAGGTGATGCGCCTGGTCTGCGACGGCGGCAAGCTCCAGGGCGCCACCGGTTGGCAGCCCGGCCACACCCGGGACGAAGGTCTCAAGCAGACCATCGAATGGTTCATGGACCCGGCCAACCTGGCCCGATACAAGCCCGGCACCTACAACGTCTAGAGAAGGTGAGCGACATGCACGCTGTGATCCTCGCAGGTGGCAAGGGCGTACGGCTCCGGCCTTACACCACCACGCTGCCGAAACCGCTGGTGCCCATCGGCGACCAGTACGCCATTCTGGAGATCGTGCTTTGGCAACTGGCCCGTCAGGGTTTCCGCTCGGCGACGCTCGCCATCGGGCACCTCGGCCACCTGATCCGCGCCTACGTGGGCGACGGCGCCCGCTGGGGGCTGCGGGTCGACTACGCGATGGAGGAATCTCCGCTCGGCACCATCGGTCCCCTGCTGACCATGCCGGACCTGCCTTCTGAGTTCCTGGTGATGAACGGCGACATCCTCACTGACCTCGACTTCGCCGATCTGCTGGGCCGGCATCGGGCGGCGGACATCCCGCTCACCGTCGCCACGTACCGGCGCGAGGTGCACATCGACTTCGGCGTGCTCACCACGAGAGAGGGCGAGGTCGTCGAGTTCGCCGAGAAGCCCACCCTCGACTACCGCGTCAGCATGGGTGTCTACGGGGTGTCCAAAAAGGTCCTGGCGCGCTACGAACCGGGGCTGCCTCTCGGCTTCGACGAGCTGGTCATCGACCTGCTGGCGGAGGGGTGCCTGCCGCGGGAGTATCAGTTCGAGGGCTACTGGCTCGATATCGGCCGGCCGGATGACTACGACCGGGCGAACGCGGAGTTCGACGCGCTGCGGCCGGTGCTGATGGGAGATCGATGAGGGTTCTTCTGATCGGGGCGACCGGTTTCATCGGCCGCCACGTCCGGGACAGGGCGGTGGCCGACGGAGTCGAAGTGGTCACCGCCTCCCGGTCCGCGGGCATGGACCTCTCCTCCGCGGAGGCGACCGCGCGGCGGGTCCGGGAGCTCGCGCCCGACGCCGTGGTGAACTGCGCCGGAGTCACCCAGGGCGACCCGGCAGCCATGGTCGCGGGCAATGTCGTCGCTGTCGCACATCTGGTGGCGGCGGTGGCCGGACGGGGCATCCGGCTGGTCCATCTCGGGTCGGCGGCCGAGTACGGAGATACACCGGTCGGGGCTTCGACCACGGAGGACACCGCGCCACGCCCCGTCGGGGCCTATGGGATCACCAAGCTGGGTGGCACCGAGCTGATCCGGGCAGCCGTGGCGGACGGTCTCGACGCGGTGGCGCTGCGGGTGTTCAACCCCGTCGGCCCGGGATCTCCGGTGTCCTCGCTGGCCGGCCGGCTCGTCAGCGAGCTGCGCGGCGCCGGTGGGGACGTGCAGGTCGGCTCGCTGGACGCCCACCGGGACCTGGTGGACGTCCGGGATGTCGCCGGCGCGATCGTGGCGGCCGCGTACGCCCCAGGGCCGCTGCCTCCGGTACTCAACGTCGGCAGCGGCCGGGCCACCCAATTGCGTGAGCTGGTGTCCTCGCTGGTCCTGATCTCGGGCTCGGAACGGCGGGTGGTGGAGGCCACGGACGGTTCCGCGGGGATCCCCTGGTCGCAGGCCGATCTCACCGCCATCCGGCAGGCCCTCGGCTGGAACCCGGTCACGGATCTCACGACCTCGCTTTGGGACCTGTGGGAGGACCGCGTGTGCCTGAGGTGATCGTGCCCGCCTACTTCCACCCGGTGCGGGGGGCGGCCGGCTGGGAGGAGCTCGCAGCCTCGCGGCTGCGAGCGGTGGTGTTCAACGTCGACAGCGGCCCCGGCACGGCCCGCGATCGGGAGTTCGCCGTCGTCGCCGCGCGGACGGTGGCGGGGGGAGTCCCGCTGCTCGGCTACGTCGACACTCGTTATGGCTCCCGCCCGCCCGACGAGGTCTTGGCCGAGCTCGTGCGCTATCGAGGGTGGTACGGAGTCCAGGGGGTCTTCCTCGACCAGGTCTCCTCCGGGCGCGATCAGCTGGTCCGCTACGAGCGGATCGTGTCGGCGGTCCGAGACGAGGGTATCGGGCCGGTGGTGCTGAACCACGGAACCTACCCGGATGCCGGCTACGCGGAGCTGGCCGATCTGCTCGTGACGTTCGAAGGCCCCTGGCAGACGTACGAGCGGTTGTGCACGCCCTCCTGGGCGATGCGGCTGCCCGCTTCGCGGTTCTGTCACCTGGTGTACGGGGCACCGCGTGCCATGCTGGGCAGGGCGCTGCGACGCGCGGCGCGGTGCAACACCGGGGTGGTGTACGTGACGGACAGGAAAGGCGTGAACCCGTGGAGCGGGCTGCCCGAGTACTTCGCCGAGGAGCTCGCTCTCACGTGTGGTTCCTGAGGGGAACATCGGCCGCTCTGCTGCTCGGCCTGGTCACGAGCTGTGCGGCGGCCCCGGCCCCGGCGACGACATCCCACCCGAGAGTTTCCGCGGGCGGGTCGCCGGGGTCCGGTGGCTTGGTCACGGCGGGCTCCGTCCGCTGGGCTCCGCGGCAGGGAACGCCCTGGCAGTGGCAGCTCACCACCCCGGTCGATCTCCGGGTCGACGTCCCCGTCTTCGACATCGACGGCTTTGAGAACAGCGCAGCGGTGGTCGCCGATCTGCACCGCCGTGGCCGCCGGGCCATCTGCTATGTCAACGTCGGCGCCGCCGAGGACTTCCGTCCTGACTACCGGGGTTTTCCGCAGAGCGTGCTCGGCAAGGCGGACGGCTGGCCGGGAGAGCGGTGGCTGGACATCCGGCGGATCGACCTACTCGGCCCGATCATGGCGAGGCGGTTCGACATGTGCCGAGCCAAGGGCTTCGACGCCGTCGAGCCCGATCTGGTGGAGGCCTACCCGGAGCGGACTGGTTTCCCGCTGACCGCCGCTGACCAGCTCCGCTAAAACCGCCACATCGCCAGGCTCGCCCATGACCGGCAGCTGTCGGTGGGCCTGAAGAACGACCTGGGCCAGGTGGGCGCACTGGTCAAGGATTTCGACTTCGCCGTCAACGAGCAGTGCGCGCAGTATCAGGAGTGCCGCGCACTGCTTCCCTTCATCAAGGCGGGGAAGGCGGTGCTGCACGTGGAGTACGAACTGCCCAACGCGAAGTTCTGTGCCGACACGAAGGGCCTCGGATTCAGTTCCATGCGCAAGCACCTCGCCCTCGACGCGGCCCGCTGGCCCTGCTGACCTGCTGACCTGCTGCGCTGCTTGGGCGCTGTTCGTCGTGACCAATCATGCACATCGGCCATGTAGCCGAGCAGCTCGCCGAACCCTGATGTCAAGGCTCTGATCATGTCTCCGTGGCCCAATCGAAGGGTCCTGCGCATACTCTCCGATCTGCAACAGAAGCAGGCCAGTATGCGGTTGGGTCGACAGGCGGCCCAGCCGGTCGGACGCCGTTTCGGACCCTACGTGACGATGCGCCGCCGGAAATGGCGCATTCCCTGCCAGAGCAGGAGGGCCGTGAATCCGGCCAAGACCGGGTAGACGATATACAGGCTGAGATGGTGTCCAGGGGTGACCGCGGCCCGGAAGCCTTCGCTGACATAGGTCACCGGGTTGGCCAGACACAGCACCTGGACCCATCGGATCGTGCTCAGTTCGCTCCACGGGTACAGGGTGCAGCCGAGGTACATCAGCGGGGTCAGCAGGATCGCGAAGAGGGCCATGACGCTGCGGGGGTCGAGAACGGTGCCGAAGAAGAGGCCGAGGCTCGAGCACATCAGTGCCCCGAGCGGGGCGAGGGTGAGCAGTACCGCCCAGTGGATGTGGAGGTCGGGTCGGGCCGAGGGGATGAACTCCGCGAGCGGGAAGACGACCAGTGCGGCCAGCATGCCCTGGAGCGTGCCGGCGATCACCTTCGCGAAGGCGACCAGTCCGACGGGGATCGGGGCCAGGACGCGGTCGTCGATCTCGCGTGTGTAGCCGAATTCCTGGACCAGCGGCATGCCGACGGCGAAGATGCCCTGGAAGAGAGTCACGGTCGCGAGCATCCCTGCCAGCAGCGTGGTGGCGATCTGCTCTGCTTGGGCGTCCGAGGCGGCGTTTTGGCCGATCTTGGGGCTGATGTAGCCGAGTACGAACACCAGCAGCAGTGGCTGCACGATGGTGCGGGCGATGAAGTTGCCCGGTTGCTTGCGCAGCACCGTGAGGGGGTCGCGGGCGAGGAGGGCGCCGAACGCGATGCAGGTCGCGGCGGTCGAGGGTCGGGGCGGCGCGGTGCGCTGGTCGAGGATGACGGT
>JAOPYO010000159.1 GCA_025964575.1 Actinomycetes bacterium
GGAAGCTGGTCAAGCAGGAGCGCCCCCAGGCCGACCTGCTGCCCTATGAGCAGCTGCTGTTCGACGCCCTCTTCGACCAGCGGGCCCAGATCCGGTTGTCGGAGCTGGGCGGCACCTTCGCCGGAGATCTGGCCAAGGTCCGTCAGGCCATGTACGCCGACATGGTCACCCAGGGCTGGTTCACCCGCCGCCCCGACGCCGTACGGACCCGCTGGACCGTCGCGGGTTTCGTACTGACGGGGCTGGGCGTCGTGGGCACGATCGCGCTGGCGCTCTTCACCAACCTGGCGTTGATCGGGCTCGCCGTCATCATCGGCGGCGCGGCTCTGGCCATGGGCGGGCAGTACATGCCGGCCAAGACCTCGCGCGGCGCGACCGTGCTGGCGCACACGATCGGTTTCCGCGCTCACCTGCTCCGCGGTGAGTCCTCCCCAGAACTTGCGGACACCCAGCGCATCGCGCTGTTCTCGCGCTACCTGCCGTACGCGGTGGTCTTCGACGCCATCGGGCACTGGGCGAAGAGCGTCGAGGACGCGGGCGTTCGCGAAGAGGGAGCCGACAACCTCTACTGGTACGAAGGCCCCGCCGAGTGGGACCTGTCGAAGTTCGCCGAGTCGATGCGGACCTTCACCCTCGCCACCTCCGGCGCCATCTCCCAGTCCCGCCAGTTCCGCAGTCTCTCCTGAACCATTCCGTGATCATGCAATCGATCGTCGATTGCATGATCACGAAGGAGGGTGTGCGCGTCGGGGTCAGATCGGGAGGGCGTAGAGCAGGACGGGGATGACGGCGATCAGAATGGCGAACGCCAGCGCGGTGGCCTGCACGGCGAAGGGCGGAGGGGCCGGCTCCAGCAGCCGGCGCACCCTGGCCATGACCGGGCCGCCGCCCTCGAAGGGATCGGCGGAGGCCGTCCGGCCGACGGATCCGGTCTCCGCGGCGGTGCCTAGGGCCGCGAGCGCACCCGAGGGGGCGGCTACCGGACGGGCCGCGGCGAAGCGCAGCAACGCGGTGGCGAGTTCCCGGGGCGGCCGGTGCCGCCGGGCCCGATCGTCGGCGGTCATCTCGATGAGCAGCTCGACCGCGTCCATGGACCGCGCCACCAGCCGGAAGCCGGGGAACACCTGCCGGAGTGAGGCGAACGGCAGCAGCACCAGATCGTGACGCTCCCGCACGTGCGCTCGCTCGTGGGCGAGCACGGCGGCCAGCTCAGCCTGGTCCAGCAGTTTCAGGGTTCCGGCGCTCACCACGACCTTGGCGGAGCGAACGCCCGGCACGCAGTAGGCGGCGGCAGCGTCATGGTCGAGGACCAAGGTGTCCCGCAGCCCGGAGTCCCGGGCCACCAGCGCCAGCAGCGCGCGGTGCCGGTGGCGGGCCCGTACGACCCGTACGACCGCGTACACCAGCATGACCAGCAGCACTGAGCCGAGGCTGAGTCCGGCGACCAGGGCGACGAGGTGCGGGATGTCCAGCCGCGCTCCTTGGTCGGCGCTGAGCGGGACCAGGCCGCCGGCGACGCCCAGGCGGTAGGGCAGTAGTGCGAAGCCGAGTAGGGCTCCGATCGTCGCGACCCCCCAGGCCAGCCCCAGGGCCTGCCAGAGTGCGATCGCGGTGCGTGGGGTGCGCCAGGTCCAGCAGGCGCGCGACAGTAGGTGCGCCGCGGGCAGAGTGCCTGCCGCGATCAAGGCGAGCAGGACCGTGCCGGTCATCCTGGAGACTCCAGCGCCGCCAAGGCCTGGCGCAGTACGGCGGCCTCGTCACCGGAGACCGAGCGGGCGAAATGGGTCAGCGCGGCGTCGCGGTCACCGGTCAGATCGAGGGCACCGAGCATGAGTTCGGTGACATAGTCCTCCCGGCTGGTCGTCGGCCGGTAAAGCCAGGCCCGCCCATCGCGCTCACGGCGCAGGAAGCCCTTCTTCGCGAGACGGTCCAGCACGGTCATCACCGTGGTGTGGGCCAGGTCGCGGTCATCGGCGAGGGCACGGCTCACATCACGGGCCGTCGCAGCGTCCGGCCGTGCCCAGAGAATTTCCATGACCGTGCGTTCCAGCTCTCCCAAACCCTTCACAGGAGCCAGCATACCTGTGATTTACCACACTTAGTAGTACTACGAGTTGTAGTACTACGCCTTGTGGCATGGAGGTCGCCGCGTTCGTGACAACCCTTTCGCCGCCGAGGCGGTCCTGTCCTCGGGCTTGAACCGTTAAAGCACGGGTCAAGAACTCCTACGCTGTGCGGGTGTCACGAGTAGTCAGGCCCGTGGGGGTCATCACGCGTGGCACCACCAATCCCAACCGGCTGCGCCGGGTGGACCGGTGGATCGCGGCGACGCAGGGACGGCTGCTACGGACGCAGGAGCGGCCGCTGGTGGTGGATCTGGGCTATGGAGCGTCTCCGGTCACCACAGTGGAACTGTTCCTGCGGCTCCGCGAGGTCTGCCCGCAGGTCGAGGTGGTGGGGCTGGAGATCGATCCGGATCGGGTCGCGGTGGCCCAGGAGTTTCTGCGCCGAACCCCGTACAGCGGCCTGTCGTTCCGGCGCGGCGGCTTCGAGCTGCCGGTGGACCGGCCGCCCGTTTTGGTACGGGCCTTCAACGTGCTCCGGCAGTACGACGAGGTGACGGCTTGGGGGTCCTGGGACCGGATCTGCTCCGGGCTGGCCCCCGGTGGGGTCCTGGTCGAGGGCACCTGCGACGAGATCGGCCGTCGTGCCATCTGGGTCGCCCTGACCCAAGGTCCGGGTGCTGCCCGGCCTGGTCAGGCGGGGCCCGGGCGGACCCTGACAGGCTCGGCGGCGTCCGGACGGCCCGTGATCCCCGAAGCCGCAGGACAGTCCCGGCCCCGTGGAATGCCAGAGGCGGTGCCTCAGACGATCACGTTCGCCGCGCGGGTGGCCTCGCTGCCGCAGCCGTCCGAGCTGGCCGAACGGCTGCCCAAGACGCTGATCCACCGCAATGTCCCCGGCGAGCGGATCCACAAGCTGCTCACCGACTTCGACCGTGCTTGGGCGATGGCGGCGCCACAGTCGGCGTTCGGCCCCCGGCAGCGCTGGCTCGCCACGGTCGATGGGCTACGCGCGACCTGGCCCGTGGTGACCCGGGCCCCGCTCGGTGGCCGGGCCCGATGGCGGCTCGGCGAGGTCACCCTGCCCTGGTCCGCAGTCGATCCACGCGACCCCCTCACCACCCGCGCGGGGTGAGGGGGCCGCAGCATGATCACCAGGTGTGTTCAGCGCTGGAGGGCGAGGGCCCGTTCGAAGGCCGCGTAGGCGTCGTCGGTGAACAGTACGAACCGTATGTCCGTGACCTCGGTAGGGGTCTCAAGGACCGTGCTGACGGCGATGCGGGCGGCATCGTCCATCGGCCAGCCATAGATGCCGGCCGACACTGCCGGGAACGCCACGCTCGCCGCGCCCAGTTCATCGGCGACTCGCAGTGACTCGCGATAGCAGGAGGCCAGCTGCTCCGAGCGGTCGTCCGTCCGGCTGTAGACAGGGCCGACGGTGTGGATGACCCAGCGGGCCGCAAGCGCGCCCGCTGTGGTGGCGACCGCCTGGCCGGTCGGCAGCCCGCGGCCGTAGTGCGAGGCCCGCAGCGCCCGGCATCCTTCGAGGATCGCCGGTCCGCCCTTGCGGTGGATCGCTCCGTCGACCCCGCCGCCACCCAGCAGCGCGGAGTTGGCCGCGTTCACCACGGCGTCCACCCGCTGCTCGGTGATGTCACCTTCGACCAACGTGATCTGCATCGACCTGTGACCTTTCACGATAGTCGGCCCTTTTGCATCGAGTCTGGCCCCGAGGGTGCTTGCGGAACCTGCTGGTTGATCGCCCGCCTCCGGCCTGAGACTTCACGGCGCGTGCTGGGTG
>JAOPYO010000162.1 GCA_025964575.1 Actinomycetes bacterium
CCGGTGCTCATCGTGGCCGACCTGTCCCAGCCGACCCAGGTCAGGAACATGCCGGCCCCCTCGCCGACCCCTTCACCGGTCCCGTCGCCGGCGACCGCTCAGGCGGTGACCAGATGACGCGCATCTACTACGAAGCCTCCGGCCAGGACAGCGCACTGATTCCGGCCGCACCGGCGGGAGCCGTCGACCCCAATGCCGTGCAGGCGTTCGTCCGGATCCGGCTGGGCTGCGAAAGGGTGCCGCAATTGTTCGAGACCTGGCTACTCGGCCGTCCAGCCGTATCCGGCGTCTGGTCACTCAACGGCGACTTCGACTACGAGGTCCGGCTCGCCTGCACGACCCAGGACGACCTCGCAGCCGAACTCCACGCGATGCGCCGATCCGGTGCCGAGCACACAGACACCTGCCTTCTCCTCCACGAGGTCGTAGCAGGCAGATCAACTCACTACGAGTGGGACTGACCTGCTTGCCACCAAGGACAGGGATCTTCTCGGGTCGACCAAGTAACGGAGCGAGCAGCGCGCCGAGCAGCGCGAGCCCGGCCAGGCCTATCCGGAAGGCGGGCCAGCCGCGTTTGCCGGTCCAGGCCGGGGCAATGAGCTCTCATTCGCCGGCGATGTCGGAGGCAGCCCGATGCCTGCTCCGGACCCGGCGGGCCGCGCGGACTCCGCAAAGGCCGAGCAGCATTGCCAGGGCGCAGGCACCGCCTGTGACGGCCGCCGCGAGCAGCGCCTCACCGCGCCCGGACGGCGGGCCGGTAAGGGCGCCCGAGGAGTCCACCCACACGGTCGTATGCGTGCTGGCCGACCGGTTCGAGGGCACCGCCGCCTCCTCGATATGCCGGACGCCGTCCTGCCCGGTCCACATGATCTTCGCACGAGAGCCCTTGGCGACCGCTGCCCCTCCTCCGCCCTTCCCGGGAGCCGCACGGAATCCGCTCGCCTCCAGAAGGACGGCCTCGGCCCGGTGCCTGTGGGCGGCCTGCCGGTGAGCTTCGTCCATCTGGACGGAGTAGACCTGCGAACCGGTCAGCAGCATGAGCAACACGAGCACCATTGGCAGAGTCGTCCACGCCGGTATCGCAACAGCCCCCACCGGCACTCTCATCGATCCGCTCCTTCTTCTCGATCAGAGGTCAGACAACACCCACAGACGGCGCCATTATTCGATTTTTACGGGTTTAACACGGTTGGCGGGCTCTTTTTAACGGCACCGTTGCAGCCTCCCTACTGCGATGAGGAACTGTGCGGGCATTCTCCCCGCGCGGCTCGGACAGGCAGGTTAAGGAACACGGTTGGGGCTGACCGCCCCATGCTGAGGTGTAGGGGGAAGGGCCATTGGTCCCTGGGCGTGGCTCTTCGTCCCTGCTAGACAGGAGAAGGGAGATGTGACACATGCCTCGCTACCCCGCAAGGGATCGTTTGGCGGTCGTGGCCGCACTGGTGGCCCCGCTCGCCCTCTCAGCGGCCCTCCTGCCACTTCGTACGAGCTTCTCGACCGCCGAGGTGGCCCTCGTCCTGGTCGTGGTCGTCGTCGCGGTGGCCGCCAACGGACACCGCTTCGCCGGTGCGCTCGCGGCGCTGTCGGCCGCCGTCTGGTTCGACTTCTTCTTCACCCATCCCTACCAGCGCTTCACCATCACCAAAGCCGCAGACGTCAAAACCGTCGCCCTGCTGCTCATCGTCGGGCTGGCGGTCTCGCAACTGGCCGCCCACGCCCGCCGCCTGCAGATGATCGCCGTCACCGACGCCGACTACCTGTCCCAGCTCCACGACACCGCCGAGTTGACACAGTCCGCCAGATCACCCAGCACCGTGGTCGACCACGTGAAGAAACAGCTCACCGACCTTCTGGGCCTGCGAGGATGTCGGTTCGAGTACGGATCCCTGCTCGGCCATCCGCCACGCCTCGAACCAGACGGCACCGTGGTCGTAGGCCGCAAGCACTGGGACGTCGACCGGCGGGGGCTCCCCGACCAGGAAATCGAGTTGCGCACGTTCGGCAACGGCCACTTCTACGGCCGGTTCATGCTCCAGCCCACACCCGGGACCACCCCGTCCCTGCAAGCACGCCTCGTCGCGGTAACGCTCGCCGACCAGGTCGGGCGCGCGCTCGACACCGCTGAAACCACCCACGGCCACGGCTGACGACATCGGCGAGATCGCGGTACCAGTACGGCTGCAAGCGCACCGTCTCTGTTGCTGCTCCAGACGTACCTGCCGCAGCCGTGGGGCCACAAGGGCATGGACCCGTCCCTGGCTTTCAACACCGCGGTCCGTTTCACCACCAACACCAGCTGGCAGAAATACGCGGGCGAATCGTCCCTCGGCCATCTTGGCCTTGCCGCCGGACTGGGCGTAGAGGCGTTCGCCAGCGCGGCGGTCGGCATGTGCGTCGCCATCGCCCTGGTCCGAGGGCTCGCCCGGCGGGAGACCGACCGGCTGGGCAACTTCTGGGTCGACCTCGTCCGCAGTTGCGTACCGCGACCGCACGGCTGTCGGAGGTGTTGTACGCCTTCACCAGTTCGGCAGCGAGCAACGGCAGCGCGTTCGGCGGGTTCACCGGTAACACGACCTGGTACAACGTCGTGCTCGCGCTGGCCATGCTCATCGGCCGCTACCTACCTATGATCTTCGTGCTCGCGCTGGCCGGCAGCCTGGCCGCCCAGCGACCCGGCGTGGTCACCGTCGGCACGCTGCGCACGTACAGCCCACTGTTCATCGGCCTGCTCGTCAGCACGATCCTGATCGTTGTGGGCCTCGAGTTCTTCCCCGCGCTCGCCCTCGGGCCTCTGGCGGAGGGAGTTCACTGAGTCATCGCTGGAGCTGGTCTTTACGGGTGCGCAGCCGCCGCAGGGCCGTTCTCCGATCAGGCGCCTGTGATCAGGGCAGTCGGCCGGACCATAACAGCGACGCGCTGCCCGCCGCCAACGCCAGCAGCAGCGCGGCGAAGATGTACCGTGACGTGGTCTCCTGCCGTTGGGTCGTGTAGCCCAGTGAGTGGCCGATGTGCTGGTAGACCTCCGACAACTGTCCGCCGGCCTGCGCCTGGTAGGCCGTGCCGCCGGTATCGGCCGCCAGGGTGCGCAGCGTGGTCGTGCTGGGTGGCACCGGGTAGGTGTCGCCGTCGATGGTGACGGTGCCGTTCGGGGTGCCGAACGCGATCGTCGATACCGGCACCTTGGCCATCCGGGCGGCGGAGGCGGCCTCGGCCACGGAACGGCCCTGGGTGTTGTCGCCGTCGGACATCAGCACGATGTGCGCGGGCGGAAGATCATGGTTCGCGCGAGCATCAAGTATCCGGATCGACGACAGACAGGTGAAGACCGCCTCCCCGATCGCGGTGCCCTTGCCGAGTTGCAACTGGTCGATGGCGTCGGTGACGGCCTGGTGGTCGAGGGTGGGGGCGGTGACCGCTGCGGCGTTGCCCGCGAAGCTGATCAGCCCGACGTTGAATCTTTGGGGCAGGCTCTGCACGAAGGTCTTCGCCGCCGTCTTGGCCGCCTCGACCCGGGAGGGGGCGACATCGGTGGCCTCCATTGACAGGGACACGTCGATGGCGACCATGATGGTGGCCCGCTCTCTGGGCACCTTGACCACGCTCGCGGGCCGCGCGTAACCAACGATCATCACGCACATCGCCGCCATGAAGAGCCCGGCTGCTATGTGCCGCCGCCATCCCGGCCGGCGCGGCGCGATGTTCGCTAAAAGGGCCGGGTTGGTGAACCGCTGCGCGGAGCGCTTGCGTTGTCGCTGCACCAGCAGATAGGCGACGATGAGCGCAGGGATCAGGGCCAGCAGCCACAGCCGTCCGGGCGACAGGAACGTCATGGGTGCCTGCCTTCCGGCGGCCGCGGCCTGTCCAGGCGGCAGGTCATCTCATGGCCCTGCCGGGCGCAGCCGCCGCGCATGCAATACCCACGCCGGACGCCCCGCCTCGACCGTCGAGCTTGGGACGGCATCACCGCCGGAGGGCGGGTCGATCACGCCCGTGACGTACCCGGCGAGCAGGCCCGCTTCGGCCAGTACCCCTGCCACATGCGAGTTCGCCGCCCTATAAAAGATCCGGGTCCCGTCGCGGCGCGCGGTCACCAGCCCGGCCGCCCGCAACTTCGCCAGGTGCTGCGACACCGCTGCGACATGCGCACCGACCAACTCCGCGAGCTGGCCGACCGCGCATTCGCGCTCTGAGACCGCGTGCAAAATCTGGAAACGCGTCGGATCGGCGATCGCCTTCAACACGTCCACGATCGCGTCGATGCTGACCACGGCCGAATCTGAAGGGATTTGCGCAACCATGCAACAAGTCTAGGGTGCAGCCCCGGCCAGGGGAATCACCCAGCTTTCGCATGAGGTCACGGGCGCCTGGAGCTGCGAAACACCACCACCGCGAGCGCGGCGATCACGGCCGACAGGACGGCAAGGCCGATCACCTGCGCGTAAGGGCCGTAGTGCGGCAGGCCGGATACCAGATCACTCATAGTCGGAAATCTCTTCCACGGCACGCTGCGCATGGCTGAGCGCCACGACGACCGGGCGGCGGACGTGGGCCCCGCGCAGCCGGTACAGCCGCGCCCGCCCCTTGGCGCGCTGGTCGACGAGGCCGACCAGGCGCAGCTTGGACAAGTGTTGGCTCGCCGCCGTCGGGCTGCACCGCGCCGCCTCGGCCAGCGCACTCACCCCCAGCTCACCGCCGCGCAGCGCCCACAGCAGGCGCAGCCGGGTCGGCTCGGCGAGCAACGTGCGCCTCGGTCAACGGCGCCCCATGCGCCGACCTGCCTGGCACCGCCGGTGACGGGCTTGTCTCGGGCTGATGGGCCATCGCCCCAATCCTTCCAACTGCGAAGCCACAGCGGGCTTCCAGCAAAAAACTATCATTTTCGCAGGTGGGCATATGGGCGGCGGCTTCGACCGGTCGGGGCAGATCGGTGTGTACCCTCGCGACCATGGACGTTCGAGCCGCCGCGGGTACCCTGCTGGGGCTCACCGTGATGCTCGTCGTGATGGTGGTGCCCACGCAGCGGCGCCGTCTGCGCCGCCACCTCAGCGCCGGCTGCTTCCCGGGCGGGTGCCACTAAGCGAGGTGTCTCGCCCTAATCTCTAGGGTCATGCCGCGCACTCGCCTTTATCGCAACGGCGTGCTGGAAACCGAAGGGTTCCCGATCGCCGACGTCTCCGACTACATCGAAGACCCCGCCGCCACCGTCTGGTTCGACCTGTGCCAGCCCACCACCGAAGATCTCGCCGCGATCAGCGAGGAACTCGGCCTGCACCCGCTGGCCGTCGAGGACGCCATCCACGAACACCAGCGGCCCAAACTCGACCGCTACGACTCCCACCTGTTCGTCACCGCCTACGCCGTCCACCTGGACACCGGCACGGGTGTCCTGGGCACCAGCGAGGTCGCCGCGTTCGTCACCCGCAACGCCCTGGTCACCGTCCGCAAAGACGAGAACTTCGACATCGACCAGGTCATCGCCCGCTGGGATGGCTCCGCCGACCTCGCCAAATACGGGGTCGGGTTCTTGCTGCACGGGCTGCTCGACTACGTCGTCGACGGACACTTCGACGCCGTCCAGTCCCTGGACGAGCAGATCGAGGCCCTGGAGGGCGAACTGTTCTCCGAGGGCACCAAGGACGGCGACATGCAGCGCCGTACCTTCGAGCTCCGCAAGAGCCTGGTGATGTTCCGCCGCACCGTGCTCCCGATGCGCGAAGTCGTCAACTCCCTGCTCCGCCGCGACCTGCACATCGTCGACGACGCCATGCAGCCCTATTACCAGGACGTCTACGATCATGTCCTGCGCGCCACCGAATGGACCGAATCACTGCGCGACCTCATCTCCACCATCCGCGAGACCCACCTGACCATGCAGGGCAACCGGCTCAACGTCGTCATGAAACAGGTCACCAGCTGGGCCGCGATCATCGCCGTCCCCACCGCCGTCACCGGCTTCTACGGCCAGAACGTCCCCTACCCCGGCTTCG
>JAOPYO010000211.1 GCA_025964575.1 Actinomycetes bacterium
GGCTGGCCTGGTACGGCGATGACCGATCCCCCCTCGGTCCGTCAGCGGGTTCCCGCCCGGTCGACGTGCCGAGTTCGGGGATGGTGACCTGGTAGTCCGAGAGCACCTCCAGCAGCAGGCCCTCCACCTCGACATCGGCCTTGTCGGTCTCGTCGATCAGCAGGACGGTGGGCTCGGACCGCCGGATCGCGGCAAGCAGCGGCCGTTCCAGCAGGAACTCCTCGGTGAAGATGTCGTCGTGGGTCGATTCCCAGGCCTGGTCGGAGCCGGCGGCCTGGATGCGGAGCAGTTGCTTCTTGTAATTCCACTCGTACAGCGCACGGGCCTCGTCCAGCCCTTCATAACACTGCAGCCGGACGAGCTCGGCTCCGGTGGACGCGGCCACGGCCTTGGCCAGCTCCGTCTTCCCGACCCCGGCCGGACCCTCCACCAGCAGGGGCTTGCCGAGCGCGTCAGCGAGGTAGACCGTCGTCGCGATCGCCCCGTCGGCGAGATAGTCCACCGCCGCGAGCCGCTCCCGCACATCCGCGGGCGAGGCGAAGAAGGCCGTCATGCGTGCTCCAAGGAACTCAAGCGGGCTTGCCTTTGGTATAGGTCTGCTGGGTTCCCTGGAACACCAGCTTCTGGCCGTTCTCGGTGAGCTTGACCGACCAGAACGTGGAGGTGGTCGGGTCCTTGCCCTGCCACGACAGTCGGTACTGATCCTTGCCGGACGGGATCACCTGGCCGGTCCAGAGGGACGTGCCCTTGCCCTTCCAGCTCCCCGTGCCGTCGGCCTTGAACTCGAAGTAGTCCCCTACCGAGCCCTTCGCGTTGTTGACCCACGTGCCGACCAGGCCCTTCACCTGCCGCGCGGCGATCTTCGGGAGCGGACCGCCCACGACCTTCGGCACCGGGCCATCGGTCGAGGGAGAGCCGTCGGAGACACTCCCGCCCGGCCCCGTGCTCTGGCCCGGATCGGTCTTCGTGCCACTGTCCTTCGCCCCACCGCAGGCGGCGAGGGTGAGCGCGGCGGCACTGGCCGCGATCGTCAAGGCGATCGCCCTCGAGCGCTCGTTCACAGGATCCTCCGGAGGAGTACGGCAAGGCCACGGACCGGTCGACGCCGACCGGATGGGGAAGTTTATCCGTGACGCCCCAAAGGTGCCGGAAAACCATGCCGGGCCCCCGCGAACGGGTGACCCGGCATGATCCATCGGTCATTACTTGCCAGGCTCCGGGTCGCGGGGCAGGCCCAGCAGCCGCTCACCGATGATGTTGAGCTGTACCTCGGTGGTGCCACCGTAGATCGTCATCGCCCGGCTGAAGAGCATCGCCCTGGCCACCCGACCGGTGGGCGCACCGCTCTCCTCGACCGCCGCGTCGGCCCCCTGGGCGGCCCAGCAGTAGTCGGCGACGTCCTGGTTGAACTGCACGCCGAGGAGCTTGCGGACACTGGCCTCGGCCCCCGGGTTGACCCCCGACAGCTGCTTGAGGGTGGTCCGCAGGCCGAGCAGATCGATCGACTGCCCCTGGGCCACGAGCTTGCCCACCTCGGCGAGGGCTATCGCATCGAGTTCGGCGCCCTTGAAGAAGTCCAGGAGCTCGGGCACACCCATGCCCATCCCGCCGCCGGTGGACAGGGAGACCCGCTCGTTGCTGAGCGTGTTGCGAGCCACCTGCCAGCCCTTGTTGACCTCACCGACGACACAGTCGTCCGGGACGAACACGCTGTCGAGGAACACCTCGTTGAAGATGGCCTCGCCGGTGAGCTCCTTGAGCGGCCGCACGTCGACGCCCTCGGACTTCATGTCCACCAGGAAGTAGCTGATGCCTTCGTGCTTGGCCGCCGTCGGGTCGGTGCGGGCGATACAGAAGCCCCACTGCGCGAACTGCGCCACCGAGGTCCAGATCTTCTGCCCGGTGAGCCTCCAGCCACCCTCGACCCGCTCGGCCTTCATCGACAGCGAGGCCAGGTCCGAGCCCGCACCGGGCTCGCTGAACAACTGGCACCAGACGATCTGGCCGCGCAGCGTGGGGCGCAGGAAGCGCTCCTTCTGCTCCTCGGAGCCGTAGGTCACGAGCGACGGCACCAGCCAGGCACCGATGACCAGGTTCGGGGCCTTGACCTTGGCCGCCCTGAGCTCCTGCTGGATGAGGATCTGCTCGACCGGATCGGCACCGCGTCCCCAGGGAGCGGGCAAATGCGGAACCGTCCAGCCCTCATCGCCCATCGTGACGGCGAGCTCGCCCTTGTCCTCGATCGCGGCGAGCTCGGCGACCTCGTCGCGGATCCGCTCACGAATCGGGAGCGTGTCGTCGTCCAACTCCAGCTCGACCGGGCGGCGACCGCCCTCCAAAGCCAGCGAGGCGACCGTGGAGGCCCACCCCTTGTCCGGGCCGAGGAGCGTACGCAGGGTCAGAGAGCGGCGCAGATACAGGTGCGCGTCGTGCTCCCACGTGAAGCCGATGCCACCCAGGATCTGGATGCAGTCACGGGCCGTCCGCACGGCGGCTTCCGGGGCGATCACGGCCGCGACACCGGCCGCGAAACCCGCCTCGTCGGCGGAGTCGTCGATGGCGCGAGCGGCGTCCCAGACTGCGGCGCGGGCCTGCTCGAGCGCGATGAGCATGCGCGCGGCCTTGTGCTTGACGCCCTGGAACTGGCCGATCGGGCGGCCGAACTGCTCACGGACCTTGGCGTACTCGGACGCGGTCGTCACACACCACGACGCGGCGCCGACGGCCTCCGCGCCGAGCAGCACGGCGGCGAGGTCGAGGACTTCCGGCCCCTCGAGGCCGTCCAGCACTCGGTCGGCGGGCACCGTGACGTCGCTCGCCTCCACCTTCGCCACCCGGCGGACCTTGTCGAGGCTCTGCAGCGGTGTGATCGTCAGGTCGGCGGCGTCGACCGCGATCCACTCCTCGCCCGCATCGGTGCTCACCGGCAGGACGATCACGTCGGCGAGCGCGGCGCCGAGGACCGGCTGCGCCGAGCCGCTGATCACGAGGGCACCATCGTCACGCCGCCCGGTCAGGCCGGTCACGAGCGAGAGCGCGGCCGTACGGGAGCCGTCGACGAGACCGGGCAGCAACTCAGCGTGGGCCTTGGCGTTGCTCGAGGCACCCAGCGCCGCGCTGGCCAGCACCGTCGGCAGGTACGGGCCCGGGGCCGTGATCCGGCCCAGCTCCTCCAGCGCGACGGTCAGTTCGAGTAGCCCGAAGCCCTGGCCGCCGTGCTCCTCCGCCACGTGCAGGCCGAGCAGGCCCTGCTCGGCCAGGCCGGTCCAGAACGGCGGCTTGGTCTCCTCGTCCGCCTCCAGGGCGGCTCGCACGACGTTCGTCGTAATGCTGCGCTCGGCGAACCCGCGCACCGATTCCGCGAGCGCCTCGTGCTCTTCGGTCAGCCCGATGGCCATGCGACACCTCTCACTACCGGTCCCCTGACGGGGTCCGCCCCCGTCGCTCCGACACCTCTATTGAACCTGATTCTAGAACCACATTCACCTTGACTTGAGAGTGACTCTACTAACCGGTCGGTAGCTTCGGCCATCCGGGTTCAACGAGCTCGTCAGGACGGATCCGGGCCTGCCGAGCGCACGGCGGACGGGTCTCGACGCACCTTGATCACGCTGGCCACCGTGGTGACCGCCATGGCGGCCCCGATCACGGCCAGCGACAGCCAGATGGGGATCTCGGGAGCCCACGCAACGCCATAGGAGTGCAGCGCCTCAAGGATCAGCTTGGCCCCGATGAAGCCGAGGATGAACGCCAGACCCGCGCTCAGATAGACCAGCCTCTCCACCAGGCCGCCCAGCAGGAAGTAGAGCTGACGGAGCCCCATCAGCGCGAACGCGTTGGCGGTGAAGACCAGATAGGCCTCCTTGGTGAGGCCGAAGATCGCGGGGATCGAGTCGAGCGCGAACAACAGGTCGGTGGTGCCGATCGCGATCATGACGATGAACAGCGGAGTGAGCAACCGCCTGCCGCCCTCGTGGGTCACCGTCCGCGAGCCGTCATAACCCTCGGAGGTGGCCAGAACCCGGCGAGTCCAGTGCAGCAGCGGGTTCTCCTTGAACTCCCCGTCGTGCTTGCTGCGCACCAGCCCGACGGCCGTCCAGATGAGGAACGCCCCGAAGATGAAGAAGATCCATTCGAACCGGGCGATCGCCGCGGCGCCGACGGCGATGAAGAAGCCGCGCAGGATCAGCGCGAGAACGATGCCGATGAGCAGCACCTTGTGCTGGCTGTCCCCCGGCACGGCGAACCGTGCCATGATCACATAGAAGATGAAGAGATTGTCGATGCTGAGGCTGTACTCGGTGAGATAGCCGGCGACGAACTGTCCGGCATAGGTGCCACCCGCGACGAGGAACAGGACCACAGCGAAGACGATGGCCAGCACGACATAGAAGGTCACCCAGACGGCCGCCTGCCGCAGGGTGAACACTTTGGGCTCACCTCTGTCGACGATGACCAGGTCGAGGAGGATCAGGGTGAGCAGGCCCACCAGGGTCAGCGCCCATACCCACAGGGATACGTCCACGAATCACCGCCCGCGGGGACAATCCATGCCTCCCGCGCTTTGACTATACCGACGCGGCCCCCCCAGAGATCGAGAGTGAGCAAGCATCGATTTTTCAGGGCATGGCCAGGATCGCCCGGCGTCAGCGGATCACCAGCTCCTGATAGAGCGTGAGGAGCTGCTGAACGGCCGCGTCCTCGGTGGGGAGCGCGGCCGCCCGCCGCACCGCCGCGGCACCGAGCCGTACGGCGAGTGCGGAGTCGTCGAGAACCTGGGCCACGGCGTCCCGCAGCGCCCCGGCGTCACCCGGCGGTACGAGCAACGCGGCGTCCTCGACCAGGTCTGGGATCCCGCCCACCCTGGTGGCGATCAAGGGGCGCCCTGCGCGCAACGCCTCCTGGACCACGAGCGGCTGGCCTTCCCACACGCTGGGCACCACGACCACGTCGGCGGCGGCGAGCAGTGCAGGGACATCCTGTCGGCGGCCCAGCAGCCGTACGGGGAGCCCCTCTGTCTCGATCCGACCCCGCAGTTCGTTCTCGAGGGGGCCATCGCCGACGATGGCGACCAGCGGCGGCGAGGTCCGGGCCGTCCAGCCGGCGGCGGCGTCGAGGAGCGTCGGCAGCCCCTTCTGGTGGGCGAGCCGCCCCACGGTGAGGATCAATGGCCGGTCACCGATCCCGAGTTCGGCGCGCATCTCGGCGCGTTCGGCCGGGCCCGGTGACCGCGTCGGTGGCGGGGCGGGGACCAGCGCCCGGCCCACCTCGCGAGCGCCGAGAGCACGCATCCGATCCTCCAGATCCGGCGAGACCCCCAGCACCGCGGCCGCGCCACGGGCGACGATGCGCTCGAGCGCACCGTACGCGACGGCCGTCACCCCGCCCGCGATCACCGCGTTGTGCAGGGTCACCACGAGGGGCGGCCGGCCGCGCGAGAACCGGAGCGGCCCGGGCACGATCCCGGCCAGCGCGGCCACCGCGAGCCCGCCCGCGCGCAGCCCGTGGGCATGGACGACCTCGGCCCCTCCGGACCCTCGCGCGGCGTCTCCCGGCGTGCCGCGCAGCAACCTCCGCAGCCGCGCCACCGCGTGGGCGTCACGGGCCGGCCGGGGCCGGTCGGAGATCTCCACGGGCGCGAAACGAGCCCCCGTCCCGGTGAACCCGAACAGTTCCTCGGTCTCCGGCGGCCCGAGCACCACCACGTGAGCTCCGCGGGCGGTCAGCCCGGCGGCGACCGAGTGAACGTGCCGACCCACTCCCCCGGCGCTCGTGCCCAGCACCAGCGCCACCCGAAGACCTGCCTCGGAGCCCTGCTCAAACATCGCGTGTGACCTTCCGGCTGAGGACGGCACCCAGATCCCGGCCGTCGATGAGATAGACGATCACCAGGAAGACCCCACCCGCGACCACCGCGGCCAGCAGCGCCACTCCGACGTTCATCAACTGGCCGCCCGTGCCGATCCCACGGGCGACACCGTAGCCCGCGAGACCACCCCCGACGGCTCCGGCCAGCCCGGCCCCGGCCGCCCTGACCAGCCCGTGTACGGAGGCGCGCCCCCGGGTCCGTACCAGCGCCGCCAGCAGCAGCACTCCGGCGACGCTCATACCGATCGTGTTTCCCAGGCCCAGCGCCGCGACCCGCCACTCGCGCGGCACGGTGAAGACCAGGCTGATGTCGGCGGCGAGAACGGCCAGCCATCCGGCGACCGTGGCCCCTGCCGAGGCCCGGCCCTTACCGGCCGCGAACAGCGCCCTGCCCAGGTGCGCGACGAGGCCGTACCCGATGAGCCCGGGGGCGAAGGCCAGGATGGCACGCGCCAGTACCAGCGGCTCGGACCTGGGATCACTGTCGAGGAAGTGAGCGGCGGGCAGTGCGACGGCGCTCAGCGCCGCTACTCCCGCACATGAGGCGAGCACGACCGCCCGGGTGGTCGAAGCGATGATCCGATCGAACGAGGTCAGGTCCCGCTCGGCCATCCGTCCGGAAAGAACGGGGAACGCGCTGGTGGCGATCGGCACCGCCAGGATCGCCCAGGGCAGCAGAAAGACCGCCCAGGCGAAGTTGTAGTCGACCAGCGCGCCGGTCGTCATGTCACCGTTGGTCAGGACGACGACGCCGATGGTGGCGAGTTGCTGTGCGGCCACCGTGGCGAGCCCGGCGACCGCCAGCCTCCGCACCCGGGAGGCGACCCCCGGAGGGAACCTCAGCATCGGCCGCAACCCCAGCCGGAGCGGTTTCGCCGCCACCAGCACGGTCACCACGAGAGCCACCACCCCGAGAGTCGTGCCCACCGACAGAGTCAGTTCCGCCGCCCGGGACAGCCCCCTCAGATCAGCGGGATCGCTCGGCCCCAGGGGGACGTAGACGAGGTACGCGCCGATCACGATGAAGCTTGAGACCAGCGGCGCCACCGCCGGCCCGGTGAACCTCCGGTGTGCCTGCAGGATGCCGTACAGCACCACGGCCAGCCCGTACAGCACGATCTGCGGGGCGAAGACCACCAGCATGTGGGCACCAGTCGAGACCAGATCGGTCTGCGCGCACGTGCCGATCCGCCCGTCCTTGCCGTGCGCCAGCAGGCTCATCACCGGACGAGCCATGACGGCGGCCAGCACGGACAGCGGTAGCAGCACGACGACGACCCAGGTGAGCATGGCCGAGGCGGTCCGCCGAACGTTCTCCTGCTCGCCGCGTTCCACGGCACCCGCCAGCACGGGCACCACCATGCTGGCCAGCGCACCACCGGCCACGATCTCGAAGACGATGTTCGGGACCTGGTTGGCGGTGTAGTAAGCCTGACCGATGCACTGGTTCTTCACCGTCTGGGAGAACACGGCCGTACGGCCGAAGCCGGCGATTCTGGCCAGGATGGTGAGGATCCCGATGAGGACGGCCGCACCGGCGAGCCCCCGCACGGGGGACGACCCCCCTGGACCCTTCGCCGCTCCGCGGATGAGATCCTCGGACGGCCGTCTGAAGCGTGCTCTCACTGCGTGGAGTCGGCCACCTGCACCGGGTCGGGCTCGGGCCTGCGCGGCGCGGCGGCCGGAACCTGTACGGGGCGCCGGCCCAGCATGTCGAGCCAGTTCAGCGCCGGCGTCTCCCGGATGACCTTGGTGAAGCTGACCACCTCGCTGGCACCGTTGAGGCCGACCAGCCCGGCCAGCACGGCCAGCCGGGTGCCGCGGCCGAGCCGGGTGGCGGCCAGGCCCAGCAGAGCGCCCAGCCCGTTGGCGCCCGCGTCGCCGAGCATCGCCCGCTCGCCGAGGTCCTCGGGCAGCAGCCCTGCGGCGGCACCCAGCGGTGCGGCGACCACGGCCGCCCCCGAGCCCACCGCCAGTGGCGCCCCGACGAGCAGACCCACCTTGATCGCGCGGCCCGGACGCAGGTCGAAAAGGTTCATCAGGTTCGCGCTGCCCGCGATGATCGCCCCGTTCACCAGGACGTCGAACAGGGCACCGCTCTTGGTGGGCGCGTCGGTCCCGGCGACGGCCGCCGAGACGAGCCCGCCCGCACCGATGCCGAGGAGCTTCACCGCGCCGCTGGTGACCTCACCGCGGGACAGGGCGGCCAAATGGCCCTTGAAGCCCCTGGAGGAGCCCGAGCCGGCCAGGTCGTCATAGGCGCCCAGCAGGCCGGACCCGGCTCCGGCCAGCAGCGCCGCAGCCCTCATCCGGCCGGTCAGGCCGGGCGTGAGCAGTCCCGCCGCGGTGGCCCCGGCGACGAACGCCGGCCCCTCCAGCAGCGTGACCGGCTCGCCCCGGTGGTTGGTGCGGCCCCAGACCTCGTCGCCGGGCAGCCCCTTGAGGCCGGGCGGACGCCGGGTCAGCGCGGTGTAGGCGGCGCGCGCGGCGACGGCGCCGAGGGCGCCGCCGACGAGAATTTTCAGAGGGGAGGTCATCACGTCTTCCCTGCGGTCGGTACGGGAGTGGGCAGGTAGCCGTTGACGCCGGAGCCGACGCCGTAGGCGCCGGACTTACCGGCCGTCTCGGTGCCGAAGGCGAGGACCACCACGACCTGGCCGGATGCGGTGTCCGCTATGTCGACCGTCGAGACCTTGCTCGCGGTGCCGGAGTCGCGGAGCACAGAGATGAGGCCGCCGTCCTGCGCGGCTGTGGACGGGCCGGCCATGACCGTGCCCCGATCGGCGCCGTCGAGAGCGCCCGCGAGAGACATCAGGGCCTTGTTGTCGCCGTCCGCGTTCTGGCCCGTGTAGGGGCTGGAGGGAGCGATCACGACGGCGAGTGTGGCACGGCCGCGGAGGTTTTCGCTGGCGGTTACGTAACCCGCCGACTTGAAGGCGCTGAGGACCGCGCCGTTGGACTCGTCCCCCTGCCCCGCCTTGGACGGCTGGTTGGTCACCAGCGCGCCGGCCAGCACCGCACCGGCCCTGTCGTAGGGGGTGATGTCGGCAGTATCGGTCACACCGGGCTTCAAGCCCTTGGTGAGCGCGTCCAACGTCTCGAGCTGGTCGTCGGCGAGGAACTTGTTCTGGATCGTCACCTCCCCGGTGACCGTGCCACCGGCCTTCTGGATCATCGGGACGAGCTGCTCGTAGATGCTCTGGCTGCCGCCCGGCGTCTGCACGAACACCACGGACTCGTTCTTGAGCCGGTTCGCCACGATCTGCGGAGCCGTCGCCAGCGCGAACTGCTCCTCACCCTTGATCTGGGCCAGTTGCTGTGTGGAGTCGGCGCGCAACTTCTGGTTCGCGGTGTGCAGGCCCGCCGCCTGGTTCTGGAGGCTGCTCAGCACCGGGCCGCGCAGCGCGTTGGCGCCGAGCACGAGGCCGATCGCCAGCGACAGGAAGACAGCGAGGATGGAGACGAGGTGATAACGGAAATCGATCACGAGAAGAGTCCGGTCAGCCAGAAGAGGAATGCCTGCCACTTGTCGGCCAGCACCGGCGTCAGAACGTCGCTGGCGGGAGACACATAGATGGCGGCAACGATCGTGATGAACGTGGCGAGCACGAGCAGCAGTAGCGACGAGGTCGAAATCCGGCTCCGGTAGAGCCTGCTGACCCCTTTGGCGTCGACGAGCTTACTGCCCACTCGGAGCCGGGTGAGGAAGGTGCTGGCCATGCCGGCCCGGCCTTTGTCCAGGAACTCCACCAGCGTGGCGTGCGTCCCCACCGCCACGATCAGGCTGGCGCCCTTGTCGTCGGCGAGCAGCATCGCCACGTCCTCGCTGGTGCCGGTGGCCGCGAACACCACCGCTTCCTGACCGAGCTCATGGACGCGCTGAAGCCCCGGCGCACGACCGTCCCGGTAGGCGTGCACCACCAGCTCGGCTCCGCAGCCCAGCGCCTCGTCCGAGACCGAGTCCATGTCTCCGACGATGATGTCGGGCCGGTAGCCTGCCTCGATGAGCGCGTCGGAGCCGCCGTCCACGCCGATGAGCACCGGGCGGTACTCCCGCAGATAGGGGCGGAGCGTGGCCAGATCCTCACGGTAGTGGTAGCCGCGGACGACGATCAGGGCGTGCCTGCCCTCGAGCTCGGTGACGATGTCGGGCACGCCGACCCCGTCGATGAGGAGATCCCGTTCGCGCTTGAGATACTCCATCGTGTTCGCGGCGAACGCTTCCAGCTGGACCGAGAGCCCTGCCTTCGCCTCGATCATGGAGGCTTCGACGGTCTCGGCGGTCTGCGCGATGCCCTTCGCCATGATGGCGTCGCCCACATAGACCACCTCGTCCAGCACGCGGACGGTCTCACCCTCGCGGATCTTGGCGAAGATCTCCGGGCCGACGTCGTCGACGAGCGCGATGCCCGCCTCGATCAGGATCTGCGGGCCCAGGTTCGGATAGCGGCCGGAGATGCTCGGCGCCACGTTGATGACGGCGCCCACCCCGCAGGAGACGAGCGCCTCGGCACTGACCCGGTCGATATCGACGTGGTCGATGATCGCGACCTCGCCCGGCTTCAGTCGCTTGGTGAGGGTCTTGGTCCTGCGGTCCAGCCGGGCCACGGCGTTCACGCCGGGCTCAGCGTCCTCTCTGACCTTGCCCAGCCCGAGCAGCCCGCGCCGCAGCAAACGCAGGTTCGGCCGCAGGGTCGGCCGGTCGGAGTTCAGGGAAGGGTCGTTCATCAAGTGCCATCCTGCCAGAGCCGATTACGCCATACGTGTAACGACGAATGATCAGGCGTGTCCGTTCACACACCCCGCGTCACACTTGCTCAGCGCCTGCGTCCGCGCTAGGGGTTTCGATCTTGCCATCATCGGTCTTGTCCTTGTGGGCGATGGCGAGGAGCTCCTCCGCGTGGGCCCGGCCCAGCTCGGAGTCTTCCAGACCCGCCAGCATGCGCGACAACTCCCGTACCCTGCCCTCCTGATCGAGGGCGGTCACACCACTGCTGGTCACCGTGCCGTCGTCGGACTTCTCGACGAGAAGGTGCTGGTCGGCGAAGGCCGCCACCTGCGGCAGGTGTGTGACCACGATCACCTGGGCGTTGCGGGCCAACCGGGCCAACCGGCGGCCGATCTCCACCGCGGCCTTTCCGCCCACCCCCGCGTCCACCTCGTCGAACACGAAGGTCGGCACCGGGTCGGCACCGGCGAACACCACCTCGATCGCCAGCATCACCCGGGACAACTCACCGCCGGAGGCACCCTTGTGCAGCGGGAGCGGCGGCGCTCCCGGATGTGACACGAGCCGCAGTTCCACCTCGTCGGCGCCCTGTGGCCCGAACTCCTCGGTCTGGGTGACGGCGACGACGATCCGGGCGTGCGGCATCGCCAGCGCGGTCAGCTCCTCGGTGACCGCCGTGGAGAACCGTTCGGCCGCCTCGGTCCGCAGAGCGGTCAGTTCCGCGGCGAGCTCCTTCAGCCGGGCGGTGAGCTCCTCATGCTCCGCCTGCAGCTCGCCGATACGGTCGTCGTCACCGTCCAGCTCCAGGACGCGCCGGGCGGACGTGCGCGCCCACTCCAGAACCTCGTCGATGGCCGACCCCTCCGTGCTCGCCCCGCCATACTTGCGGGTGAGCCCGGTCAGGTCGGAACGCCGCTCCTGTACAGTGGCCAGCCGCGCCGGGTCGGCCTCGACGGACTCGGCATAGGCGGCGAGCTCCCCGCCGACGTCGGAGACGAGATAGCTCGCCTCGGCCAGCCGGTCCGAGAGCGCCGCCAGAACCGGATCGTGATGCCGTACGCCCTCGAGCGAATTGCGCGCCGTACCGAGCAGGGTCATCGCGTCGGCGGCGGCCGTCACCACCGCGGTGGGATCGCCGAGCAGCGCGTCATGCGCGGTCGTGGCGGCACCACGGAGCGCGTCGGCATGCCCGAGCCGTTCCCCCTCCGCCGCCAGGTCGACGTCCTCTCCCGGCTTCGGATTGACCTTCTCGATCTCCTCGAGCCCGAACCGCAGCAGATCGGCCTCCTGGGCGCGTTCCCGGGACCGGGTGGTCAGCTCCGCCAGCAGCGCGGTCACCTGCCGGTGCCGCTGGTAGGCGGCGGTGTAGGCGCGCAGTGGCTTGGTGAGGACGTCCCCGGCGTAACGGTCGAGGGAGGCCCGCTGCCGGCCGGCCTGCAGCAGTCGCTGCTGATCGGACTGGCCGTGCACCGCCACAAGATCGTCAGCGAGGGTGATGAGCAGGCTGACCGGCACCGACCGGCCGCCCAGATGCGCCCGGGACCGGCCCTCGGCGGAGACGGTCCGGGTCACGATCAGCGCGCCGTCGTCCAGCTCACCACCCGCCTCCTCGACCCGTTCGACGGCCCTGCCCCGCGGATCCACGATGATGCGGCCCTCGACGAAGGCGCGATCGGCTCCAGGCCGTACCCGCTGCGGATCCGCCCGGCCACCGAACAGCAGGCCCAGGCTGGTCACGACCATGGTCTTGCCCGCGCCGGTCTCACCGGTCACGACGTTGAAGCCCGGGGAAAGGTCCAGCACCGCCTCGTCGATCACCCCGAGGCCCTGAATCCGTACCTCCTCGACCATCGGCCGCACGAGCGTCACCACCCTTTCGGCTCTGAGGTTACAGCCCACTCGCCCGTTATCGCTCATGTGTACGAACACGGCCTCGCCAACCGCTCACCGGCAACCCGAACTTCGTAACCAGCCGATCGGTGAACGGCGTCAGATGCAGCCGCGCGAACCGGACCGGCGCCACCCCCCTGCGGACCTCCACCCGGGCACCCGGCGGCAGACCGACGGTGCGCCGCCCGTCGCACCACAACACCGCGCGCGGTGTGTCCTGCAGCACCTCGATCGCGACCACCGACTGCGGTGAGACCACCATCGGCCGCGAGAAGAGCGCGTGGGCACTGATCGGGACCACCAGCATCGCCTCCACCTCGGGCCAGACGACCGGGCCGCCCGCAGAGAACGCGTAGGCGGTGGAGCCTGTCGGGGTCGCGCACACCACGCCGTCACAGCCCCAGCGTGACAACGGCCGCCCATCGATCTCGACGACCACCTCCAGCATCCGCTCCCGCTCGGCCTTCTCGACCGTGGCCTCGTTGAGCGCCCAGGTCGTCTCCGTCACCGTGCCGTTCCGGCGCACGGAGACATCGATGGTCATCCGTTCCTCGACGTCGTAGCGGCGGGCCACGACCCGGTCGACGGTCGCCGCGAGGTCCTCCCGCTCCGCCTCCGCAAGAAAACCGACGTGGCCGAGATTGACACCCAGCAACGGCGTACCGGGAATCCGGGCCAGCTCCGCTGCGCGCAACAGGCTGCCGTCACCGCCCAGCACCACCACCATCTCGGCGTCCTCGGCGGCCGCCTCGGTGCTGGGCATGACCTGCACTCCCGTGCAGCCGATCTCCTCGGCCTCGTCCTCGAGCACCCGCACGCAGATCCCCGCCTCGGTGAGCCGCTCGATGACCAACTGCGCACTGCGCACCGCCCCAGGGCGTCCCGTGTGCACGAGAACCAGCACCGAACGTTTTTCCATGCTCAGACTCACTGCGGGCCCTCCGAGATGGCCTTGGCCAGATCTGCTCCGTCCAGCGGGGGCGCGCCCGCCTGGAGCCACAGGAAGTACTCCACGTTGCCCGATGGTCCCGGCAACGGACTCGCGGTCACACCCCTGACGCCCAACCCGAGCGACCACGCATGATCCGCCACATCCCGTACGGCCTCGGCGCGCAACTCCGGGTCGCGGACGACTCCGCCGGCGCCGACCCGCTCCTTGCCCACCTCGAACTGAGGTTTCACCATTATCGCGTAGTCCGCGTCCGCGGTCACACAGCGCTGGATCGGCGCCAGGACCAGCTTCAGCGAGATGAACGACAGATCCGCCACCACCAGGCTCGGCAACTCACCGCGCGGCTCCGCCGCACCGTGCTCATCGCGCGGCTCCGCCGCGACATGCTCAGGCTTCATCTCGCGGATGTTGAGGCGCTCGACCACGGTGACCCGGTCGTCGGTCCGCAGAGACCAGGCGATCTGGCCGTAGCCGACGTCGACCGCCACCACGTGCGACGCCCCGGCTCGCAACAGCACGTCGGTGAACCCACCCGTGGACGCACCCGCGTCCAGGCACCGGCGGCCCTTCGGATCGAGCCCGGTGAACGCCTCCAGCGCCCCGGCGAGCTTGTACCCACCGCGCGAAACGTAGTCCGGGCCGGTGTCCGCGGTGTCGACGACGATCGCCGCGGCGGGCGCCACCTGAGTGGCGGCCTTGGTGGCGGTCTGCCCGGCGATCAGGACCCGGCCTTCGTCGATCAGCTGGCCCGCCTGTTCCCGGGACCTGGCCAGCCCTCGCCGGACCAACTCGGCGTCGAGCCGTCGGCGGATCATCGGCTTCCTCCCACGCGCATTCCCTCGCGCACCGGCACCTCAGCCCCCACCCGGCCTGCCGGGAAGCGGCTGGACGCCCGGGCCGGGCGGCCGTGGCACCGGCGGACCCGTCTGGCCTGGGCTCTCCTGGTCGATGGCGCCGAGCACGTCCTGCAACCGGCGGTGCACATCCTCGAAAACCTCGACGTGCTGGGCCACCGGCACCCCGCCGAGCTCACCGAGGCGGGTCAGCGCCTCGTCGACCCGCTCGTCCCCGGTCGGCTCGAAGGACGACGGACCCGCCGGCCCATTCGATGGCGTACTCGTCAGCTCGAACGAGGGCACATCAGGGCCTTCCGGCCAGATATGGTCACCGTCCACGCTCGTCACCAGGGCCGACTCCGCTGGGCCTCGCTCGGTTTCGCTGATCATTGTTTTCGCCTCCATGCCATGACGACCGCGTGCCGCAGGTCGCGTCCGGCTCTGTGGAAACGCTACCGTCCAGGAACGACATAGTCGCCGACCGGAACGGGGAACGGCCTCAGCATGGCGAACGAGGAGGAATGCAGGGCGGCGCTCAACCGCATCGCCGAAAGGCTCATGCAGGTGGACTCGGAGAAGTTCGCGGAGCACGTCGTCGAGCGGAACATCAGCTGCCACGTGCCTGATCTCGGGCTGGCGTTTCGAACACGGATCCATGCCGGCGGGCTCGACCCGTTCACGCCGACCGAGGATCCCAAGTCGGCACAGGTCCGGTTGACGGTGGACAGCGACGATCTCGTCGCGCTGGCCGAAGACCGGATCAGTGTGGCCAAGGCCTGGGCCACCGGCCGTCTCAAGATCGAGGCCGGCATCTTCGACCTGCTCCGCCTGCGCAAGCTGATCTAGGGACATGCCCAGGCTGCCTCGCTCCAGGGTCCTGCCGCCGATCACAGAAGTCCGAGACGGGTGAGCGCCTCTCCGACGGCATCCGGCCGTACGGGCGCGTCCGTACGCCAGGCCGCCGCGCACAGGGCGCGCAGGCCGTCGTAGGGGTCGCCGCCGCCGGAAAGGTCGATCGTGTCCCCGGCCCACCGGGCGCTCCAGCCGCCGCACGTGTGGGCGTCGTCGGCATACGCCACCCCGGGATGCGGGACGAGCAGGCCGGTGAGGTCGGCTGCGAGGTAGGTCGGCCGGTGCTCCGGCACGGCGGTCACCGCACCGAGCGGGTCGGTGACCCCGGTGAAGACGAGCAGGCTGTCCGCCCCGCCGTTGAAGGCGCCCTCTATATCGGTGTCCAGCCGGTCCCCCACCACGAGCGGCCGGTCCGCGCCCGTCCTCAGGATGGCCTCCCGGTGCAGCGGGCGCTCGGGCTTGCCGGTGACGATCGGGTCCACACCGGTCGCGGCCCGGATGACCTGGACAAGCGCCCCATTGCCGGGGCGCGGCGGCCCCGTCTTGGCGGGGATGGTGAGGTCCCCGTTGGAGGCCACGAACAGCGCACCATCTCGTACGGCCTGCGCCCCCTCTGCGATCAGCCCGTACGACAGGCCGGGGTCGAAGCCCTGGGCGACCGCGGCGGGATGCTCGGCGGCCGTGGACACGGGCCGCAGACCCTGGGCGCGCAGGGCGTGGCGCAGGGCCGTGCTGCCGACCACGAGCACCGGCGCCCCCGCGGGGAGCCGCTCGGCCAGCAATCTGGCGGCGGCCTGCGCCGAGGTCACGACGTCGTCGGCGGTGGCCGGCACTCCCACCTCGCGGAGCAACGCGGCGACGGCGTTCGGCGTCCGGGAGGCGTTGTTGGTGACGAATGCCAGGCGCTGCCCCGCCACGCGCGCCTTGGCCAGCGCCTCGGCCGCGTTCGGCACCGGCTGGTGGCCTATGTAGACCACCCCGTCGAGATCGAGCAGCGCGACGTCGTACGCCTCGCTCAACGGCCGGTCGCAACCCCGCGGAGCGCTCATCGGCGGGCCTCGAGCGTGGCCCGGGCGTGCCGCAACGCGTTCGTGTAGTGCTTGTTGTCCGGCCGCATGGCGACGGCCAGTGCCAAATGCTCGACGGCGGCCTCGAATTCGCCCAGCCGGCTCAGCGACAAGCCCAGCCCGAACAACGCGTAGTCCTCAGACGGGTTGTACTCCACGATCCACCGGAAGCTGTCAGCGGCCTCCGCGAACCGCCGGGCTCCGAACTGCGCCCGCGCGAGGGCCTCCCGGATGCTCGAGGAGGAGGGCTCCGCGTCGGCGGCCCGCTCCAGCAGCTGAACGGCCGCGGCGGCACTGCCCGCGCTCAGCAACTCGAGACCACGGGTGTACCACTCGTAAACCCCGCCTTCAGGCTGGGCTGAGCCACGGGGCGCCGAGGAGGGAAAAGCCCCCTCGCCTGGGGAATCCGCCGACCCGTCAATCATCGTGTAAGCCTCCCGGTCTTTCTTGTGACACCGAGCTATGTCGGATCCCAGCTGTGAAGCACCTACCGCTCTCCGATTACGATGCCTCACGGGGACGGTAGGACGTAGCCATGGGGGGTCGAACAAGGTGAACGACGATCTCCTCTCCGGTCTCGGCCCGGAGGAGTTCAGTGCCCGGATCTTCGGCACTGATGAGCCGTACGACGGCGACGCCGGTCTGGAACTGGCGCCGTTTCGAGGCGTGCACTTCGAGCCAGAGGTCGTGGGTGATCTCTCCGCCGTCACCACCCCACCGTACGACCTGATCGATGATGACGCCGTGCGCCGGCTGCTGGAGAGTGACGTACACAACATCGTCCGGCTGATCCTGCCGGCCGCGGACGAGAAGGATCCGGACGCGGCATATCAGGGTGCCCGCGAGACCTTGCAGCGCTGGCTGGCGGAGGGTGTGCTGGTGGCGGACCCCGATCCGGCCCTGTACGTCTATGAGGAGAGCGACGCCCACTCATTGCAGCGCGGGCTGATAGGCGCGGTGGGGATCCGGCCCGAGGCGGCCAGGATCGTGCTCCCGCACGAGAACGTCTTTCCAGGTCCAGTGCGTGACCGGCTGCGGCTCATGACCGCCACGGAGGCCAACCTGGAGCCGATCTTCCTGGTGTACGAGGGAGGCGGCGCCACCAGCAAGATCATCGATGAAGTGGCCTCCGAGGCCGAACCCATCCTCGAGATCATCTCGGACGACGGTGTCGAGCACCGGCTCTGGCGGATCACCGACCCCACCCTGCACGCATGGATCGCCGAAGACCTCGGCCCCCGGCAGGCCCTGATCGCAGACGGGCACCACCGGTACGCGACCTACCGAGCACTCCAGGCCCGCCACCTGGCGGCCGGGGACGGGCCGGGTCCGTGGGATTACGGACTGGCCCTGCTCGTCGACTCCACCCGCTATCCGCCTCGGCTGGGCGCCATCCATCGGGTGCTACCGGGACTGGCCCCTGAGCTGGCCGTGAAACGCGCCAGAAGCGTCTGCCAGGTCAGGGAGGTGACTGACGGCCTTCCGGCCGCCCTGGCCGCGTTGAGCGCCGCGGAGGGCCCTGCGTTCCTGCTGGGCGGAGGTGGCCGGCTGTATCTGCTCAGCGATCCCAATCCGGAACGGCTCGCCGTAGTCATGCCCGCCCGGCACTCCAAGCGCTGGCAGCAGCTCGACACTGCGATCCTGGACCTGCTGCTCGTCGAGGACGCCTGGGGCGTGGCGGCGGACGACCGCAGCGTCGAGGTCGTCCACCACGATGCCGCCGCCGCCATCGAACGAGCCCACAAGGCCGGTGGTACCGCGGTGATCCTCAACCCGCTACAGGTGGACGACGTGCTGGCGGTGGCCGCTGACGGCGAACGGGTCCCTCGCAAGTCGACCTCCTTCGGCCCCAAACCACGCACCGGAGTGGTGCTGCGCCTCCTCGAGCCGTGACCCGGCGGTGGTGTGCGCGCCACACCCCCGGCACGCGCACCACCTATCTCCCTCTCAGATCAGGTCTGGCCCAGAGGCGTGGTTCTGCGCTTGCGAGCGGGCCGCGGCGCCACCAGCTCCGCCTCGCTGACTTCGACGTCGTAGCGGCTGGCCAGGGCCCCCTCTGGCGTACGCCAGACCCGCCGCCGGAGCGAGCCCCGCACCTCGATCAGGTCCCCGCAACTCCAGCCGGCCACCAGATCACGGAACTTCTGATCGAACGACATGCACGGAATCGAATCGCCGGTCGTGCGGCCGTGCCATTTCTCCGGTGGGCGCTTCACCAGCAGCCGCCACTCGACGAGCTCAGCGCCGCTCGGTAAGGCCCTGTAGACCGGTCCTGCGGTGAACCTGCCCACCAGGCTGACATCGTTGATGTGGAGATGGTCCATGAGCTGCTCCTCTCGATCGGCCTGGTTCTCACCATGCGTCCGGCGCACTCGTCGGCGATAGACCCGTGGCGTCCTGTGGATAACCCCCGGCCCAGGGCCTTTACGTTGTAGATCATTGCTTGCGGGCGATAACGTGGACCACGCTCGAGAAGATCGGCCGAGCGGAGTGGAGCGAGCCCGTGAGCACCGAGACCACGATCACGCCGCTGGGCGGGGACGTCTACGAGATCGACACCCGGATGGCCGGATACCCGGGCATCACCGCGGGATATGTGATCCTGTCCGACCGGCCGTGCCTGGTGGAGCCGGGCACGTCAGGCTCGGCTCCGATCGTGCGCCAGGCGCTGACCGAGCTGGGCGTCGAAGCCGCGGATCTCACCACCGTCGTCGTCACCCATATCCATCTCGATCATGCCGGCGGCGTCGGCGACATCGCGCTGTCGTACCCGAAGGCCGAGATAGTCGTCCACGAGAAGGGCGCGCGGCATCTGGCCAGCCCGGAGCGGCTGATGCGCAGCGCCCGGATGGTCTATGGCGACGCGCTCGACACGCTGTTCGGCGAGATGAAGCCCACCGACGCCGCGCGGATCCGTGCCGTCGACGAGACCGGCGTCATCGATCTCGGTGCCGGACGGCGCCTCGAGTCGTACTACTCCCCCGGGCACGCCAAGCACCACGTGGGGCTGCTCGACTCGCTCACCGGCGACCTGTACGTCGGGGACGCGGCCGGTGTCTACATCCCCGAGACCGCGGACGTACGGCCGGCCACTCCCCCCCCGGACTTCGACCTGGAGACCGCACTGGCCTCGCTGGACCTGTTCCAGGCACTCGAACCGCAGCGGCTGCTGTTCGCCCACTACGGTCCGGTCACCGAGGTGGCCGAGACCCTCGACCGATCCGCCGAGGAGTTGCGGCTGTGGGTCGAGACCGTACGAGAAGCCCACGACCAGGGCCTGGACCTCGATCACGCGGTCGCGATGGTACGCGACCGTACGAACCATCGCTATCGAGCGTACGGCCCGGACGCCGATCCCGCGCTCGCCGCGAAGTACGAGCTTCTCAACGGCGCGGAGAGCAACGTCGCCGGGATCATCCACTCGCTGGAGAAATCCTGACCGGCGAGGCCGGCCCTCCTCCCTGGGAGGGCCGGCAGCGGCTCACTCCTCCGAGTGCGCAGGCTTTCCCGGGGCCTCCGGGGGCGCGGAAGGCGGCGGGCTGAAGGACACTTCCGGCACGGCGTCCGAGGGGGTGACCGTAGGCGATTCCTCCCCGGCGCTGAACTCTATGCCGGGGACTCCCGCTTCGGAGAGGACGATCTCCGCGGCGCTCGGCGGCAGGACCTCGTCGAACACCGCCGTCTCTTCCTCATCGGCCGTCGTGGGTTCCTCCTCGGAATCCCGGACCGCCGGTTCCACTCCTGAATCGGCGGTCATGGGGTCGCCCTCCGACTCGCCGTCCTCCGTATCGATCTCCGACTCGCCGTCCTCCGTATCGATGATCTCGAGCCCCTCCAGATCGGCAAGGCGCTCGGCCGCATCGGTATCGCCGTCCCGGTCGGCCGCGGCCGCCTTGGCAAACCAGTCACGGGCCTCGTCCTCGCGGCCCGCATCGGCCAACGCGTCCGCGTAGGCGTACAGCAACCGCACCGACCAGGGACGCAGCCTCCGGTCCTTGAGCTCGGGGATCTGCAGCGTCACGACGGCGGCGGCGTACTGACCGAGATCTCGGCGCGCCCCCGATTCGACGATGCGCAGTTCCACCCGCTCTTCCGTAGGGAGCCTCTTGGCCTCCGGCGACTTGGCCAGGTCCAACGCGCGCTCGGGCCTGCCGAGCCCACGCTCGCAGTCGGCCATCACGGGGAGATAGGCGCCCTCGCGTCCGGGCAGCCGACGGGCGGCCCGCAACTCGGCGAGAGCGTCCGCCCATTCACCGGCGTGGTACGCCGCGAAGCCGCAGGCCTCCCGGACGACCCCCACCCGCGAGGCGAGCCTGCGGGCCGCGCGGGCGTGCCGGTACGCGGCTGCGGCATCGTCATCGACGAGGCGACCTGCCATGACGAGGTGGCGTGCCACCCTGGTGGCCAGGTCCTTGGGCAGCGTCAGCAGCTCGGCACGGGCATCGGGATCCAGTTCATCCCCGGTGACATCGTCGGGCAGGAACGGATCATCGTTGACCGGGCGCGGGCGCTCACGATTCTCCGCCGGACTCCAGGGCGCACCGGAACGCCCCTGTGAACGCTGTCCGTCCCTGGGACGGTCGTCGCGCGTCGACGGCCTCGAGCCACCGGAACGCTCGCCCCGGTAGCCCGCAGACCGATCGTCACGAGGCGATCCATAGCGGCCGGTGCCACCGTCACGGTCCTGACGTGCACCCTGATAGCCGCCGCCCTCACGGGGCGCGGACTCGCGGTCCTGACGCGGCCCACCGGAACGGCTCCCCGGTCGATCGTCGCGCGGCGGGGCGTACCGGCGCTCACCGGCACCTCCCGAGCGGGGGGCGCCGGAGCGCCCAGCCGGGGCGCGATCGTCGCGGTCCTGACGAGGACCCCGGTAGCCGCCGCCCTCACGGGGCGCGCCGTCACGGTTGGGCCGGGCGCCTCCGGAGCGAGCTCCCTGCCGGTCGTCACG
>JAOPYO010000231.1 GCA_025964575.1 Actinomycetes bacterium
TCTCGTACCGGCCAGCGATGATCCCCTGTCCTGCCCCGTGATCTCCGGCTGCCACCCGCGCCCCATTCCCCGGATCCACCACATACGGTCAATGGGGGCAAAGGTACACGTCAGCCTCCAGATTGAGGGGGGCGGAGACAGCTCCGGCAGTACGTGGCCGTGCCGGCCGCGGACAATGCGGACGCGACGAGCGATGTGGACAAGGTTGCGGCAGCCATCATCGCCTCTGCCGACATCGCGCCGGCGCCTAAACGGCTGGCGCTCGGCAGCGACGCCTACGCACAGATCAAGGCGGCGCTCACCGATCGGCTGTCCGCCCTGAACGCGACCAAGGAGCTGTCCTTCGCGACCGACAAGACAGCGCAGGTCTGATGTCGGCCTTCACTGTCTTCAGCACCGCTGAGGCAGTGAGTCATAGGGCAGTAGCGGCGATTCTTGGACAGCACAACCCAGCGCTCAATGGCGCGCCGTCAGGCGCGTGGCGAGGAAGGGAAAAGGGCAATGGAATCTGCCTCTCTGGGGGAGCTGACGGTCTCGGCTCAGCTCATGGTTCCGGAGTGATCATGGTGCGCCGGGCAGATCGCTCTTGGCCGCCTCCACGCCGTCCGGGTCGTGTCCGTCCATGTCGCCGAGACCACGTTCACACGAACTTCTGGTGCCCCGAGAGCATGGTCAACGACAGCATGGCGCAGACGACCGCTAGGACCGGCGGTGCGGTTCTTCACTTCATATACCCTGGTCCGACTTGGCGAGGCACTGACTATCGGTCGGGTCTGCTTACTGATTCTTTACCTGACCGTAACCCCCTGGTCCATTCGGGCCGCGAGTCTCTAGGGCATGTCAAGGAATGATCACCGAGACCTGGTAATCGGTGCTTCAGAGTTCGATACGGAAATTGGCGGGCGCACGATCCCGCCGTCTGCGACGTTCGAGGAGGACCGCAAGTGATCGCTCGCTCCGCCGTGGCACACCCGGCCCGGGTGTCCGCCGTGCTGCTGTCTCTGGCCGTAACGTGGATCCACGTGAAGGATCAGGGAGGATTCCCTGGGGACAAGATGCCGCACTATGTCGGCGTCGGCTACTACCTGCTGGAGGCAGCGGGGGTGCTGTGCGCCGTGCTGCTTCTGGCGGCCAGGAGAGGCTCGGCCGGCCGCGCGGGTTGGCTGCTGGCCGCGGGGGTCGGGCTGGGCCCCCTGCTGGGATATGTTCTCTCGCGTGGTCCGGGACTGCCCGGCTACAGCGACGACAAGGGGCAATGGACCGAGCCGCTGGGCGTTGCCAGTCTCGTGGTGGAAGGCGTGCTGCTGGCGGTTGCGCTGGGTGCCCTCGTGGCGGACTCGCGGGTTTCTGCAAGCGGCAGAAACGGGGCAACCGCTGCGACATCCGCTGACTCCGTGACGTCAGAGAACGATTCGCTTGCACCCCGTTAGGCCGTGTCCTGTGGATCACTCGACCGGGTCGCGTAGCCAGCTGATGATTGAGGCAACGTCGAGGGTGCCCTGGTAGATGCGTTCGCGTTTGTCAGGTCGTCGACCGCACCCGGCGTCTCGAAGCCGCCCACGGCGAGATCCGGAGGCTCCGCATAGGCGACGGAGGTTGGAATAGCATCCTCTTCGGCCCTTGCTGACGCATTGACGATCGCGGAAGCGGAGCGCAGGAGTGTTCGGATCGCTGCCTCTGCGGCACGAGCTCTGCTGTGGGTTCGCGCCCTGAACCAGGTGGGCGCCTTCGCATTCGCGTTCCTGGTGGTCGTCGCCGGCCCGCATCTGGCAACCGCTTCCTTGGCGGTCTTCGGAGTCGCTGCGCTGATATCGCGCTGGGTCGGAGGTGTCCTTCTCAGTGCTGGCGGGGTGGGCCGCTATCTCGCCGATGAGATCCAGAATGCTCCGATACCCTGCGATCCGTACGCACTGAGCGTGCCGTACCCAGAGAACCTAGCCTCGCACTGCGCGCAAGGCGCCGGGTTGGCGCTGGTTGAGGCGGTCAAGGGCGGCGGAGGTGGCGTCGTCAGCGGGGAGATAGATCATCAGGTGCTGGCCCTCGGTGTCGAGGGTCTCGTAGGCCAGCCGCAGTTGGCCCACCTCGGGATGGATAAGACGTTCGACACCGGTGCGGTGGGGCAGGGCCGGCGTGGCCTGCAACCGTTTTGTGAATGGGGCGCCGGCCGTGATGGTCAGTTCGTCGATGAGGTGAACGAGGTGCGGGTCATTGCGGGAGGACTCGGCTTTGAGCGTGGCGACCTGCTCATCGGCGATGCGGTCCCAATCGGGGTATGCGGCCCGAGCGCGGTCGTCGGTGAACACGAACCGGACTCGGCTCGGCGGCCGGCCGTCCAGGAGACCGATGGGTCGGGCGAAGCGCTCGTAGGCGGAGGTGTGGGCGAGTGTCTCGCCGAGCCGGTTGAGCAGCACGGCCGGAGTGGGTTCCAGCCGGTCCAGCAGCGCCCGGATCGTGGGACGTACTTCCCGTTCGGGTGGCAGCCCGCCGGGGCACAGGACGTCGGCGCCGGATGCAGCCTTGGCCAGGTTGCGAAGCTGGACCCGTTCGCCCACAGACAATTGCAGGGCATCCGCGAGCGCGGCGAGGACCTGCGGTGACGGGTGCCGATCGCGGCCTTGCTCCAGCCGCGTCAGGTAGTCGACGCTGATCCCGGAGATGGTGGCCAGCTCGGCTCGCCGCAAGCCGGGTGTGCGGCGACGCCGGCTGATGGGCAGTCCCACCTGGCTCGGGGTGACGGTCTCGCGGCGGCTGCGGAGGAACGTCCCCAACTCGATGTCGCTCACAGGCCGAGTGTATGGCTGGTGCCGGGAGCGGATCGTGGCCCCACCAGGGCTAGCCTTATCCCGGCCTTCCCGGCGTCTGCCCGGCGCCACAGACTGAGTTCATGACCTTCACTGCAAGTGAGATCGAATATCTCAACAGCCAACCGCTCGGGCGCCTGGCCACGGTCGGCCCGGACGGCCGGCCGCACATCGTGCCGGTAGGGGTCTTCTTCGACCCAGAAACCCAGAGCATCGTGATCGGGGGCCACGCCAGCACCAATATGGCCGCGAGCAAAAAGTTTCGCGACTGCGAGCGCCATCGTGATGTCGCGTTCGCTGTGGACGATCTGGCCTCCGTCGATCCCTGGACACCACGTGGCATCGAGATCCGGGGGCGTGCGGAAACGCACACCACCGGGGGCGAGGAGG
>JAOPYO010000247.1 GCA_025964575.1 Actinomycetes bacterium
TCCGGTTCTACGACCCGACGGCCGGCCGCATCCGCCTGGACGGAGTGGACCTCCGTGAGCTCTCACTGCACGCGGTACGCGACAACATCACGCTCCTGCAGCAGGAGAACATGCTCTTCCCCGGCACCGTGATCGACAACATCGCCTACGGCCGCCCCGGAGTCAGCGCCGCGGAGATCGTCAGCGCGGCGGTGGCCGCGGACGCCCACGACTTCATCGTCGCGCTCCCTCAGGGGTACCAGACCCCCATCGGCCAACGCGGACGCCTGCTCTCAGGCGGGCAACGCCAGCGGATCGCCATCGCCCGCGCCATGGTCCGCGACGCGCCCGTCCTCATCCTCGACGAGCCGACGACCGGTCTGGACGCGCAGACGGCGAAACGCATCCTGGAGCCGCTGCGCCGCCTCATGGCCGGGCGGACGACGATCCTCATCACGCACGATCTCCACCTCGCTCCGGAGGCCGACCAGACCATCGTCCTCGGCGGGCGGCCGCTCGACGCCGGCCGTACGGTCTTTCCCGCACCCATCCGAGGATTCGTGGATCACACGTGACCCTGCAATCGATCCTCGAACGATCGCATGATCACACAGAGGAGGCGGCCGCTGCGACGCGAGCGAGTCGCCCGCGCTCAGGTGAGGTCGGGGGCCGTGTTATGCCGGAGCGGTCCCCGGCAGCGTGAGCCGCATGAGCGCACCGCCCGCCGGCCGGTTCTGCGCGGTGACGATGCCCCCATGATGCTCGGCGGCCTGCCGTACGATCGCGAGACCCAGGCCGGCCCCCGGCAGCGCCCGTGCCTCGGTGGAGCGGTAGAAAAGCTCGACGACCTGCGGGAGATCCGCCTCCGCTATCCCGGGACCCTCGTCGGCGACGGTGAGCTCGCCCTGGTCCAGCACGATCCGCACGGTTCCCGATGCGGGGCTGAACTTGACGGCGTTGTCCAGCAGGTTCGTCACCGCCCGTTCCAGTTCCGTCTCCAGGCCGTACACCATCCATGGCCGGAGGTCGGCAGCGAACGTGGTCGCCGGGTCCCGCCGCTGGACGCGCTCGATGGCGTGCCGGACGACGTGGTCGAACCGCACCTCCCTGTGGCTGGGGGACTGCTCGTCATCACGGGACAGCTCCACCAGATCGTCGACCAGGGCCGACAACTCCTGGAGCTGGGCTCTGACATCTCCGAGAAGAGCGTCGAGGCTGCCGTGCGGCAGCGTGCGCTCCGGATGCCGCTGGGTCTGGATCAGCAGGTCGATGTTGGTCCGCAGGCTGGTCAGCGGGGTACGCAACTCGTGGCCGGCGTCGGCGACCAGCTGCCGCTGCCGTTGCCGGGATCTCTCCAGCGCGGTGAGCATCGCGTTGAAGCTCCCCGCGAGCTGGGCGATCTCGTCGTTTCCTACGACCTCGATCGGCGTGTTCAGCTGCTGGGTACGGGTGATACGCGCGGTGGCCCTGGTGAGCTTGCGAACCGGGCTCAATCCGGCACCGGCGACGGCGATTCCGCCCGTGGCGGCGAGCACGACCGCACCCAGCCCGACCACGACCGTCGCGGCTTCGAGCCGGCCCACGGTCCGGTCCACCTGGGTCAGCGACCGGGCCAGGACGATCACGCTTCCGTCTCTGGCGCGCATCGTGACGACCCGCGTGTGGACGTCACCGGATCGGGCGTTGCGCAGGATGTACGGAGCGCCGCCCGGCTTGCCGACCTGCCGGACGACGGCCATGTCGACCGGGGCCGTGGTGCCACTGCCCGGAATCTGGCTGATCACACCGTTCTTCACGGCGGCGAAGCTCAGGCCGACAGTGGCGAACAGGTCCGTGTCGTGCCGGTCGCCTGGACGGCCGTTGGAGTCGTCGCCCAGGCTCCGTGCCTGGCTGACCAGTGCCTGATCGATCTCGTCACGCAACTGCCCTGTGAAGACGGTGAAGGAGACGAACGAGGCGAGGATGATCGTCCCGGTCACCGCGACCGCCGCCAGCAGAGCCACCCGTGCCCGCAACGACAGCCCGCGGAGCGACATCAGCCTCATGGCGTCTGCTCCCGGAGGCTGTAGCCGACACCACGCACCGTGTGGATCAGCCGGGGCTCGCCGCACTCCTCGATCTTCCGGCGGAGGTAGCCGATGTAGACGTCCAGGGAGTTCGACGTACGGCCGAACTCATAACCCCACACCTCCTCCTGAATCCTGGATCGTTCCAGAACATGGCGGGGATGGCGCATCATGACTTCGAGCAGGTCGAACTCGGTACGGGTCAGTCGCACGGCACGTTCACCACGGCGGGTGTCGCGGGTGTCGACGTTCATGGTGAGGTCCGCGAAGGCCAGGACGTTCTCCCCCGTGTCCTCCGCGCTCCCGCGGGAGCGGCGCAGCAGCGCGCGGATCCGGGCCAGCAGTTCCTCCAGGTCGAAAGGCTTGGGCATGTAGTCGTCCGCGCCCGCGTCCAGTCCCGCGATCCGATCCCCGACCGCGTCGCGCGCCGTCAACATGAGGATGGGCAGATCGTCGCCCCGGTTCCGCACCATGCGACAGGTCTGGATCCCGTCGAGATTCGGCATCGTCACATCGAGGATCAGCAGATCCGGAGGGGTCCGGTCGACGGCGGCGAGCACCTCCAGCCCGTCCTGGACCAGTTCCACCTCATACCCGTTGAACAGCAGCACGCGTTCCACCGCGGCCCGCACCGCCGCATCGTCATCTGCCATCAAGATTCGCCCGTTCATGGTTCCGAGCATCGACGCGGACCTTGAGCCGGCCCTCAAGGAATTCTCAGAGACGTCTTAAGTTTCCGCGAGGGCCGGGCGATCGTGTGCCGGGCGTATCAGGACAGGACGGCCAGGCATACACGGTGGTCAGGACGATCGAGCGGTCAAGCCTGGCGGCGTCGAAGAACCAAGGAACCGGGACTCAGACGGTCACGACGACCTTGCCGCGCGTGTAGCGGCCCGCCGCGAACTCCGCCAGCGCCTTCGGCGCATCGGCGAGCGGGTAGGTGGCGGTCACCTCGACGGTCAGGTCGCCCGAGGCCGCGCGAACTACAGGTTCTGGAGTGCCTGACGCACGGCTACCGCAACCGGCGGATTGCCGACCAACTCCACATCAGCGAGCACACGGTGAAGTTCCACGTCGCCAACATCCTCCAAAAGCTGTCCGTCGGATCACGCGGGGAGGCAGCGGCAGTCGCCCGGACCGCCGCGTCGCCGGTCGCCCGGCTGCCGGTGTGAGGCGGCTCAATGGGCGACCGGGTATTGCGCCTAGTCGCCGCTGGGATCGCTCACAGTCGAGCGAGGGCCCACGATCTTGTGCGGGTGACGCGGTGCGGAGGGCGCAGCCACCTCGGACACGCCGAGGGCCCCGCACGACCGGAGTCGGCGGGGCCCCTGGACAGGGCGGGTCAGAGACCGGCGGCGGCGCGGAGGGCCTCGGCGCGGTCAGTGGATTCCCAGGAGAAACCCTCGCGGCCGAAGTGGCCGTAGGCGGCGGTCTCGGAGTAGATCGGGCGGAGCAGGTCCAGGTCGCGGATGATCGCGGCTGGGCGGAGGTCGAAGACCTTCACGACGGCCTCCTGGATCTTGTCGACCGGGATCTTCTCGGTGCCGAAGGTCTCGACGAAGACACCGACCGGGTGCGCCTTGCCGATGGCGTAGGCGACCTGGACCTCGGCGCGGTCGGCGAGGTCGGCCGCGATGATGTTCTTGGCGACCCAGCGCATCGCGTAGGCGGCGGAGCGGTCGACCTTGGACGGGTCCTTGCCGGAGAACGCGCCTCCACCGTGGCGCGCCATGCCACCGTAGGTGTCAACGATGATCTTGCGGCCGGTGAGGCCTGCGTCGCCCATCGGGCCGCCGATCTCAAAGCGCCCGGTCGGGTTGACCAGCAGCCGGTAGCCCTTGGTGTCGATCTCCAGCTCGGCGATGACCGGGTCGACCACGTGCTCCTTGATGTCCGGGGTCAGGAGCTCCTTGAGGTCGATGTCCGGAGCGTGCTGGGTGGACACGACCACGGTGTCGAGGCGGACCGGCTTGTCACCGTCGTACTCGATGGTGACCTGGGTCTTGCCATCGGGCCGCAGGTAGGCGACGGTGCCGTCCTTGCGCACGGCGGTGAGCCGGGCGGCCAGGCGGTGCGCAAGGGTGATCG
>JAOPYO010000272.1 GCA_025964575.1 Actinomycetes bacterium
AACCCGTACAGGCGTCATTCCAGCATAGGAATGAACAGCCCAATCGCGTTCGAGGAGCTCTACGAGCCCTCAGACACGACCTCATGACCCCACACCGTCGGTGGCCGTGGAACGGGGGGAACCTCACTTCCCGTCCCCGGCCGGTGACGTGGGCGTGCGCCGGGGGGTCGACGTCGTACTCGTGAACGACGATGCGCACGCCGTTCTTGATGACATCGAGGAGAGACAGTCCGAGCGGGTCAAGCCACGTGAGTTGGTTGGGGACGTAACCGTGCGGCGCGTAACCACCGGCGAGACCGACCGGGTCAGCGCTGAAGTACCGTGCGGTTTCCGGGTCGTAGTACCGGAAGTAGTTGTAGTTGAGCCCGGATTCCGGATCGGCGTACTGACCGGGGAAACGCAGCGGCGTCGTCGCGGTGCCACCGTGGGCGATCGGCAGTCCCCACGCCGTGTCCTGCGCGAACCACGCCAGGTTCCCGTGCTCGTCCAGCAACTCGGTCGGTGTGCCGACCAGGTCGGTGACGATCGCGTAGAACCTCTCGTCGGTGCTCCGCTGATCGTCGCCGCTGCCCAGGCGCTCCACCTGGACGAGTACCGGCCCGGCCGTAGCCGCCATCGCGTGCCACCGGCCCTCAGCGGCCGCATCACTGGACCACCTCTGGTGCCGTGCATAGAAAGTCAGTCCTCCTCACACTCCGCCCACACGATGCAGTTAGGGATCGCCGGCAACACCGGCTTGGGCCGCCCGTGGCCCACTTGGGAGCCCGCCGGAACAGTGGCCGCTGGCCCGGGGTCGGGGGAAGCCCGAGCCTCGTGACATGGGCGGGACCGGCGTTGGAGATCGCTCAGTCCCCCGGCCGGGGAACGGCACGGCAGCGCAGAAGAGGCCGCTCCCTGTACTTCCGTGCTGTACAGCGCTGACCTATTCATGACGAGTCAAGCCAGGGCGCTGAACCATAGGCATGGCTGGGTTGCGACCAATCCGTCATGTGAGGATCCAAGCAGTTCATCGATCTGTCCGTTCAGGGCCCACACTCGAAGATTCAGCAGAAGCCACCTCTGCTGAGAATCCCGAGCGAGGCGTTCTCGATCGTCATGGCAAACCCGCAGCTCAGTGCTAGGACCGCGGCCAACTTCATTTGCGATAGGACAGTTGCCCGTTTCGGCGGGAGCTGGAGTCGGGTGAGGGGTTCGGCCGCAGTGCGGAGGTGAGCCAAAGCACGATAGGTGTCACCGGCAGTACGGGGCGAACTGCTTGTTCGGGGCGGGCGAGGCAGGCTTGTTGTCACCAACGAGGCGCGCTACCTGTCACCGAGGTGACATTACGTGGGATTTCTGTCACCGATGTGGAGAACGGCTGCGGTGGGAGGTGTAGCGTTCCTGAGCTTATGGCTGAGAAGCGGAGTGATCCAGTTTAGGTCGAGGCGGGCATGATGCCCGAGTTGGGGCGGTACGCACTGTCGGTGCGCGGGTCTGCCTGGGGCCGCTGTGGCCGCAGATCCGCGCCGACGCGGTGTACTGCACGGACCTCGTTATGGCTTGGACGTGTTCAGTTGACGGTGGGGGTGAATCCGCCGTCGATGCGGAGGTTCGCGCCGTTGATCGACGCGCCGAGCGGGCTGGCGACCAGGGCGAGGAGGGCCGCGATTTCCTGGGGCTCGGCCAGGCGGCCGGAGGGGTTGGCGAGCGGGCCGTCGATCAGCGCGCGTGTGGCGGCATCGGCGTCGGCGCCCAAGCCGTGGCCCTTGGCGAACATCAGCGCGAAGTCCCGGAATCCGTCGGTCAGGGTCGGGCCGGGGCTGATGGTGTTCACGGTAATCCCTGTGGCGGCCAGTTCTTTGGAAAGGCTCACAGTGAGATTGGCCAGGGCGGCTTTGGTTGCGCAGTAGGCGGCCTTTCGAGGGAGCGGGTAGGGGTGTGCGGCGCTGCCGACCTGAATGACGCGACCCCATCCGGCGTCGCGCATCGAGGGTGTCAGCGCGCGGATCAGGCGCACCGCGGAGACGACGTTGGCGTCGTAGTAGGTGAGCCAGTCGTCGGCCGGCGCACTCCAGCCCTCTTCACCTCCGGCTGATCCGGCGTTGTTGACCAGGATGTCGATGCCGCCGAAGGCCGCTGCGGCGATGTTGGCGACCTGCTCGGCGGCCGCGTCGTCGCCTAGGTCGCCCAACGCGACCGACGCCCTGCCGCCTGCGGCGGCGATGGCGTCCGCTGTCTCCTCCGCCCGTCCGGCGTCCCGGCCGTGGACGACGACGGCGACTCCTTCCCGGGCCAGACCGAGCGCGATGGCCCGTCCGATGCCGCTGGAACTTCCGGTGACCAGTGCCCGCTTTCCGTGCAACTGAAGGTCCATGTCGTGCTCCTTGATGCCGAGGCCAATTTCATCGGACAATGTGTCTTTCATTGCACAGTCTGTCTTTGGATGGACGTGATGTCAAGCCAAAGGTAGGCTCATGCTCCATGACCACCCGCAAGTACCAGCAGCGCCTGCGCGCCGACGCCGCTGAGGACACCCGCCGCCGCATCCTGGATGCCGTCTACCAACGGCTGTGCGAGGCCCCGACCGAACCGGTCGGCATCGAACGGGTCGCGGCCATGGCCGAGGTGTCGCGCTCGACGGTCTACCTGGTGTTCGGATCACGCGCGGGACTGTTCGACGCACTCGGCGACGACCTGCGCGGACGCGGCGGCTTCGACCGCATCGCCGACGCCGCAGGCAACCCTGACGCCCGCGAGAGCCTGCGGGAGTCGATCCGCGCCTCGGTGCCGATCTTCGCCGAGCATCGCGAGGTACTGCGGGTGCTGTATTCGATGGCGCAACTCGACCCCGAATCCGTCGGCGGCGCCGTACAGCGCATGGGCGAGGCTCGCGCCTCCGGAATGGCCTGGCACGCTCATCGGCTCGCCGAGCAGCACGCGCTACGGGCCGACGTCACCGCCATCGACGCCGCCCATCTCCTGTGGGCGGTGACCGGCTTCGAGTTCTTCGACCAGCTCTACACAGGGCGGGCGCTGCCGGTGGACCAGGTCGCCGACCTGATGGTCGCCGCCGCCGAACGTGCGGTATTGGAGGCCAGCCGGTGAAGCGCCAACAACCTTTGGGAACCGCTGCACATGGCCGAGCCGCGTCACCGCCGCCGCAGCTTCGGTGACAGGAAACCTGCCTTGGTGACACCTACCGTGCTTTGGCTCAGGAGGACTACCCACAGGCACAGCGCTTCCCGCCAACTGACGTGATGATCCGCCAACTGACGTGGTGAGTCACAGCCCGAAGCCAAACGTTCATTGCAGACTACACACTCCTTGTGTAGTCTCAGTGTGTAGCGCTACACAAGGAGGTGGCCGTGGGTGCATCGCGGATGAACATCTCGTTGCCCGACGAGTTGGCCGAACAGGTGCGAGCTTATGGCCTGTCGGTCTCGGCGGTCTGTCAAGAGGCTCTACGAAAGGCTGTGGAGCATGAAGAAGCGAAGGAGAGATTCATGGCCGACATGAAGGCCGTCACTGAACGACTGCGGGATACCGTCAATGCGGAGAAGCGTGTCGAGGGCGAGAGGGGGCACGAGGCCGGGACTCGATGGGCCAGGCAGGCTGCAACATATTCAGAGCTTGTCTATCTGGCCTACGACTTCATAGAGGATGCAGAGACGTTCGACAGTGAGCATAGTCTGGTCGACTTCATGAGTCGCGAAGATGGCGAACACTACGAATTTGTTGTTGTAGTCGCAGGCGATCCCTACTGGAAGGGCTTCATCGCTGGCGCTGAGAAGATCTGGGAGGCGGTTGCCAGTGATCTGGAGCCGCTTTATGGCCGGTCTTAGGCGGATACGGCTCTAAGTGCGCCTGCCGCAACTCGACCACGGGAACATCGGCCCCACTTGTCCACACCTAGCGATGAATCATCCAGGTTCTGTGACGTGTCCGTTCAAGTGAGGCCGGTTGACCGGTGGATCGGCCCGGAGAGGCCGTATGCCCGGTCCAGGGGCAAAGCGCCCAGTGGCCCATCAAGGCCGCCTTGAGGACGTACGCATAGTCATTCCCAGGGAAAGCACCGCGACGAAGATCGAGTGAACAGGGGTCGGCTCAACCCACAACGACCTACGAGCGGCGTCCGTAAGAATTTCGTGCAGCTCCGACCACTGAAGACAGGGACCGGACCGGTCTCAGTTCTGGTCTCATTCACCCACGTCCAGCGTCGTTCACGCCGGTACGACCCCGAGCCGCCAGCCCAGGTCATGGACCCTCCTAGCCCTGCATGAACGCATCCCCACAGAATTGGAAAGCGTGTTGGGTGCAAGCCCTCACGAGTTCGAATCTCGTATCCTCCGCACCGGCTGACCAGCCAAAACGAAGGACCCGACCACATTGCGGCCGGGTCCTTCGTCGTTGCGTAGTTGCAGTTTTAGTTGCGGTTGGCCAAATCAGTCTTCGAGCTTGTAACACGATCTTGTCGAGGTGCCCTGGTTGGGCGTGACAGGTCTGACGATTCGGCGGTCCGTGACGCTGCGAGTACCCGCTTACGACCTGGTGCACGATAGAGAGCGGGCCTGCGACGCCCCGCGACCCCGCTTGCGGCGTTGCCGAAACACCCACAGGAAACCACCCTAAGGGCATTCCGCCGCCTTGCAATCGAAGCCGCATGACGCCGCAGGCTGATCCAATCCCTATCGTGCACCAGGTCGTTAGAGACATCTGATCTCGGCAGTTGGTGTTTTGGGATGCTCTTGTGACCGCGGGCAGTGGTGGGTCGTTGCACAGCTTGTGACTGCTCGTCGTCCTTATCGCAGTTCGGACCCTCGCCCTGGTCGACGGCATTCCACTCGTCGTCGGCGATGACGACGTCCATGTCGTCGGATCGGGTTGGCTGACCGACTCTGCCGGCATTGCTCGCGCAACCGAACCTCCGCTCCAGCGACCGGGAAGTCGCCGGGGAGTGCGGGTGGCCTCGGTCGGTGACGGGACGGCCGTCAGTTCCTGCTGAAGGGGAGTTTGGCGGTGAGCCAGGTGATCAGCTCCTTGGGGTTGCGGCTCTGGGTCCACAGCCTGCCGGGGCCGGTGAACTCGAAGACGAGTCCTTCGCCGGACTTGAGGGTCTGCGCGAGCCCGCGAGTCACCTTCCGGGTGGTGTAGGAAGTGCCGTCGCTGAACGCGACCAGATGGCCGGAGTCCAGAATGAGCTTCTCTCCGTCGCGCAGTTCGACGAGGTCGAGAGCTCCGTAACAGGAGGCCAGCACACAGCCCTTACCCTCGGCGCGGATCAGGAATCCGCCCTCACCGCCGGCGAGATTGCGCATTCCGCCCCACCGCGTTTCGATGTCGACGTCGTCCGACGAACACAGCCACGCGCCGCGCGTGAGGCTGACGCCGCCGTCGACGTCGATGGCGGCCACGTCCCCGGGTAGGCGCGCGGCCACATCGATCCAGCCGCCCCCGGGGCCTGCCGTCAGGCGGGTGACGAACAGCGATTCGCCGCCCAGCACGCTGCGCTTGAGTCCCTTGATCAGACCGCCCTCCGCCTTGGACTCGACGGTGACCCCGGCGCTGGTGGCCATCATCGCTCCGGCCTCGGCCCGTACGCTCTCCTGTGCGGCCAGCATGATCCGGGCGACGGCGAATGACGGGCTGTGGCGGACTTCGATGTTCATGGTGTGCCTTCGCAAGTGGTGTTGTCGGTGGTGGGTCTCAAAGACGCCGCCGCGGGCGGGCGTACTGGCCGGCCAGGGCCCGGAACGACTCCTTGGGCTCCCAGTGCCAGGGGGAATCCGGGTCCGCCGGTCGGTCCCGGACCGTCTTCACCAGGCTGTACGCAGCCATGTCCAGGTCGAGTCGCGGCTCTCGGCGGTAGGGGGCGTCCGGCGTGACGAACGTGTAGGCCATCGCCGCGTACAGGCCCATTGCCGCGAAGACCCGGTACACCTCGGTCAGGTAGGCGGCCTGGGTGTGCTCGCTGCGTACCAGACCCTCCTTGACCTGCGGCGGCGTCTTCCCGTAGTCGACGACGTCCCAGGCCATGCCGCCCAGGCGCGGCGCGCCCTCGAAGGCGCAGGTGCCGAACTCGGTGATCGCCAGCGGTTTCCCGTGACGCTGGTACGTGCGCAGTTCGCGGGCGTGCCCGGCGGGGGTGGGGTAGCAGCCGTAGTAGTCGATGCACACCAGGTCGAACAGGTCCCAGTCGACGTCCTCGTCCTGCGCGGCGCCGTACGACAGGGTCCCGTGGAAGACCGAACGGCCGACGGCGGCGGCCCGTGCCGTGAAGCGGCGCAGCCGCCGGGCCGTCTGCACCGGGTCGTAGGCGCCCTTGAGCAGGTTGTCGATTCGCTCGACGGCGGTCGCGCCGGGGACGATCCCGGGAACGTACAGCAGGAACTCGCAGCCCACGTTCAGGTGCACCCGCACTCCCCGCCGGCGCAGGTCCTCGGCGAACCGGCCGGTCTCCGCGAGGTGGTCGAGAATGTCCTGAGCAGGCACATCGCCGAGCGTCGGCTCAAGCCACACGTGCAGACCGTTCTCGGCCGCCTCGGCAGCCGTGCGGGTGAGTCGTTCGATGCCGTCGCCGGTAATCTTCACCGTGTCGGCGTGCAGGTCGCGGCGGATCGCCCGCAAATCGGCCCGGGTACGCTCCGCACTCCAGGCGGTCGCCGGCGACTCTCCCTCGCCCACCTCGTAGACGATGCCGCGATACCGCACCCCGTCCGGTGCTGCGCCCCCCGCCCGGCCCTGATCGACCGAGGCGCGCGTCCCGGCCTGCCGATCCGCCGCGGCGGATCGGCAGGCCGGAAGCGCGGCACCCACTGAGGCGGCCCCCGCCAGCCCCAGAAACCGCGCCCTGCTGATCTGGGCTGGACCCATCCCGTCTCTCCCGTCTCCCGAACCGAACCGGATCGAGTCACGTCGAGCCCTGTCGCATCGAGTGCGTCGAGCCGGTGACATCAGCCTGCGGCGGCGTATGCGGCCGGCGCCATTCGCCGAAGGTCCACGTCGGGCCGGAAATCGCAGCCAGGTGACCGAGGCGGTCCGGCCGGCCGGACGAGAAGCCCTTGGCCGATCGGCCGAGCTGGTCCGGCCAGGTGACCGAGGCGCCTCCGCCCCGGCTCCACATACGCTCGTGCCATGACCGACGGCCCCGACCTCGCCGCCCTCCCCGCCGGGAGCGCCGTACGCGACCGCGTGGTGGACGTGGCCCTCTTCGGCGTGGCCGTCCTCCTCGGCATGGTCGCCTTCGGCGTAACGAAAGAGCAGGGCGACCTGCCGGGGTGGGCGGTGGAGCTGGACCCGCTCCTGGGGCTGGCGGCCTGCCTCGCTCTGTGGTGGCGGCGGCGCCACCCGCTCGCCGTCGCCGTGATCGGGCTGCCCGCGGTGGCGCTGGCGACCAGCGCCCTGCCAGCCGGCGCGGTGATCGTCGCCAGCCTCGCGCTGCGCGTCCGCTGGCGCCGAGCGCTGCAAGTACTCGGCGTGTACCTGGTGAGCGTGGTGCCCTCCGGCCTGCTGCTGTCCGGGGCGGACGGCAGCCCGTGGTTCGACGCCGCGTTCTCGCTGGCATACCTGCTGGCCGCCTTCGCCTGGGGCCATGCCCTGCGCTCCAGACGGCTGCTCGTCGAGCGGTTGCGCGCGGACGCCGAGCGGGCCCGGGCCGACCATGAGCGCCGGCTCGCCGAGGCACGACGCGGCGAGCGCCAGGCCATCGCCCGTGAGATGCACGACGTGCTGGCACACCGCATCTCCCTGCTATCCGTGCACGCGGGCGCGCTGGCCTACCGCACCCGGCAGGCGCAGGCGCACGCCGGACCCGCGCTGAGCAGCGCCGAGGTCGCCCAGAGCGCCGAAGTGATCCGGGGAAACGCCCACGAGGCCGTGAAGGAGCTGCAGGAGGTGCTGCTCCTGCTGCGTGCGGAGGAGGGCGGCGAGCCGGCGTCGCTGCTGCCGCGGATCGAGGACATCGGCGGCCTCGTCGCGGACGCGCGCGCCGGGGGACAGCAGGTCGACTTCCGCACCGGGCTGGCCGCCGACATCGTCCGCGACCTGCGGGTGCAAGTCCACCGCACGGTGTTCCGCGTGGCCCAGGAGGGTCTGACCAACGCCCGCAAACACGCGCCCGGCATCCCCGTCGTCGTGCGCCTCTCGGGTGAGCCCGGCGACGGCCTCACGGTAGAGGTCCGCAACGCGCTATCGACCTCGCCGCACTCCGGTGAGCCGATCCCGGGCACCGGCGCTGGCCTGACCGGACTCGCGGAACGCGTCCGCCTCGACGGCGGCACTCTCGACCACACCGCCGCCGACGGCACCTTCACCCTGCGCGCCCGGCTACCGTGGCCCGCGAGGTGACGTCATGATCCGAGTGCTGCTGGCCGACGACGACCCCCTGGTACGGACCGGCCTTGAGCTGATGCTGCGCGGGGCGGACGATATCGAGGTCGTCGGGCAGGCGGCGGACGGCGCCCAGGTTGCCGGCGCCGTCCGCGAGCACCTGCCCGACGTGGTCCTCATGGACATCCGGATGCCGGTCATGGACGGCCTCGCGGCTACCCGGGCGCTCACCCGGCGCGGTGCCCAGGCCCCGCAGGTGATCGTGCTGACCACCTTCGACGAGCACGGCCTGGTGCTGGAGGCGATGCGCGCCGGGGCCGCCGGATACCTCGTCAAGCACACCGCACCCGAGGAGATCGTCGAGGCTGTGCGGCGGGCCGCCCGCGGTGAGCCCGCTCTGTCACCGTCCGCCGCACGCGCCCTTATCGAGCACGCGGCGACCGGACCCGGCGACCGGACCACACGCGCCAGGCAGCAGTTCGCGCTGCTCACCGAACGCGAGCGTGAGGTGGCCACGGCGGTGGCCGACGGCCTGTCCAACACCGAGATCGGCGTCCGGCTGCACCTCTCCGTCGGCACGGTCAAGGTCCACCTGTCCAGCGCCCTGGCCAAGCTCGACCTGGACAACCGTGTCCAGCTCGCCCTCCTCACCCACGACGCCCATCCGCAGCCCTGACCGCCGACGCACCGACCTGCCGACTCTGCTCGACCGGCCGTTTGAAGCACTCAGGCGCAGTGTCAGAGCCGACCAAATGTCTTCACGGAGTTTAGGTACATGCGGGCTACACGGCGTGAGGAGTCTTCCGAGGACTTCAGCGCCATCGCGCACATCATGCGGGCCGTGTGGCGGTCGCTGTCGTTGATGAGGTTCATCCGGCCCCCGGTCGCGCCGATGGGCGGGCGCTGGACGTACTCGATGATGTCGGTCAAGCCTTCGAGGTCACGCTGCCGGACCAGGCGGTCCAGGTCGTAGAAGACCACGCCGTCACGCGAGCCTAAACGTGCCGTTCGGCAGTTGCAGTTCCAGTTGCATTCAACCTCGTTCACCACGATCCGATCGTCCGCCGTCGGATCTCTCCATCGCAGGTCAGGACGCTGACGGACATGCCTGAACACTCGGAGGGGCAGTTGGAAAGCGTGTTGGGTGCAAGCCCTCACGAGTTCGAATCTCGTATCCTCCGC
>JAOPYO010000312.1 GCA_025964575.1 Actinomycetes bacterium
AGCTGGAGCAACACGCTGGTGAGCGTGCGGCAGGCCACGCAGCGTAACGCCGGCCGGAAGACGGCAGGGGTTGATGGGGAAGTCGTGTTGACCTCCCGCGCCAGGATGGACATGGCGGTGCGGGTGCACCGCGATGCTTGGTCGTGGCGGCCCCGTCCGGTCAGACGGGTGCACATACCCAAGGCGGGTAACCGTGCGAAATTGAGGCCGCTTGGGATTCCGGTGATCGCGGACAGATGCCATCAGGGCAGGGTCCGTGCGGCGCTGGAACCCGAATGGGAGGCCCGATTCGAACCCCGCTCCTACGGGTTTCGGCCGGGCCGCGGCTGCCACGATGCGATCGGCGCGATCTACAACACCTGCAAAGGCTCTCGGGCCAAGCGGATGTGGGCGCTGGACGCGGACCTGGCCGCGGCGTTCGACAAAATCGACCATTCCCGGCTGCTTGAGGCGCTCGGATCGTTCCCCGCCAGGGACATGATCCGGAATTGGCTGAAGGCTGGGGTGTTCGAGGCGGGCAAGGGGTTCACACCGACCGAGGAGGGAACTCCCCAGGGCGGTGTGATCAGTCCTTTGCTCTTGAACGTCGCATTGCACGGGCTGGAAAGGGCCGCAGGAGTCCGCTATATCGGTTCCGGCCGTCAGGCCGGGGACACCAAGGCGGGCTCACCGGTAGTGATCAGATACGCCGATGACGTGGTCATGCTCTGCCATACCAGGCAGCAGACCGAACAGGTCAAGGCGAAACTGGCTGAGTGGCTGGCGCCCAGGGGCCTTGTCTTCAACGAGGACAAGACCCAAATCGTGCACCTGTCGACGGGGTTCGATTTCTTGGGATTCAACGTCCGCAGATACGGCCAGCAGTTGCTGATCAAGCCGTCAAAGGCGGCTATCCAGCGGGTCCGGGAACGGCTCCGCACGGAAATGCGCGTGCTGCGCGGATCCAATGCGGCGGCGGTCCTCGCCGCGCTCACCCCCATCATCCGGGGATGGGCGGCCTACTATCGGGGCGCGGTTTCGTCCAGGACCTTCAAAGCCCTGGACGACTACATGTGGAAGCTCACCTACAAGTGGGCCAAGCGTGGCCACGCCAACAAGCCGAAGCGGTGGGTGGTCTCCCGCTACTTCGGCAAGTTCAACAAGTTCAGGAACGACCGCTGGGTGTTCGGTGACGTCGCCAGCGGCGCTTACCTGGTCAAGTTCTCCTGGACTCTCATCGTCCGGCACACTCTGGTCAAAGGCGGGGCGTCCCCCGACGATCCTGCGCTTGCCGAGTACTGGGCCGAACGGCGACGGCGAATCAAACCCCCACTGGACGGATACACGCTGCGCCTGCTCACCAAGCAGGACGGCCGATGCCCCCTTTGCCGGAACGAACTGCTGTCCGCCGAACAGCCACCCCAGTCACCCCGAGAATGGGAACGCTGGTGGCTGCAGATCACCCGCAAGGCGATAGCCGCCGACTACCTCGTCCACCACGGGAGATCCAGCTCACCGGACGGTGACCGAACCCGCCTCGTGCATGCCTCCTGCAACCGCGAGCCCCAAGCCCGCACAAGCAGAAGCCCGGCACTTCACTTCAATCCTGAGTCGCCCTCGCGGCTTGCTTGAGCTGCCTGCGGTGAAAGCCGCACGGGCAGTTCTGAGGGGGGACCGGCGGGGCAACCCGCCGGTCCTACCCGACTCATCATCGGCGCGGGCGGCCAGTCCGCCATCGGCACAGTTACGCGAGCTCATGTCCATGGGCTTCCGGGTCAGCTTTGGGATGTCAGGTTGGGTCAGGCGGTGTCAGGGTGTGCCTCCCGGTCGTCATCCAGTTGGTCACTCATCCAAGCTGCCCGTTGACTTAAGCGTCAGGGCGCTCACCCGTCGGTCCATCCAGTTGCCGTCACTCAGCGAATCGTGCGGCGAGACGTACCACCACGCCGTGGCGCTGTCGGGCTCGCCTTAGCAGAGGTCGGTTTCGGCGACGTCGACATGGCCGCCGCCGTCTGACGATCTCTCAGGGCACCGCCGACACCTACGTCCAGCACATCCGCATCAAACTCGGCTTCCACAACCGCGCCCAGATAGCCGCCTGGGTGACCAGCCGCCACTGATCGCGGCACTCGGCCCGGATAAGCCCCAGTCCTCAACACCCCGGCCGCACAAACGATGTGCCAGCTCGTTTGCTGCGATCGATTGACGTACGGCCAGAGGTACCGCAGACACGCATAGGTTCCGCCGCCGGGCTCCGGCTGTCGCCGCCGAGCCGACAGGCCCAGGCGGCAATGCGGTCGAGATAGCAAAAACGCGACAAGTAAGGCATAAGCCCGCTATAAGATCATGTGGCACATTTCCCCCGTCAGCAGCGTTCTGGAGTCCCATGCGTCGCACGATCGCTGTTCTCACCGGCGCGCTGACCATCGCGGCGGCGCTGCCGATGACGGCAGCCCACGCCGCCACGGCCGGATACGTCACCTCGGCGGTCAACGACGCCGGGCATCTCGACACCTTGACGGTCACTTTTCAGAGCGACGTGCCCGTCACCTCGGTGAAGGCCACCCTGAAACCGTCCCGCCACCAGGACGCCCCGGCCGTTCAGGCCACCGGCTTCACGCTGAGTCCCGCCGCGAACGGCACGCAGACCGCGACCGCCACCTTGATCAAACCCACGATCTTCGACGACTACTGGGTTACCGTTGACGCTACCGACGCCAACGGCCAGAAGCTCACCATGCGGTACGGCTGGCAGGACCGCTACGACTTCCAGTGGCTGATCAAGCCGAAGATCGACTTGAGCCTGGACCGGCGGACCATCGACGTCGACCACCCGAACATCACCGCGACCGGCTCGATCACCGGCGTCTGGCCGACGGGCGAGACCGGCTCGCTCGGCGGCCGGAAGTTCCATCTTCTGACTCAGCGGGGTTACTCGGGCTCGCCAGAGGTTCCTGCCACCACGGGGGCGGACGGCTCCTTCACCGCCACGATCGGCCCGGAGACCGGACCGTACAACATCGACGCCGAGATCGGCTTCTCCGACTCCAACAACCCCGACCTGGCCGGCTACTTCACCAACGACTTCCCGGTCAGCACGGTGAAGACCCCGGCCCGGCTCTCCCTGCAGGCCAGCCCCGGCCGAGTCCTGTCGGGCAACTCGACAACGGTCTCGGGTTTGCTGGAGCGTCAGCACAACGGAGCCTGGGAACCGCTTGCCGACCAGCCGGTGACGATCACCCCGGACTATGGGACCGACACGATCTCGCTGCGCACCGACGCCACGGGCCGGTTCCAGTTCACGCGAGCGCTGACGAACACCGTCCTTTACACCGCCACCTGGCAGACCCCGAGCGTCTTCTACACCACCCAGACCGCCTCGATCCGGGTCATCGTGCCCGTCGCGTCCTCCTTCGACCAGGTGCGGGTGACCTACGACCCCTTTGGGAAGCTGACCGTGCAGGGCAACCTGCTCGCAAGCGACAGCTCCCACCAGGACATGCCGATCGCGTTGCAATTCTCGCCAAACGGCAAGGACGGCTGGACCACGGAGAAGACGATCACCGCGTCCTGGTCCAATTCGGGGTTCTACACATCCTTCTACCAGAACATGTCCGGATACTGGCGGCTGGTATACAGCGGCAACACGCTGTACCTGCCGGTCACCAGCGCTGTCTACAAGGCGAGGCGGTGGAACACCCGGTTCGAGAAGTTCAAGGTCTCTCCGACCTCGGTAGGCAAGAACCGGACCGTCACGGCGAGTGGAACCCTGACCAGGGCGGTGTCCATGAGCCGCCGGACCGGCTACGCCGGCCAGACCGTGGAGATCATCTTCCGGTTCAAGGGCAAGTCGACCTGGTACCACCTGGCGTGGGCGAAGACCGATCGGTACGGCCGGTTCAGCAAGAGCGTCAAAGCGTACGGCTCGGGCTACTACGCGGTGGAGTTCCGCGGCGGCTCTGACACCTTCGCCACCTGGACCGATGGCAAGAACTACGCACCTACAGCGCGCACGTCGTCCGGGAGATCGTCGGCCACAGCGACATTGAAGTGACCATGACGATTTACGCTCATGCCTCGCTGGACAAGAAGCGGGCGGCACTCAAGAAGCTGGGGGATGCCCTCGGCTGAGGCCGTTGCTGTCGAAAGGCCCCGTAGCGATCAACGCTCGGGGCCTTTGGGCTGGTCAGTGAGGTGGGCAGGGGCGGGGTCGAACCGCCGACCTTCGGCTTTTCAGACGTGGCGATCGCCCTGGTGGCGAGGAACTTGCCGAGGTCGGCGGTGCTGGGCGTGTGCCAGCGGTCGTCAGTGGTGGCGGACGTTGTCGTCAGCGTTGTCGTCAATCCGCGAGTGCTCGTGCGGTCTCTCAGCACAGGGCATACAGCGTCTGCTGTCCTGCCCGAGACAGCGGTTCTGCGACGATGTGGCGCCCATGGGCGTGAGGCCAACTCCTACAGTTCGGCTTGGAACGACTCGGCGTCGTACTCGATGGGACGTGTGTGGGCCTAACGGTGGTGCCCGACCGTGCACCGCCCGGCCTCCCGATGGCCCCGTTCTCAGTGGTCGGTGTCTTTCGGGTGTCTGGGCGAGGCGTAGATGATCCAGACCGTGTGGTCGGTGTCGTTGATGAGATAGCGCACGCGGCCACCGCTGGTGACTTCGTACTCCCACTGTTCGAGCTCGTGGCCGTTGTGTTTATGGGTGGCGAGATCTCCGCGCAGGCGATGCTGTCGATCATGGTTGACGTGGGAACGTGGCTCGGTTCTCAAGGTTTCGAGGCACCGGCGTGTATTGGCCAGTGCGAGGCGGCACAGCTCCTCCCAGCCTCTCACCGCTTCGCTGGTGCCGAACCGCACGTCCCACTCGTTGTCCGGCGGTGGCACAGTCACTCTGTCGCCGCGCTTAGGACTCACGGAGTGACTTCGACTGCACCGAAGTCTCCGGAGGTAGGCCGGAGCGCCTCCTCATGCTGGCTGGGATCGGCCTTGATCCGGGCGGTGGCGCGCCATCCGGCGATGACTTCCTGTGCGCCAGCGTCGAGATCGAGTTCTGCTGCATCCGACAGCGCATCGATCAACTCGACGGTGAACGCCCGTACTTCCTCGACACCCAGGTGCCGTACCCACGGGAAGACGTCGGGCATCGCGAGGAGCAGAGCGCGAGCACTGGGATCGTGCTTCATGAGCGCGAGGAAAATACGTGAAGTAGTCGTGAGGGTCTGATCGCGCTGCTCCTCACGGTCTGCGGCCGTGAGGTAGAAGTCGGGAGCGTCGCGGTGGGTGACGCGCAGCCGGCCGAGACGGGAGGCGCGTTCAGCCACCGACCGAGGATTGCGTGACAGGTCGGAGAACGTTACGGCGTCCGGATGGCTGGTGTTCATACCAGCAGTGTAATCAGATTATATTCTGAAGTCCATATGAGACCGTCGTCCCAACTGCCCCAGCCTCCAACCAGCTTGACGATCTGCCTCGCAAGATCCGAAGGCGCGCTGGGAGGATTCGGCCAACTGGCGACAGGCGTGACCGTCCGCCGTCCGTTGTCGTCAAAAAGACCCCGGGCCTGGTGGCTCCGGGGTCTTTTGGCTGGTGAGATGCGGTGGGCAGGGGCGGGGTCGAACCGCCGACCTTCCGCTTTTCAGACGTAGCAATCACCCTGGTCGTGGAGAACCTGCCGAGGTCGGGCGGTGCTGGGCGTGTGCCAGCGGTCGTCAGTGGTGGGGGACGTTGTCGTCAGCGTTGTCGTCACTTCCGGGGCGCTTCGCGTGGAGTACCAAGTAATCGCGCTTGTCCGGCCGGGCAGTGCGGCAAGATGCGATCATGAAGGCTTCACCCGAACTCGCCCGGAATCTGATCAGGCTGATCGTTGACCTGACCTGGTTCTTCGATAGCAGTGACGACGATGTGGTCAACCTCGACGACGCGGTCAAGCAGACCGAGCTCATCGGGCACTGCTTCGGCGAGCAGTCCGAAGAGGATCGTCAGGTGATCCTTGCGGTCGTGGCTGAGATGGTCGATGAGGCTCCGAGCCCAGGAGCCCGTGAGTTCTTGGAGGACCTCCCTGTCGCTATGGGTTTGGTCGGTACGGATGACGGCTGATGCGGCGGCGTGGCCTCAGTCGTGACAAGCCTTAGAGTTCAGGCGTGGTTGCGGCAGGGGCATTGAGGATCGGCTTGGTCATCGTCGTAGCATTGGCCAACTGGGTGGGAGCGACGGCGGTGTACACCTTCACGGCTGGTACGGAAACTATCGCGCACGTGAAGAGCTGCGACGGCTCGCGCAACTCCGTGTGCTCGGGTTCATGGACGGGTCGTCGCGGGCTGGCCGAGTCGGGTCAGATCTTCGGGGTCGACCGTGCTGATGTGGGCCGCGACGTTCGGGTCCGGCTAGGTCCTCTGGGTGCGATCGCTGCTCGTGCGTGGGGCTTCGTGTTCGGACTCAGCTTCTTGGCGTTGCTCGGCGATGTGGCCATCATCGCGCTGATCGTCCGCTGGTTGCGTAGGCCGAACGGCTTGATACGCACGCCACGGCTGCGTTAGTCGTGGCCGCCGAATAGCGCATGGGCCTTAGCTGGCCTGATCATCCCGTTCGCCGTCGTCCCACCCGCAGGGAAGCGGGCCAGGGCCAGGGCGCCAAAGTGGAGCCCTGCCGGACGAACGACCTTGGCGCCCTGGCCCTGCTGGTCTGCTCGGCTTGTCCTGGGGCGATGGCAGATGAGATGATCCGGCTTCCACATCAGCCGCGGATGCCCCTTGATGTGCGGGTGCTCCTGGACCATCTCGGAGTCGGAGGCCCCCGCCGGAGGCGAAGGAGACCCATGCCTCTATCGCGGAAGTCTGCGCCACGACTGACAGCAACGTCGGTGCTGACATACTGGGCGGCTTTCTTCGCTGGCGGGGTGGGAAGCCAACTCGTCTACACGTTTTCATGGAGGGCCGGATCGGCCTCTCTGTCGGTCTGGGATGGCCCGCATTCGGTGCGACCGTGGGCGCTGCGATAGTGGCTGTTGCCTCGGCTCGGGCCGGTCGGGCATCGCGCCTCGTCGGCCACAAGGGAACAGCCGTGACAGAGAAGGTCTACCGCAAGCAGTTGAGGCCCGCCCTGGAGCAGGGCACGGCTGCGATGAATGAGATCTCCCCGGCGACGTAACACGGGAGCCGTAGCCACGCAGTTAGTCACCCAGAAGCCAGAAAGCCCCTGTTCATGATTCAGGGGTGGGGGGGCTTTGAACTGGGCAAATATGGTGGGCAGGGGCGGGGTCGATCCGCCGACCTTCCGCTTTTCAGGCGGACGCTCGTACCGACTGAGCTACCTGCCCGTGACGTTCCCCTGAACGGGGGCGTCTCGGCGGTCCTGACGGGACTTGAACCCGCGACCTCCACCTTGACAGG
>JAOPYO010000125.1 GCA_025964575.1 Actinomycetes bacterium
CGTCGTCTCATCCGGCTGGGCCGATAAGGCGTCCGGCTGACCTTCCAGACCACCACCAGCGTCGTCTCATCCGGCTGGGCCGATAAGGCGTCCGGCTGACCTTCCAGACCACCACCAGCGTCGTCTCATCCGGCTGGGCCGATAAGGCGTCCGGCTGACCATCACCCTCACTCATTCCGTGGTCATGCGATCAATCGTCGATTGATCGCATGACCACGGGATTGAGGCGTACGGGGGGTCGGCCATTCAGTGACCCTCAGCGCAACGCTGGTGCCCGAACCCACCCTGCATCTGAATTGCGGTGGCGGGGACGGTTACTTCGGTACGGGTCGTACCGGCCGCGATCTCGACGCTGGTTCCGCCTTGGACTCCGCTTCTTCGGGATGCAACCCGAGCACTCTTCGATGGGCATTGACCTACGCGCCCCACCCGAGAACCCGATCCGGGTGATCGGGAGACAGCCGGGTGACAATCACTCGCCAGTCGAGAGGGACCGCGGACATGAGACGACCACAGGGACCGGCGTGACGGCCGCCTTCATCGCCCGGACGCAGGCCGCATGGCCCGGAGGCGAGCTGGACGACGCCGAGCTGATCCGGCGGTCGCAGGAGGACCCGGAGCAGTTCGCCGCGCTGTTCGACCGCTACGTCCAGCAGATCCACCGCTATGTCGCCCGGCGGCTCGGTGCTCAGTCGGCCGACGACATCGTGGCCGAGACCTTCCTGGCCGCGTTCCGCCGGCGCGGCACCTACGACATGACTCAGCCGCTGGCACGGCCCTGGCTGTATGGCATCGCGACCACGCTGGTCGCCCGCCATCACCGCAGCGAGGAACGTTTCCTGCGGGCGCTGCGGCGTACCGGCGTGGACCCGCTGCCCGAGCCGATGGCCGACACCGTGGTGAGCAGGGTGGCGGCGCATGAGCGAGAACGTGAGCTCGCGGGGGCGCTGGCAAAGCTCTCACGCGGAGACCGGGACGTGCTGCTGCTGGTGGCGTGGGGCGACCTCAGCTACGAGGAGACCGCACAGACCCTCGGCGTACCGATCGGGACGGTGCGGTCCCGGCTGCACCGTGCTCGCAGGAAAGTCCGGACCGCGCTCGGCGGAGACGACCCGACGACCGAGATCGAGGAGAGCTGACCCATGAACGATCTGAAGCTGATCCAGCAGATGCGCAATTCCACTCCCGCCATCACCCCGCAGGTCGAGCACGCGGCCAGGACCCGCCTGCTCGACGCGATTACCGAGGACGTGGTCCTGCCGGGCGTAAAGGCGCCCCGGCGGCGTTGGGCACGTCCGCACCCCATCTGGGGGCTGGGCCTGGCCGGTGTGGCGGCCGCAGCGATCGCCGTCGCCGTGGTGACGTCCGGTACGGTGCCGCGCGAGCCCGGCCCGATTCGGCTCGACGCCGCCACGGTGCTGGACAGGGCGGCCGACGCTGTCGGCGCGCATCCTGGGGTGAGGCCCGGTCCGCACCAGTGGATCTATATCCAGTCCACCCACACCACCCACATGTTCAATGCGCTCAACCCACGGCCCAAGACCGACGTCCAATGGCTTCGCGCCGATGGGCAGCAGATCGGCTTTCTCCGGAACAGGAAGCTGGTGGTGCACAACGTCTCGGCAAGCGAGGCCGGCGGTTACAGCGTCGTGGCCTCATACGACACGCTCGCGAAGCTGCCGACCGACCCGCGCGCTCTGCTCGCCGACATCTACAAGATGCCGGGGGACGGCGGCGGCATGGGATCGGGCTCGCTGGCCCACCAGATCCTGGGCGCGCCTCCGCTGCTTCCCCTGGGCCCAGGCCGCAACAGCAGGGCCTTCCTGAACACGGCTCAGCTGATCTGGAATTCGCCGGTCGGCGCCCCGCCCAGGGTGCAGGCCGCGCTGTACCGGGCCATGGCGAAGATCCCAGGGATCAAGGTCGATGCCAGTGCGCGGACGATCACCGGGCAGCCCGCCATCTCGCTGAGCGGGTTGCTCTTCGATCCGCACACCTACCGGATGATCGGGGCGCGATCGGTGACCCCCAACAGCATCAATGAGTGCTCCGTCACCGGAGGGGCCACGAAGAAACTCGCGGAGTCGCCAAAGCCTCACGACTGCCATGTCATTCCTGCCGGAACCGTGATGAACGAGACCCTCCAGACCGCCGTCAAGTTCGTCGGCGCCCCCGGCCAACGCTGACCGTCCGGCTGCACCGGGCCCGCAGGTGTCTGGCCCATGCCCTCAACACGGCTGGCCGCTCCATGCTGACTGAATCAAAGCGTGCAGAACGTCGGCGGCCGGTAAGAACCGCGTCCGGCAGATGAGTAGAGGGTGTCAGAGTGTTACGGTCCGTGGGTTGGGTTACAAGTTCGACGTGGGCGGCATGCGACGCAAGTGAGGTTCCGGGACGCCCCCGGAACTGGTGTGGTGGGGGCGGTCAATTCCGTACGGGGTCGTACCGGCCGGTTTTGAGGTCCTGGGTGAACGAGGCCCAGGCGGGTCCGGTGAAGGACAGGACGGCGCCGTCGGGGTTCTTGGAATCCCGGACCAGCGTCAATCGCTCGTCCAGCAGCGCCGCGACCTCGACGCAGGCTCCGCCTTGG
>JAOPYO010000324.1 GCA_025964575.1 Actinomycetes bacterium
GAGACGGCTCTGGCCTCGTACCACACCCACCGCTACACCGATGCGATCCCGGTCCTGCGGCAGGTGCTCAAGCTCCGTCCCGACAACGCCGTCGCCGCCGAGCATCTGCGCACCGCGACCTCCCGGCACGGCACCACACTCGACGCAGCCAGGCCGGTTTCATCCCGGGGGCCGGGGGCGTGGTGGTGGATGGCGGGCGGACTCCTCGCCGCGCTCGTCCTGGTGGCGGGCCTCGTGATGCTCGCGCGCAGGCGTGGCATCGCTCTCCCTGGGGTGGCGACCCTGACCGGCGCGCGCACGCCGCATCGCCGGACGCCCACCGCGCGGGGCGTACCCGTGGATTCGCGGGCCCGCGACGACTCCCTCGGGCGGACCACATCGGGGTCCGCGCGTTACTGCGTCGAGTGCGGGCTGCCGCTCGGCCAGGGGAATAGGTTCTGCGGCAACTGCGGCCATCCGGCGGACCGATGAGCGATCCTCGTCTTCCGTTGTACGGCCCGGAGCTGATCGGCCAGTGGGTGGGCAACTATCGCGTGGAGGCTCTCGTCGGCCAGGGCGGCATGGGTGAGGTCTACCGGGCCTACGACCAGCGTCTGGGCCGGCAGGTCGCGCTGAAGGTCCCGGCCCCGCAGCTCGCCCGCGACGAGCGGTTCCGCCTACGGTTCATCCGTGAGTCGCGGACGGTGGCGAGCATCGACCATCCGCACATCATCCCGGTCTACGAGGCGGGCGAGGACCGTGGCCTGCTCTATATCGTGATGCGATATGTCGAGGGGCGGGATCTGCGGGCTCTGCTCGACGCCGAGGGGACGCTTCCGATGGCCCGGGCCAACCTGCTGTTCTTCCAGGTGGCGTCGGCTCTGGACGCCGCGCACGAGCACGGGCTGGTGCACCGGGATGTCAAGCCGGCCAACATCCTGATCGCGGCGGGGGATCCCGAGCACGCCTATCTGACCGACTTCGGGCTGACCAAGAGCGTGACCTCGAATGCGGGGCTGACCATCGAGGGGGAGATTCTCGGGACTCCGCGTTATGTGGCCCCTGAGCAGATCACCGGCGACCGGCCGATCGACGCGCGCTGCGATGTGTACGCCCTGGCGTGTGTCGTCTACGAGACGCTCGCCGGGGTGCCGCCGTTCCAGTGTGACACGACTATGGGCCTGCTCTACGCCCATGTGTCCGATCCTCCGGACCCGCTGACGGTGCACCGACCCGAGTTGCCGCCCGCCGTGGACCGGGTGATGGCGCGTGGCCTGGCCAAGTCGCCGGACGAGCGGTATGGAACCTGCCTGGGGTTGGTGCGGGAGCTCCGCGATGCGATGAGCGCCGACAGGCCGGGCCTGCCTGCTACGCGACGTCGGCGCCGTCCGATGCTGGCCGGTGCGGCCGTCCTGGCCGCTGTGGCCGCACTGATCATCGCACTGGTCGTGGTGCTCGGCGGCGGCGGGCCCGCGACGTTCCCGGGGAGCGTCGCCGCCCCCTTCACCTTCACCTATCCCGGCTCCTGGCAGCTGCGCCGGTACGCCGACCAGTACGTGGTGGCGTCCCCCGAAGCCCGGCGCTTCGAGGAGCTCTTCCAGACCCCGGTCTCCCCCGACTGGACCAGGGTGAACGCCATCATCCGCGAGGATCCCGGCCAGGCACAGGGGATGGTCGCCGGGGTCAGTTCCACGCTCGACGTGGCCGGCCCGGCTCAGGACCTGCAGCGGAGCGTGCAATACCTGCTGCCCGGCACCGTCTCCTACACCGCCGGCCCGGCCGCGGCCACAGTGTCCGGCCGACAGGCCTTCCGCCTCGACGGAATGGTGAGCGATCCGCAGCGGCAGGGCCGGCTGGACTTCGCCACCTATGTAGTGGCCAGGGACAGCGGATTCGCTGCCTACCTCACGTTCTTCTGCGCACCCGACCACTGTGACAGGGCGCAGATCGACCAAATTCTCGCGAGCGTCGCCTTCGTGAAGGGCAGCCCGTCGCCGTAGGACGGCGCATCCGCCGTGTCACCTGGTTGTCCACGTCACAGTCAGCGGAGACTCACGAAGAGGACCGATCCGCGGGCCGCGATCACCCCGGGGTTGGGTGTCTGCGCATAGACGGTGGTGGTGCCCTTGAGGATGACCAGCCGTAGCCCGAACTGGGCCGCGGTGCTGCGCGCCTGCTCCGCGCTCACGCCGATGAGGTAGGGCACGGCCACCCGGGTGCCGGTGGCGGTGCCGGAGACGTAGAGGGTGACGTGGCCGCCCGCGGGCACCGATGCGCCGCCCGATGGATAGGTCCGGACGACCTGACCCGGCGCCAGCGCGGACGGGACGCGGATCACCGCCGCGACGGAGAGCTGCAGGCCGGCCAACTGGCTGGTGGCGGTCATGGAGTCGACGCCGACGAGCGCGGGGACGACGACGGGCACCGCCGGCTGGCCCGCACCTCCGGAGGCGGGCACCGCGGTGCCCGCGACAGGCTGTGACTGGGCGACGCGGGTGGCCTTGCCACCGATTCCGAAGAGCAGGGACAGACCGAGGACCGCGGCCATCACCAGGGTGCTGACGCCGCCGAGGAGGAGCATGGCGCGGGTCGACATCTCCTGGTCGGTGTGATCGGGCATCTCCATGCCCCTTCCTGCCGAAGGCCGGGGTGAGTCCTGCGGGGGACTCATGGATTGGGACGCGCCGCTCCCGGCGGTGGTTCGCGGCGGCGCCAACGTATCCATGTCCCTTTATGCCCGGATCAGGTCGCTATGTACGTCATGGCTGCGGCAAGAGCCGCGACGTTCAACAGGGACAATCCGGCGAGGATGGCCCATCGGCCGGCCTGGTAGCCGCGGGGCACGAGCGAGGCATCACGGCCCGCGGGCCGCCATGGATCGCGCAGCGGGGCCGTGCCGGGCACCTCTTGATGCCGGCCCCAGGACGGGGGCACCCCCGCGGACTCGCCCGCCGGCCCGTTGAGGGACAGCCCGGTCACCCAGCCGAGCAGGTCGGAGACCTCGCCGGGAGGAGTGTCCAGGCCGGAGGGGAAGTAGCGGACCTGCGCCGCGAGCTGATCGAGGGTACGGGTGGTGTTGCCCAGGCCGAGCCGTTCCAGCCAGGCCCGTACGGCGTGGTCCGGATCGGCGCGCGCCTGGCCGGGAGGTCCGAGGGGCGCAGGCCCGGTGAGCCCGTGGCCGACACCCGTCCGGGCCAGCAGGTCGGTCTTGGTGACCACCACCGCGACCCGCTTCTGCCGGCCCCGGTCCGGCCGGGACCGCAGCTCGTTGAGAACCCGCTGCAGGGTGTCGGATGGGTCCTCATGTGAGGAATAGGTGGAATGGCTGATCTCGGCGTTCTCGGCCTCGGTCAGCGTTCGGCGGACCTCGGGCAGCGCGAACGGATCGATCACGAACAGCAGCGCCTCGCCGTGATCGAGATAGCGCAGCGACTCCACCTGGGAGGCTCCGGCGAAGTGCTCGCCGGCCGGGTCGAACAGATAGAGGATCCGGTGCCCCGTCCCCGGCAGCTCGACGTCGACCATCGTGGCCAGCGGCAACTCCGGCCCGGTCTTGGCCAGCTGCCCGCCCCGGCGGAACTCCTCCACCGCCCCCGCGTAGGCCTGCTGGTGGCGCTGTTCGACGAACGCGACCCGGCCGCCCATACCTTGGGTCCGGGCATGCAGTGCCTGGATGGCCAGGAACATGAAGGTCGTCTTGCCCGCCGCGGGGCCGCCGACGAACGGCAGCGGCTCCACCCGGACACGGCCGATGCGCTCGGGCAGCCTTCGCTCGCAGTGCGGGCAGTACGCGGTGAGCCTGAACCGGCCCAGCGGGATGGTCGTGGGCAGCCGGGTGCCGCACCGGCACACGTGCCGGAAGGCGCCCGAGGGGCCGGGCGTCAACCGGCGGTGCCGCCGGTCGCAGGACGGGCAGGCGTACACGGGCAGCGCGATCTTCTCGTAGCAGGACGGGTGCGGGCAGGTCTGAAGCACCCGGCCGTAGGCCATGAAGACCCGCTCGATGGCGCCGAGGACCAGGACGCATCCCAGCCAGCCGGCCAGCCCGATCGCGACGACGACGGCGTACATCAGGGTGAGCACCAGGGCCAGCGCCGCGACCGGCACCGCGGCGAGCACGATGCCCCCGCAGCCCCCCAGCCACAGGGGAAGGACGAAGAATCCCCGCGGCCCGCCCTTCGCGGCCTGGGCGGTCCGGTGCCGGGCAACCGAGACGACGCCCTCCGCCCGTGGTGCCACCGTCCGCAAGATGACCTGCCAGTCCCGCCAGACCTGGCCGAGCAGGTAGTGCCGGTAGGAGGCCTCCGGCAGTTCGACGACGGAAGGCCCCTTGGCCTGGCGGGAGACCAGAACCCGGCAGGCATGCAGGTAATGATCCCCCAGGACCGCGAGCGTGGCGGCGATCAATGTGAGGGGGAGGACGATGAGCACGCCCACCGCCAGGGCCAAGGCCCATGCGGCCACCAGCAGCACGATCACCACGACCTGCACGGGTCAGCCCTCCGGTCCTGGGCCGCCGGAACGTAGTTCGCGCAGCACGGCGCGTAGCTCCGGGTCGTCCCGCAGGAAGGAGTCGAGCTGGAGGTAGGTGAGCCGCCGCCCCGCCAGCTCGAGGGCCCACGCGTCGAGCGTGGGAACCGCGGCGCCCCGCCGGCGCATCCGGAGCGCGACGGAGAACAGCTCTCCCCGGGCCTGCCGGTTCAGCCTGCCGCCCAGCCAGCCGGCCACCAGGCGATCTCGGGCGGGCTCGGCGGCGGCGGCGAGCATTGTCGCCCGGAACCCGGGCTCCCGCTGGGCGAGGCTCTGCGCGATGACGGCGAAGATCTTCTCGATCAGCGGGCCGGAGGCGCGCGCGGACAGAGCGCCCAGCTCGGTGACGAACCCCGCGGCCCGGGCCGGGTCGCGGGCCCGTGCGGCCTCCGCGTGCGCGAGGACGGCGGACGCGTCGGCCCGCATCCGGCCGGGGCCGGGCGGGAGATCTCGGACCCGCTCGGCCAGCCGTACGGTCCGCGCCGCCGTCAGCTCCTCCGCCCTGGTCGCCGCGAGGGCGATGAACGCCCGGGAGAGCAGTTCGCAGAGGGCGGGGTGCCGGGACAGCGTCGGACCGCAGTCGTCGAGCAGTGCCGCACACTCCTCGGTGGTGAGCGGGTCCGCCCCGTCCGGCACGCTTCCCGCCGCGGCCGAGGCGACCTCCGCCTGCGGCACCACGACCCCGGCCCGCTCCGCGAGCCGCATGATCCGCGCGATCGTGGTGAGGCCGGTGGCGGTCCCGAGCGCGGCGAGGACCTCGGGCACCAGCCCGTTCCGGGTCTCGGCGGTGAGATCACACGGGGGCAGCCGGTCGGCCAGGGCGGGATCGCCGAGGGCGAGGACCAGGCAGCGTGCCATGCCCCGCTCGAACAGTGCGAGGCGTCCCGCGTCCCGCGCGGCGGCCGCGTAGGCGGCGGCCGGTTCGAAACCGATCCGGGGGAGTGCCGCAGCCAGTTCGTCCCAGGCCCAGACGGGCAGGTCGCGTCCGTGCCGGGTGAGCAGCTCGGCCGCGGACGTCTGCTCCGCGACCGTGACGGCGGGCTCCCCCAGGCAGAGCGACAGCAGAGCGGCGGCCTGGTCGAGCAACTGGTCGAGGGGGCCCTCGCCGGGACCGGCCAGGTCACCGATGGCGTCGAGGCCGTCCAGATCGAGGGCGCGCCAGCAGGCGGTGGCGGTCCGGGCGAACCGGCCCGGCTCCAGGTGCTCGGGCAGGTCCGGCTGGTCGAGCCGGAACACCGGATCGTTCCCGTTCATCGTCGCGGCCACGTCGGGGGTGGTGCCGACCAGCCGCTGGGGCGCGTTGCCGGGATCGGCGCTGTAGGTGATGAAGGAGAGCCTGGCCGCGGCGGCGACCGGCAGGGAGTAGGCGACCACGGCGATCCACTTGGCGATCAGGTCGGCACCGTCCGCGACCAGCACCAGCCGGCCGTGCCCACGGCCCAGGATCTCGGTGGCGGCGCCGAGCAGCCGGGCCAGCAGCTCGTAGGAGCCGGTGTCGGCCAGCCACCGGCCGATCGAGTCGGGGTCGACCGCGTCCCCCGGCGCGAGATCGTCCAGCACCGCCAGCTCGCCCGGGGTGTCGTCCCAGAGCTGGGCCTGCCAGAGCTCGATCGGGCGCAGGCCCTCGAGCTCCTCCGGCTCGGCGATGACCGCGTGCGCGAAGAAGTTGCCGTATCGGCCGGAGTAGTCCCGGCCCAGGTAGCGGCAGCGGACGAGCAGCGGGCGCCCGTTGACCCGGTCATAGGCGAGTGCGACCGGGAACCCGGCAAGCTCAGCGGTGGTGGGGGACAGGGGAGCCCCCGGCGGTGGCCGGTAGACCATGTACGGCGCGACCGCCGCCTGCAGGCCCGGCGGCAGGTCCGCGGAGCCGGCGACGAACTGGAAGCCACCGTGCCCGGTCGGCCCGGACCGGGCCGAGGTGTAATGCAGCTGCCAGACCACGGCTATCCCCGGCCCCCGTCGAGCAGACCGAACCGGTGCAGCAGCCACAGCAGCGGATCCTCCACCCGGTGCGGCCGGACTCCGCCCGAGGCGACCTGGTCGTTCTGCGGCCTGCCGCCCAGCGCGGACAGCCCGAACAGGGCGTACTCCCGATATTGCTGCTCCAGATACCGGGAGAGCTGCCCGGCCTGCCAGTCCTCGAGCAACGACCTGACCTGCTCGTGCACGGCCTCCCGGTCGTCGAGATCGAGCCGGCCGGGCAGGCCCCGGGAGCGGTGCAGGGCCGACTGCCGCCGCACCGCCGGGCCCAGCGCGTCGATCTTGGTGAGGGCGACGGCGACCGGAACCTGGAGCCGGTCACCGGGACGGACCTCATGACGCTGGCGCAGAGACTCGGTCACCCGGGCGAGCACGTTGATCGGCTCACTGTCGGGGTCGTCGGAGGGGGCGGAACCGTCACTCAGCGCCGAGTCGGCGCCGGCCAGCTCCAGCGGGTCGACCAGGAAGATGATCGCGTCGGCCGCCTCGAGATAGCGCAGGTGCAGATCCCGCACGTCGCGGCTGCGCAGATCCTCGCCCGCGGTGTCGAACAGCACCAGCGCCAGGCTCTGGTCGCGGGACCGCCACCGGGCCCCCAGGGCGCGGGTCAGAGTCCGGGTCAGCAGGAAGACCATCGGCTCGCGTGGCGCGGTGGCGGCGCTCGGCGTCGTCGGCAGCAGCCGCCGCAGGTCGTACAGGGGCCGAGCGAAGTCACGTTTGTAGCGGTCGATGGTCCGGTCGTCGCAGGCCACCAGGGACGCGTCGAGCTCGGTGCCGATCCGGTTCATCAGCTCGTGCAGGAGCACCGCGATGTAGGTGCTCTTGCCCGCGTTCTTGGCCCCCACCAGCGCGACGATGCGGCCGGAGCTGTCGCAGTACGCGGGCGGGAGCGTGTTATGGCAGTCCGGGCAGACCCGGCGCCCGGTCGGCTTCCCGCAGTCCGGGCAGTCGGCCCGGCTCGGTATTCCCGCCGGCCCCCTGAAGGAGGCCCACCCCCGACCTCCCCCCAGCGCGCCGGAGGCCGCGGCGAACACCGGCGGCAGCGAGGCGTTCGCGGTCGAACCGGTGTACTCGGCCAGCCGCTCGTCCAAGATCGGATCGCACCCCTGGCCCAGGCCGGCCCTGCCCATGCAGCGGAACGCGATCCTGCTCCGTGGCACCTGCACGAAGCAGTAGGGACATGTGAGGGGGCGCATCATCAGGACACCTGCAGGCGGCGGACGGGGGGATCGGTGAGGTCGAGTGACTCATCGGTGGTGAAGCAGCGCAGCCAGTATGGCCCGCCCTGCTTGGGTTGCGGAACCGTGAGCCGCGTCGTTCCGGTGATGTCCAGATCCGTCCAGGTCACCAGGGTCTCGCCGTCCTCGGGCCGTTGCGGCATCACCCGTCCGGCCCGCAGCACCAGCACCAGCCGCGCCAGGCGTACGGGTCGCGGCGCCGTCAGCGACACCGTCAGGGTCCGGTTCCAGGGCGGCCCGCCGCGGTCGAGGTCATATCCCACCGCCGTGTGCCCGGCCACGGTCACGCTCGACGGCCCACCCGAGAGCCCGCCGGCCCGCGCCGCCACCGAGTCCTCGACCGGCTGGTCCTCCGGCGCGGGCAGCCGGACGCCGCCCTGGGCGTCGTAGCCGGCCCGGGTCACGGTGATCCACTGGAGTTCGCCGGAACCGGCCCGGTAGGAGACCCCCATCTCGGTGGTGTCCGGCGGCCAGTCGAAACCCACGTGGACCGTCTCGCCCCGCCGCTGCGCGGTCAGGCCGCGCGGTGCGGGCAGGTTGACATGCCGCCGGTGTGCGCCGATCACGGAGGTGGTCCCGGTGACGGTGACCACGAGCAGGACGCCGTTGCCCCGCGGCCGTACGACCACCCCCCGCGCGGCCGGGCTCGCGGCCAGCGGCCGGGCGGCGGACCGCACGTCCGCGGCGGGCACCAGCGCGCCGTACGGCCAGGGGGGCGGGCCGGGCAGCATCACCACCTCGGCCGTCCCGTGCCGGGGGGCATCGAAGGCGATCAGCAACCGGCTCGGATCCAGCGGGTGGGGTTCGACCGTGAAGGCGGCGACCGGGTCCGCGGGGGCGCTCGGTGTGGCCGAGACCCGTACACCCGCCGTGGCCTCCTCCCGGCCGTGCTCATCGAGATAGACGGCCGAGATCCGATAGTGGTAGGTCGTCCCGTTGCGCACGGTCCCGTCGACACAGCCCAGCCGGTCGGCCCGGATCGAGGTCGGCGGCAGACTCGACTGGCTGTCGGCGCGGGCGACCAGCACCCGGGCCGCCTCCGGCGGGCAGCTCCACCGGCCACGCACCGCACCGTCGCCCGCGATCATCTCGACCCCGGCGGGCTCCGGCCGCACGACGACCGGACCGGCCACCGCGGGGACCGAGACGGCTTCCCCCCGGCAGGCCAGCACCTCGTAGCGGAGCGGCACGTTGATCGGCGGGTCCTCGTCGTAGGCCGCGGTGTCCGAGGTCACCGTGACGACCTCCTCGGTGACCACACCGCCGGCCTGGGCCAGCCGCACGACCCGGTAGCCGATCTCGCCCGCCGTCGACGGGGACACCGTCCAGATGAGCCGGACCGAGTCTCCGGAAGGGACGGCCTCCAGTGCGGGCACCGGGAGCGGCGCCAACCGCCGCTGGTGCTCCTCCGCGCCCGGCAGATCCCGGACCAGGTGCAGGGCGTCGGCGAGCAGCCGCCACGCCACCTCGGGGTCATGCTCCGTCAGGGCCTGGTCCCGCAGCCGGAGGGCGGTGGCGACCCGCTGCCGTGCCTCGGCCGCCAGCACCGCGGTGTCCCCGTCGGGATCGATTTCAGCGGTGGCCGCCAGTTCGGCGGCGGCGTAGACCTCCCCGGAGCCGAGCAGCTCCCGCAGCCGACCGCCCGGACCGCCCGCCGGGCCGCCCTCCCGGCACACCGCGAACACCAGCCTGCGGGCGTCGCCGATGGCGATCCCCAGGTTCTCCACGGCGTACGCCATCAGCGCCCGCGCGGAGGCACGCTGCCGGTGCCGCTCCCGCAGCCGGTCCACCAGGTCGTAGACGATCAGTTCATCGACGTCCGCGCTGCGCAGGGCGATCAGCACCGTGTCGGCGTTGGTGGAGCTGGTGTCCCGGGGCCGGCGGGCCCACTGGGCGGCCGCCTGCCCCACCGTGGCCGCCTCCAGCCGTACGCCTGGCACGTGAAAGCCCCCGAGCACCCGGAGGGGGCCGAGCTGCCGGCCGGGGAACAGGAAGTCGACGAGGTGCCGATGGCCCAAGACGTCCAGGGACTCGCGCGCCTTGGGATAGCCCGCGTACGGCGGGGCCGCGGGCAGCACGTCCGGCTCCCGCACCTGGACGCCCTCGGCCGCGGCCAGGACCGCCAGCTCACTACCGCCGACGCCACTGGACCGGGCGATGCCCTCCAGCTCGGCCGGGGTCAGCATGCCCGCGGCACCCGCCGCGTCGAGCAGCCGGGAACGGGCGTCCGCACGGCGCCGCGCCGTGCGCTCGTCGCCTCCGCGCAGCCGGGCCGTCAGCGGACTCAGATCGCCCTTCTCCGCGGCGGCGAAGACCGGGGCCAGCTCGCGGTGCTCGGCCTCCAGCCGGTCGATCAGCTTGCGGTACTTCAGCTGGCCTCGGGCCCGCCGCCAGCACTGCCGGACCTGCTTGACCCGTGCCGCGACCTCGGCCGGAGCGAGCTCATCGGGCAGCCGGTAGCGCACCCGCAGATCCTCGGGCGGCTGGTCCCCGGCATCGCGAGCCGGCTCCAGCACCTCCCGCTTGTACTCCTCGTCCCAGGTGACGCCCACGGCGCGACGAACCTAGACCGACGCGCGAGGGGCGCGGCGGTGGCTGGACTGAGGAGCGCGCGGAGCGAGGAACGAGCGAGCACGCGACGAGGGAAGCCGCCGCCTCAGGGCGCCCCGAGCCGCCGAGCGGAGCGAGGCCATGTTCACGTCACCTGGACGCGGGACAGGGTGGCGCGAGACTGCTCGACATCCTCCTCGGACATGCCCCCCACGTCGACCTGGAGTTCGAGCCGTTCGCCCGTCTCCTTCTCCAGCGCCGCGACGTGCAGCAGCCCGGAGGTGTCGAGGGTGAAGGTGACCTCGATGGGCCAGCCCTGCTTCTTGCCGGTGGGGATCGAGATCACGCCGGTGGCGATCTCGTTGTTGTCCGTGGGCGCGGTGGAGGCGACACTGCCCGCCTGCTCCATCACGCGGACGTCGGCCGCGGTCTGGTTGTCATGGATGGTGAAGAAGTCCTCGCTGCGGCTGGCCGGCAGCTCGTCGTTGGCCCTGACGAGGTGGGCGACCTCTTCGGTCTCGGTCTCACGGTCCAGCACGACGATGCCGAACGCGCGGGAGGCCACGGTCTTGATCTGCCGGTTGGCGATCTGGCGCTGCTGGTCCATGGAGAGCCCGGCCCGGCTCGCCATCTCCTCGGCACGCTCGGTGGCGCCCTGCAGGATGAGCCGGCGGAACGTCTCCTCGAAGGCGTACAGCGCCGCGCCCTTGGCCACCGCCAGATCCGGGTCCTGCAGTTTCGGGGGCAGCCCGAGCTCGTTGGCCAGCCGGGCGGCCACTGCGGGCATCTTCGTGGACCCGCCCACGAGCACCAGGTCGTCGTACTCGTTGACGCCCTTCTCGCTGGCCATCGAGAGCGTACGGCCGGTGATCTCCACGGTCCGGTCGAGGAGATCCTTGGTGATCTCCTCGAGCTTCTCCCGGGTCACCTCGACGGCCGCGACCCGGCCGTCGTGCATGACCCGCACGGTCTGCTGGGTACGGGCGGTCAGCGCCTTCTTCGTGTCTTCGGCGTCGCGGCGCAGCTGCTGCTCGGTCTGCTTGTCGTCGAGGGGGTCGCCGGCGTCCGGATGCTCGTCCCGGAACCGCTCGGCGAGGTACTCCACCAGCCGGGCGTCCCAGTCGGCGCCGCCCAGCTCGTGGTCGCCGTCGGTGCAGATCACCTCGATATGGCCGCCCTTGAGTGCGATGACCGTGGTGTCGAACGTGCCGCCGCCCAGGTCGTACACCAGGATGGTGCGGTCCCGCTCGGGGTTGAGCACCCCGTAGGTGATGGCGGCGGCGATCGGCTCGGAGATGATGTCGATGACGTTCAGCCCGGCGATCCGGCCCGCTTTCCGGGTGGCGTCCCGCTCGGCCGCGCCGAAGTAGGCGGGCACCGTGATGACCACGTCGCGGGCATCCTCGCCGTTGGTGGTCCGGGCGTCGGTCGCCAGCTTGAGCAGGATGATCGCCGAGAGTTCCTCGGGGGTGTACTCGAAGCCGTGGATCGGGCGGGTGACGTCGGTGCCCATGTCCCGCTTGATCAGGCTGACCACATTGTCCGGCTCCAGCACCGCGGTGTCCTTGGCGGTGGCGCCGACGATGACGTTGTCGCCCGACTCGAAATAGACCACCGACGGAGTGGTGTCGGTGCCCTCCAGGTTGCGCAGGACCGTGGGACGGCCGACCTCGTCAATGCAGGCGATGCACGAGTACGTCGTCCCCAGGTCGATCCCATAGACCGCCATCTCTCCCACCACCTATTCGGGGTTGTTCTGCAGCTTGCCGACCTTTACCTCTGACCGCCGCATGACCTGCTCGCCTTTTTCGAAGCCATCGGTGAGGACGGAAACGACGGTGCCGTCCAGCCCGGGATCAGTGACCGGTTCGCTGCCGACCGGCCGGTGCCGCGCCGGGTCGAACGGGTCGCCTGGCTTGACGGTGAAGCGTTCGACGCCCGTTCGGGCCAGTGCCTCGGCGATCTCGTCGGCGACGGCGGACAGCAGCGGGGCGGCGTGGGCCGGGTCGGGGGGCTCCGGGGCGGCCCAGCGCTCGGACTCGCGCCTGACCATGTCGTGCAGGCGGTAGAGCGCGTTCCGCACGGGTTCGTGCAGCGCCTGTAGTTCGCCTCGGCGCAACAGCTGGTTGTCCTCGTGCAGCCGGTCGATGATCGCTTCGCGGTGTGCGGCGCGCTCGTGCTCGCGCTCCACGACGGAGATGAGACCGGCGAGAGCGGACTGGACCTCGGACAGCGTCGCGGCGACAGGATCGTTCACGGGGCCGTCGGCGGAGTCGTGTCCGGCGGGCGGCACATCATCGTCAGCGGGGGGATCCTGTGCACTCGACACGTAGAGCAACCTTAACGGGCTGTAACCCATCGCGATAGGCAAATGCTTTATCTTCTTTGCTCATTCGTGACCACCAAGGAAGGAATGGGAGGGTGGCCGAAAGGTGCATATCCGCTATGTCGCATCAGTGGAGAAGAAGGCGGAGCTGGGGTTTCATGGCCGAATCCGGGGCAGCCGATGGTTCTCGACGCTGATACGACGTGGTAACAGGAGGGAAACGTAACTGTCGCAACCTGGAGACACTAAACGTTCACGGAGATCGGGGGCGGCTCCCGTGCGGGGGCTCGCAGAGAAGAGGTGGGCTGTGTTGCTGCGCATTCGGGTCCGATTGCCGGACCGCCCAGGTTCGCTGGGCAAGGTGGCGCGCATCCTCGGCGTCGCGGGCGCCGACGTGGTCCAGATGGCGGTTCTGGAACATGATGGCGGTCGGGCGCTCGACGACTTCACCGTGGCCTGGCCTTCGGGAGCCGGCATCGACCGGCTCTGCGACGGGCTGGCGTCCATCCCCGGAGTCGAGATCGAGGGTGTCTGGCCGACGGTCGAGCCGCAGGGGGCGTTCCCGGACGCGGCGCTGGTCGGCCAGTTGGCGGCGAACCCCGACCGCGCGCTCGTCATCCTCGCCGACGCCGTGCCGAACATTCTCAGCGCCGACTGGGCGGGCCTGCTGCGGGTGACGCCCGGCGAGGCCACCCTGGTGCACACCAGTCTCGGAGTCTTCGCCGACATCGAGGTGCCGGAGGTCTATCCGCTGCGCCCGCGGTCCTTCACCAGCCAGGACGGCACGCAGTACGCCGTCGCCCCGATCGGCGGCGAATATTCCGTCAGCGGGGACGGCCAGCCCGTACCCTCCGCCGCTCCGCGAGGTCAGCTCGCCATTCTGGTCGCGCGTACCGCCGCGCCCCAGTTCCACCGGACCGAGGTGTTCCGCCTCGCCCAGCTGGTCAGTGCCGCCGAGGCGGTGCTCGATGACCGTCTCGGCCTGATGGCCGCCGCCGTCGAGGCGGTCGCGGTGGTTCCCACCGACGCGACGGGAGCTTCGTAACACGCTGGTAGCGCGAGGGAAACCAGAACGCTCGCCCGCGCGTCTATGTTGTGGGGAATGGCCATCCGGTGCGGCGGCGCGGTCGCACCGGTGGCCGTTTTTCATGTGGACCGTTCCCTGTGAGCCGACGGTGGGCCGCATGCTCGCCCCCTCATGGCCGGGTCAGCCGGTTTCGCTGGGGGCGCCCCGCATTCTAGAGTGCCATTCTAGGATGTGGCGCCGCTCCCCAGGAGGTCCTGATGGCCGAACTGCTTCTCTCCCACGCCGAGAACCGGCCGGATGAGCCGGCCCTCGTCGATGATTGGGGGGCCACTTCGTGGGCGGATCTGAACGCCCGGACCAATCAGCTGATCAGCGTGCTGCGCGGGCTGGGCCTCGGGGTGGGGGACGCCATCGCGATCCACTCCGGCAACCGCCGGGAGTACTTCGAGCTGATGTCGGCCGCCAGCCACGCGGGCCTGCGGTACGTGCTGGTCAACTGGCACTGGACCGCCGATGAGCTGCGTTATGTCCTGCAGGATTCGGGCGCGATCGTGCTGTTCTCCGAGGACCGCTTCGCCGACGTCGCGCTCGAGGCCGTCGGCGGCGCGGATCTGAGGGCGCTGGTCGCGCTGGGCGGCGACATCCCGGAGTTCACACCGTACGAGGAGTTCCTGGCGGGTGGCTCGGCGGAGGAGCCCGCGGACCAGTCCCTCGGGGTTCCCATGATCTACACCTCGGGGACCACCGGCAGGCCCAAGGGCGTGAGCCGCACCATGCTCAGTCCGGGCGCGCCGGTGATCACCATTCAGCTGATCGGCGATGTCTTCGCGCAGATGTTCTCCATCCCCGAGGGCGGACGCTCGTTGCTGGTCGGCCCGGTCTACCACTCGGCCCAGTGGCTCTGGTCCTATGGTTTCCTCAACGTGGGCCGCTCGGTGGTCATGCGGCAGTCATGGGACCCGGCCGAGGCGCTCGAGCTCATCGACGAATACAAGATCACCAATGTGCATTTGGTGCCGACCCAGTTCGTCCGGCTGCTGCGGCTGCCCGAGGAGACCCGCGCCGGTTTCGACGGGTCCAGCCTGGCCGCTGTCTGGCACGGTGCCGCCCCCTGCTCGCCCGAGATCAAGCGCCAGATGATCGACTGGTTCGGGCCGGTCGTCCACGAGTACTACGGCTCCACCGAGGCCTCGGTCAACACCATCGTGAGCTCCGAGGAATGGCTCAAGAAGCCGGGCACCGTCGGCCGGCCGTTGCCCATCACCGAGGTCCACGTGCTGCTGCCCGACGGCACTCCCGCCGCACCGGGGGAGCACGGCCAGATCTGGTTCCGCTACGCCAGCGGCGACAAGGTGGAGTACTGGGGCGACCAGGAGAAGACCAAGTCCATCCACCGCGCCGACGGGCTCTTCACCACGGGTGACATCGGTTATTTCGACGAGGACGGCTATCTCTTCCTCGCCGACCGAGTCATCGACATGATCATCAGTGGCGGGGTGAACATCTATCCGGCCGAGATCGAAGGTGTCCTGATCATGCACCCGGCCGTACGGGACGTCGCGGTGTTCGGCGTTCCCGACGAGGAGTTCGGTGAGCAGGTCAAGGCGGCCGTGGAACTGAGCCATGGCGTCGACGCGACCGGGGAACTGGCCGAGGAGCTGATCGCGCACACCCGTTCGTCGCTGGCCGGCTACAAGGTCCCCCGCACCATCGACTTCGTCGACGAGATGCCCCGGACCCCCACCGGCAAGCTCTACAAGCGCCTCCTCCGCGACCCGTACTGGGCTGAGAAGGGCAAGGCCATCTAAGAGGCCGCGCGGGACCACCCCCGGGAGAGGTGGTTCGCTTGCCTCTTCTGCGGGACGACAATTCAGTTGTACGGCGCCTACGCTGATCGACTCGCCAGCCTGCGGAGGTGCCGGTTGCTCTCGCGGTTCGGACTGCGGGCACGTATGGCCGTGTCGTACGTGCTCGTCACGGCGAGGGTCACCAGCTGACCCGGATCGGCGACCAGACCGGCGGTGTGCCCAACGCCGCTTTGATCTCTACCTCGCCGAGATCAGGCGCCCGCCACGGCGACGACGCCGTCCAGTGTGCCGATCAGAGCGAGTGAACCGGACAGCGTCGGCGATGCGAAGTGCGGAAGCTCTCCCACGCCGATCTTCTGACGGGTCCGGCCCGTCGTCTGATCCAGCGCATACACGACACCGGAATCCCAGTCGGCCACCCATACCGCGCCACCCCCGACGACCGGCGAACCCGCGGCTCCGCTCGGACCGCGCCACAGCACCCGGATCCGGTCACCGGTGACGTCCACCGCCGCGAGGCCCCCCCGGCACGGGAGGTAGACGGTCTTCGTGGTGTGCGCGGGCCCGCCGTAGGCCTCGCACACCTTCGCCTGGGTGATCTCCCCGCCGACGCCCCCCAGGTCCGGCGCGCGCAGCAGGTACGCGATGCCGCGCTTGCCCGCGATGAGGACGCGATCGTTCGAGAGCACCGCCGGCGCCATGGAACCGAGATCGAGATCGCGGGCGTTGTCATCCGCCCAGACCTTGGGGGCGAACACCGAGCGCGGGCGGAGCTCCGGTGTGAGCGCGGTGACGGAATCGCTGGAGTCGAAGGCCCCCGACGTCGCGGCGCCGTTACCGACCGACACGTAGAGCGTCCCGTCCGGGCTCAGCGTCGGGCCTCCGGTGGCCCAGATACCGCCCTCCCGGGTCGTCGGCACCTTGTACGTCACCAGGTCGCCATTTCCGGTCACCGGAACGCCGACGACGGAGCCGACGTAGGGCCCGCAGTCGCCGTTCAGCCCCCCGAACGCGACGTACACGCGACCCCCGGCGAGGGCGAGTGCGGCCCGCTGCTGATCGACCTGGGGATGGCCGTCGGGCGCCGGAATGTCCCGCTGCGACTTCACGGCCCCATCGGCCAGGTCGAGCCCGTACAGCGTGTGCTTGAAGCCCGTGCTCTCCGCGACGGCGTACACCCGGTGGGTCGACGGGTCGTACACCGGCGTCCCGGTGATGCCGAGCGGGTCGATGCTGCCGCACGGCAGTGCGGACAGTGGCACCGGTTTGCCGAGGTTGCGGTGCCAGCGCTCCTTGCCGGTCCGGCGATCCAGGGCATAGACCGTGTCTCCCTCGGTCGCCGCGATGACGGTGTCGCCGATCACCAGCGGCTGGCCGTACACCGCGCCGTCCAGCGGTGCCCGCCACCCGATGGACAGCCGCCCGACCGGGGGTACCTGGGCCGCCACGCCGGTGCGGGCTGGGTCGCCGTGATAGGTGGTCCAGTCGGCGCCGCCCTGATCGGCCACGGCGGACCGGCCGGGGGCGGCGGGCGAGTTCGGCGAAGATCTGGCCGGGTCCTGCGCCGAGCACGCGCTCAGGCCGGCCAGCACCAGCGTCATGGCCGCGCAGACTCGTCTCATGCCGCTCCCGTTCGCCGTCTTCCCCACATTCTTGTGTAACAAGGGCGGATCACGGAACGGGGATGGCCCGAACGTGAACGCGGGATCGCCGCGTTCAGTCGCGCGGGCGTGGAGATGACCAAGCGGACGCTCTGGTCCGGGCTCGAGGCCGGCAGCCTGACCTCCCACATGGACCACGAGGGCCTCTCCCAGCTCTTCGTCAGGGATCCGGTCGGCGGCTAGGGCGTGTCCCGATCCCAGGCGGCGCCGATGCGGCGAAGCTCGCTCGAGTACTCGATCTGGTCGGCCCAGTGCGGTGGCCAGCCGCCGAGTCCGTGATGCGCGCCCGCGAAGGCCCCGGCCAGACAGGCGATCGAATCGGAGTCGCCGGAGCTGGCCGCGCCCCGGGAGATCGCCGCCACCGGGTCGCCGGGGAACAGCAGGAAACACAGCAGCCCGGTGACGAGGGCTTCCTCGGCGATCCAGCCCGCGCCTGTGACCGTACAGGGATCTGTGTCGCGATCGGCCCCGTCGAGCGCGACCTCGAGGTTGCCGAGCGCGTGCAGGCACTCGTCCCAGCCTCGGGAGATGAAGTCCGCCGGGGAATCCGCGGCGGACTTCTGCCACAGGTCGCCGAGCCACCTCTGGTGGTAGGTGGTGCGCTGGGTGTGGCAGCGCTCACGCAGCGCGGCGGGCAGCCCCGCCGGGGCCATGCCGTTCTGTAGCCACCAGACCGCGTAGGCGGTGAGCTCGCTGGCGGCCAGTGCGGTCGGATGGCCATGGGTGAGCGCGGCCTGGAGCTGGGAGGCCCCGGCCCGCTGTTCGTCGGAGAGCCCGGGAACGAGGCCCACCGGGGCGACCCGCATGTTCGCCCCGCAGCCCTTGGAGTTGTGCTGGGTCGCCTGCCGCCACTGCACGCCCCGCGCCATGAGCCGACAGGCCTTGAGGCAGGTCATCCCCGGCGCGCGGTTGTTCTCGGGGTCGACCAGCCACTCCAGGAAGTACCTGCGCAGCCGTGGCTCGAACAGGTCGGGTGCGAACGGTGGGTCTTCCAGCGCGCCCAGCAGCCCATAGGCGACGGCGAGCGTCATCTGGGTGTCGTCGGTGACCAGGGCCGGATGGCCGGTGAGCTCTCGCGGCCCGCCGGAGCCGTACCGCTGGTGGATCTGCTTCATCGAGAGAAACTCCGTGGGGGCGCCGAGCGCGTCCCCGTACGCCAGCCCGAAGAGTGCCCCGCTTGCCCGTGCTTCTACCGTCATGCTGTTTCCGTCCCCTCGTTCGATGGAGCATTCTTCTGTACGGCGGCGTGCCTTGTCTGCCGCACGTTATGCCGGGGTAGGACTGATCGAACGACATGGACACCTGAGAGGCGATCATGAAACTGGGCTTGCACATTTCTGATTTCACCTGGCCGGCCGGACCTACGCGGCTGGGCCCGGATCTCGCCAACGTCGCCCGTACGGCCGATGACGTGGGCTTCGATCGGGTCAGCGTGATGGACCACGTCTGGCAGATCGGGGTGATCGGGCCGCCTGAGCACGAGATGCTCGAGGCCTACACGACGCTCGGCTATCTGGTGGCACACACGTCGCGGGTCAAACTGCTGACGCTGGTCACCGGTGTGACCTACCGCTCTCCGGGACTGCTGGCCAAGATCGTGACGACCCTGGACGTGCTGTCGGGCGGCCGGGGAATGCTCGGCATCGGCGCCGCCTGGAACGAGGAGGAGTCACGCGGGCTGGGCCTGTTCTTCCCGCCGCTGGCCGAGCGGTTCGAACGGCTGGAGGAGACCCTGCAGATCTGCCTGCAGATGTGGAGCGACAACGACCGCCCGTATGAGGGGACGCACTACCAGCTCGCCCGCACGCTCAACTCGCCGCAGGCGCTGTCCCGCCCCCATCCGCCCATCCTGATCGGCGGCCAGGGGGAGAAGAAGACACTCCGGCTGGTGGCGAAGTACGCCCAGGCCTGCAATCTGTTCCCCAGTCCCGAACTTGCCCGGAAGCTGGAGGTGCTCAAGCAGCACTGCGAACGTGAGGGCACCGACTACGACGCGATCGAGAAGACGGTGCTCTACAACTTCAATGTGGGCGAGAAGGGTGAGAACACCGGCAAGATCATCGATGATCTGGGCGGGCTGGCCGAGCAGGGCTTCACGGTCGCGCACGGCAGCGTCACCGACGTCTCCCGAATCGCACCCCTGGAGGTGATCGGCAGCGAGGTGATCCCCGCCATCGCGAACCTCTGAGCAGACGGCCGGCGGTCGCGGCCGGGGATCGGGCCACGTGCCTTTCGCTAGGAGTCAGATGCCGATGTGTTGGGCGAGTTGCTCCCGGTGGTGGGCGGGGTCGCCGAGGAAGAGCCGTGCGGACGTGGCGCGCTTGAAGTACAGGTGGGCGTCGTGCTCCCAGGTGAAACCGATGCCGCCGTGGATCTGGATGTTCTCGGCCGCCGCGTCGAAGTAGGCGTCGGAGCAGTACGCCTTGGCCAGGCTGGCCACCGTGGGCAGCTGCGACGGGTCCGTGTCGATCGTGGCCGCCGCGTACAGCACCGCCGAGCGGGAGGACTCGACCCGGATGAGCATGTCGGCGCACTTGTGCTTGATGGCCTGGAAGCTGCCGATGGGCCGACCGAACTGGTGACGGACCTTGGCGTAGTCCACGCTCATCTCGAGCACCCGCTGGGCGCCGCCGAGCTGTTCGGCGGCGAGTGCCACCGCTGCCTGGTCGAGGGTCGTGGCGAGCACTCCACCGGCCGCGCCCTGGGTTCCGATCAGCCGGGCCGGGACGCCGGCGAACTCCAGCGTGGCCAGCTTGCGGGTCTGGTCGAGAGTGGGCAGCCCGGTGCGGTTCAGCCCGGCCGCGTCACCGGCCACCGCGAACAGCGACAGGCCGGCGTCGGTGCGGGCGACGACCAGCACCAGGTCCGCGACGTGGCCGTCGAGCACGAACGCCTTGGTGCCGTCCAGCACCCAGGCGCCGCCGTCCGGCCGGGCGCGCATGCCGATCCCGTCGGCCTCCCAGCGGCCGTCCTCCTCGGTGAAGGCCAGGGTCCCGATCGTGGTGCCCGCGGCGAGGCCCGGCAGCAGGTTCTTCTTGGCGTTCTCATCCCCGCTGTTCAGCAGGGCGCCCGCCGCCAGCACGACGCTGGAGAGGTACGGGGCGCACAGCAGCACCCGGCCCATCTCCTCCAGCACGATCACCAGCTCACGGAAACCGAAACCCGACCCGCCGTACTCCTCCGGGATCGCCAGGCCCTGCAGTCCGAGCTGGTCGCCCATCTGCGTCCACACCGCCGGGTCGTACCCCTCGGGGGTCTCCATGAGACGGCGGACCACGGTGCTCGGTGACTTGTCGGCGAAGAACCGGCGCAGCGCGGTGCGCAGTTCGCGCTGTTCCTCGGTGACCACGAGTTCCATGAGGGCCACCCTAACGCTTGCTTGGTCAGACTGCCCACTGGCAGGCGCGATCAGCCGTAGCGCTTGAGCTCGTGGAAGAAACCGGGGACCGTGTGCAGGTCGCCGGTGGCGGTCACCTGGTCGTAGACGTACTTGGCGACGGCGAGGTCCAGCACGCCGAGACCGAACGGCGAGAAGATCACCGGTCTGTCGGCCGGGGGAGTGGTCACACCCGTCATGACGTCGTAGAGGGTGCCGGCGACGAAGTCCCGGTGACCGACCTGCTGCTCCGCGAGGTGCGGCGAGGTGTTGGCCTTCAGGCAGTGCTCGACGTCGTCGACGATGTTGTACGAGCCCAGGATGATCTCCGGCGACAGATCGCGCAGGGAGACGTGCAGGACGAGCGGGTTGTGGTCGAACCATGCCGGGTCCTGCACGTGCGGTTCACCGGCCACGGTGGCGAAGACGATCAGGTCGGAGGAGCGAATCAGGTCCTCGGGCCTGTCGTAGATCGTGACCTGGCTTTTTTCGGTTCGTTCGAGGTAGTTCTGGAAGCCTTCCGCGTGGTCGGCGGACAGGTCGTGGATGCCGAGCCGCTCGAACTCGAAGCCGTTGCCCACGAGGTAGGTGTGGATGTAGCGGGCGATGATGCCGACTCCGATGAATCCCACCCGGGTGGGACGCCCTGCACGCTGCTCGCTCAGCTTGACGGCGGCCAGCGCCGCGGAGGCGGCGGTCCGGGCGGCGCTGATGATGGAGCTTTCCAGGCAGGCGAACGGGTAGCCGGTCTCGGTGTCATTGAGAATGAGCACCGCCGAGGCGCGCGGGATGCCCGCGGCCACGTTCTCCGGGAAGCTCGAGATCCACTTGATGCCGTGCACGTCGACCTCCCCCTTGACCGAGGCCGGCAACGCGATGATCCGCGAGGACGGCCGGTCCGGGAAGCGCAGGAAGTAGGAGTCCGGGTTCACCGTCGCGCCCTCGCCGTGCAGACGGTAGGCGGCCTCGATCATGTTCGTGACCTGCTTCTCCCGTCCGGTGACGGCTTGGTGCACCTGGGCACCTGAGATCACGGCGAAGGAGGGTACCTGGCTCATCGCGACAAGACTCCATGGAAGATCGGAAGGGGATCACAGCGTATCCAGACCGGGGAGGTTGAGCTCGGGGGCGATGTGCCCGAAATGCTCGCGGAGCCAGCTCTCCTCGTAGATCGAGTCGAGGTAGCGTTCGCCGAGGTCGGGGGCGATGGCCACCGCGGTCGGCTCCTCGCCCGGATATTTCTCCGCCAGCCACTTCGCCGCGCCGCTCACCACGGTGCCGGTGGACCCCCCGAAGAGGAAGCCGCGGGCGGCCAGCCGGTGGACGGTGCGGATCGTGTCCACTTCCGGAACGTGGACCACATCGTCCACGAACGACTCGTCGACGAGCTCCGGGCGGGTACTGGTGCCCAGTCCCGGCACCATCCGCCGCTCCGGGATGCCACCGAACGTGACCGATCCGACCGCGTCAATGGCCACGATCGTGATCGGCTTCCGCTGCTCCCGAAAGTAGCGGGCGCAGCCCATGAGCGTGCCCGTGGTGCCGGCCCCGACGAAAAGGACCTCCAGGTCGGGGAACTGCCGCGCGATGGCCGGCGCGGTGCCGCGGTAGTGCGCCATCCAGTTGTTCTCGTTGCCGTACTGGTTGAGCCATACATAACGTGAATCGGATTCGCATAGCTCGCGCACGTAGCGTATCCGGCTCTCCAGGAAGCCGCCGTTGGCGTCCTGCTCGGCGATGATCCGGACCTCCGCGCCCAGGGCCCGCATCAGCCGCTGTGAGGCCGGGTTGCAGCGCGGGTCGGTGATGCAGAGGAAGTGGTAGCCCTTGCTGGCCGCGATGATGCTCAGGGCGATGCCCAGGTTGCCCGACGAGGACTCGACGAGGATCGATCCAGGGGTGAGCGAGCCCTCGCGCTCGGCGGCCTCCACCATCTCGCAGGCGGCTTTGAGCTTCACCGAGCCGGCGAAATTGAAACCCTCGCACTTCAAATAAAGAGGAAAGTCGAGTACGGATCTCAGATCGACGTACAAGTCCTCAACATTGAAATCCTGCGGCGAGCCGATAATGGGCACGTTGCCAACCTTTGATGAATGACAACAATCAAGTCAGATCAATGAAAAGCATGCGTGGCGGGAAGTTTTTGTTACCTTTTCAATATGCGGTAAAGAATGGAGACCCAGGCTTTCCGTTGCATTAATTCGCAGAAAACAACTCTGGTGAACTTCCCCTTGTTTCGCGGCAACGTGGATGCAACCCCGAATCAACGTGCGGCGAAGGATCACCGTACCTGGGGGCATGAGGGACCGCAACCCCCCACTTACCGCCCAGTACGGCAAATCCGGCGAATCGGGTCTAGTGGGTCTAGTGGGGTCTTAAGCTGGTCCTCCGTCGGTCGCGGCGACGGTCGGCCTTCTGCGCGGAGGGGTAATTGTGAGTACTACCAGAACGATCTTGGATCGTCTTCTTACGCGGGATGCCCTGCCCGAGATGCCGATCGAGGCGGAAGAGGTCGCGAGGGCCCGGGAGTTCGCCGGAAAGCACCTTATGACCCGCGCACATGAGGTCGACCTCGCCGATCCCGTCATCACCCGGGTGGAGCGCATCGCTGCGGAGCGTGACCGGCCGGCCGTCCGGGACGATCGGCGGACTCTCAGTTACTCGGAACTCGCGCTCGAGGCTCGCCGGCTCGCCACGCTGCTGGAGCGTTCGGGCGTCGAGCCCGGCACCGTCGTGGCGGTCGGAGGGGAGCGGGGCGTCGCCGTCGTGGCCGCCTTCCTGGCGGTCGAACTGGTCGGCGCGCTCTATGTTCCCGCCGACACCACCTGGCCGGCCGCGCGCGTCCGTAACGTGCTGGAGCAGGCCGGGGCCCAGGTTCTGATCAACGTCGACGACGATCCCGCGCGCTCCCCGGCGATGGTCGAGGGTGCCGCCGAGGCGGGCGTACGGGTCGTACCTGCGGGCGAAGCGGCCCGGTGCGAACCATGGGCGGGGGCGCCCCGGCTGGAGTCGCAGGACCAGCCCCGCTACGTCCTGTTCACCTCAGGGTCGACCGGCAGGCCCAAGGGCGCGGTCGTCGAGCACGGCGGAATGATCAACCATCTACTGGCCAAGACCGTCGACCTGGAGCTGACCGGTGAGGACGTGGTCGCCCAGACCGCGCCGCTGGGCTTCGACATCTCGGTGTGGCAGATGCTGTGCCCGCTGCTCATCGGCGGCCAGGTGCATGTGATCGGCGACGAGGTCGGCTATGACCCGGTGGCGTTCGCGGCGGCCGTGGACCGGCAGCACATCACCGTGGTCGAGCTGGTGCCCACCATGGTCCGGCTGCTGCTCGACGACCTGGCCGGCGCGGCGAGCGCGGGGGAGAGCCCGCTGGCCGGGCTGCGCTGGATGCTGGCCACCGGAGAGGAACTGCCCACCGAGGTGGCGCGCCGCTGGCTGACGGCCATGCCGCAGGCCCGGTTGCTCAACGCCTACGGTCCGACAGAGTGCTCTGACGACGTCACCCACCACGTGGTGGGCGCGAGTGATCTCGCGTTGTTGCGACTGCCCATCGGCACCCCGGTGATCAACACCCAGCTGTACGTGCTGCGCCGAGAGGGCGACGGCTGGCAGGCCTGCGGGGTCGACGAGACCGGTGAGCTGTTCGTCGGCGGTCACGGGGTGGGCCGCGGCTACCTGGGCGACCCCGAGCGGACCAGGGAGGCCTTCTTCCAGGATCCGTTCGCCGACACCCCCACCGGTCGGCTCTACCGAACCGGTGACGCGGTCCGGCTGCTGCCCCAGGGGGTGCTGCAGTACCTCGGCAGGGTGGACCGCCAGGTCAAGATCGCCGGCGTCCGGATGGAGCTCGGCGAGATCGAAGCGGTGCTCCAGCGTCACCCCAGCGTCGGCGCGGTCGCGGTGGTCGTTCACCATGTGTGACCGAGCGTGACCGACGGGATGGTCTGTGCGGGTCTGCCGGGTCGCTGGTCCTCTGTCATTGTCCCCGTTACCTCACCCGCAGTGACCAGCGTGTTTTGTCACTCAGGTGAGTAATCCGAGGGGCTAAATTCCGCTTATGAGGGGATTGCGAGTGATGTGACAGCCTGGTTAACTATGGCTTCGCTACTGCTGAGTAGGCGAGGGCTGCTCGGCACTGCGGGTCGGCCGATATGGGCGCGGCGACCGGCCATGCGTGGGTGAAGCGAGTCAGTGGTACACGGGGAAAGAGGTGCGGGGCCGGCCCGACATTTTTCGATCACTCATTGCGGATAGAAACCCTCCTCTCACCGGGAAAGCGCTCGCTGATGTCGTCTTCTGAGTACGTTCCTTTGTCTGCGGCTCAGCAGAGCCTTTGGTACGCGCAGCAACTGCATCCTGAGATTCTGATTCACATCGCGCAGTACATCGAGATCGAAGGCGCGCTCAAGCCTGCGGTTTTCCAAGAAGTAGCCCGAATCGCCGCCCCTGAGGCGGAGTCGGTTCACATTCGGCTGGTAGAACGCGACGGCATTCCCTACCAGATCCTCGAGAAGGAGCCGGAGTCCTCGATTCCGCTGCTCGATTTCACTGCGGAACCGGACCCACGGGCGGCGGCCGAGGCGTGGATGGACGCCGATCTGTCGAGGCCATTCGAACTCGTGGGCGGACGCCTTTATCGGACCGCGCTGCTGCGCATCGCCGACGATCATCATTTCTGGTACCTCTGCGGCCACCACCTGGCGATCGATGGTTACAGCGGCCCCGCGTTCAGCCACCGAATGGCCGAGATCTACGCAGGGCTGGTGGAGGGGCGCGGCTACCAGCCCGCCGAGCACGGCTCCTTCCAGCGGCTCATGGCGGAGGATGCCGAGTACCGCGCGTCGGAGAAGTTCGAGAGGGACCGGGCCTACTGGCTGGAGCGCTTCGCCGACCTGCCGGAGGCGGTGAGCCTCTCCGGCTCCGCCCTGCCCGCGCTGCCGGCCGCCCGCTACTGGCGCGCCACCACGGTGCTGTCATCCGAAGAGAGTGACCGGCTGGCCGCCGCCTCCCGGGTGCTCCGTACCGCGACCCCGGCGCTGGCGATCGCCGCCGCTGCCGCGTACACCGCACGGATGACCGGCACTCAGGACGTCGTCCTCGGGCTCGCGGTCAGCGGGCGGACCACGACGCTCGCCCGCGACACCCCGGCCCATCTGGCTACGGTCCTGCCGCTGCGGGTCACGGTCCGCCCCTGGATGACGCTCGAGGAACTGATCCGCGGCGTGACCCGGGCGACCGCACGGCTGCTGCGCCACCAGCGCTACCGGAGCGAGGACCTGCTGCGCGACCTCAAGCTGGTCGGAGAGGTCCGTCGGCTGTACGGCCCCGTCATCAACGTCATGGCGTTCGACTACAACGTCGACTTCGCGGGACGGCCGGGGCAGATGCACGCCCTGACGACCGGCCCCGTCGAGGACCTGTCCATCAACGTCTACGACAACCTCGACGGGCGTGGCGTCCGGATCGACTTCGAGGCCAACCCCGATCTCTACACCGAGGATGAGGCCACCGGGCACCATCAGCGCTACACGCGCTTCCTCCGGGCCCTCGCCGAGGCCGACCCGAACCAGCCCATCGGCGCTGTGCACGTGCTGGCCGACGCCGAGCGGCACCAGCTCCTGCACGGCTGGAACGACACCGCCGTGGCGGTGTCGCCGGCGACCCTGCCGGAGCTGTTCGCCGCCCAGGTGGCGCGGACGCCCGGCGACACGGCCGTCGTCGCGGGCGAGGTCGTGCTCTCCTATGCGGAGCTGGACGCCCGCTCCAACCGGCTGGCCCGGCACCTGATCGCGCTCGGCGTCGGGCCGGAGGACGTCGTCGCGCTCGCTCTGCCCCGCACCGACGAGCTGATCGTCGCCGCGTTGGCAGTGCTCAAGGCGGGCGCCGCCTACCAGCCGATCGATCTGGCCTATCCGGCCGACAGGATCGGCTACATGCTCGACGACGCCGGTCCGGCCTGCGTGGTCGCCACGCGCGGATTCGCCTCCGCAGTCCCGCAGGTTCTCATCGACGAGCTCGATCTGGACGCCTACGACGCCGCCACCGTCACGAACGCGGATCGGGTCGCGCCACTGCTGCCGCAGCACGCCGCCTATGTCATCTACACCTCCGGCTCCACCGGCCGGCCGAAGGGCGTGGTGCTCTCGCACGCGAACGCCGTCGACTTCTGCGCCTGGGCGGCCGCGGACTTCGGCCCCGAAGGCCTGTCGAGGGTGCTGTTCGCCACCTCGCTCAACTTCGACGTCTCGGTGTTCGAGTGGCTGACCCCGCTCACGGTGGGTGGCTCCGTCGAGGTCGTCAGCGACCTGCTCGAGATCGCCGAGCGCGGCGGCTGGACGGGTTCGATGATCAGCGGAGTGCCGTCCGCGATGGCGGCCCTGCTCGCCAGAGGCGATCTCCGGCTGTCCGCGCGGGAGGTGGTGCTGGCCGGTGAGGCACTGCCCCCGCAGCTGGTTCGCGAGTTGCGGGCCCTCATGCCCGGAGCGCGCATCTCCAACATCTACGGCCCCACCGAGGCCACCGTCTACGCGACCGCCTGGTACGACGACGGAAACGATCACGGACGTGCTCCCATCGGCAAGCCGATCGCCAACACCCAGGCGTACGTGCTGGACACCGGGTTGCAGCCGGTGCCGATCGGGATTCCGGGGGAGCTGTATCTCGCGGGCGAGGGACTGGCCCGCGGCTACCTTGGCCGTCCGGCGCTGTCCGCCGAGCGCTTCGTGGCCTGTCCCTTCGGGGCTCCGGGTTACCGGATGTATCGCACCGGCGACCTGGTCCGCTGGACCACCGACGGCGACCTCGAGTACCTCGGCCGGCTGGATCAGCAGGTCAAGGTCCGCGGGTTCCGGATCGAGCTGGGCGAGATAGAGAGCGTGCTCGCCCGTCACCGTGCCGTCGCCCAGGACGCCGTGATAGCCCGCCAGGAGAGCAACGGCGATGCACGACTGGTCGCCTATGTCGTTCCCGCGGCGGGGATGACCTGCGATCCGGCGGTGCTGCGGGCGTTCGTCGGTCAGGCACTGCCGGACTACATGGTGCCGGCCGCCGTGGTCGTGCTGGATGAGCTGCCGCTCAACCCCAACGGCAAGCTGGACCGCGAGGCACTGCCCCCGCCCGATTTCTCCGCATACGTCACAGCTCGTGAGCCGCGCACGGTGGAGGAGAAGCTCCTCTGCGGAATCTTCGCCGACGTGCTCGACCTGCCGAGGATCGGCATCGACGACGGCTTCTTCGACCTGGGCGGCGACTCACTCATGGCCACCCGGGTGGTCGCGCGGGCACGGGCGGCGCTGCACACGGAGCTGACCATCCGGGCCCTGTTCGAGGCCCCGACCGTGGCACTGCTGGCCGCGCGCCTGGCCGAACAGCGGGAGAGCACCCGGCCGGCCCTGATCCGGGCCGCACGTCCGCCGCTCGTCCCGGTCTCCTACGCGCAGCAGCGGCTCTGGTTCCTCAACCGCCTTGAAGGACCCTCCGCCACCTACAACATGCCGATCCCGCTGCGGCTGACGGGAACGGTGGACCTCGAGGCTCTGCGGGCCGCGCTCGGCGATGTCGTCGCCCGGCACGAGTCCCTGCGCACGATCTTCGTTGAGGTCGACGGAGAGCCTTACCAGCGGATCCTGGACGACGCGGTGCCGCCGCTGACCATGACCCGGGCGGGTGCCGACGAACTCGTCGCCGCCGTGACCGCGGATGCCTCGGTCGGCTTCGACCTCGCCGTCGACCTGCCTCTGCGTGCCCACGTCTACCGGCTCTCGGAGGCCGAGCACGTCCTGCTGCTGGTGCTGCACCACGTCGCGGGCGACGGCTGGTCGCTGGCCCCACTGGCCCGGGACGTCATCGCCGCGTATGCGGCGCGCTGCGGCGGCGACGCCCCGGCATGGGCGCCGCTGCCCGTGCAGTACGCCGACTACGCCCTGTGGCAGCGGCAGCTGTTCGGCGCCGAGGACGACCCGGACAGCCTGGTCTCCCGGCAGATCGCCTACTGGACGCAGGCCCTCGCCGGCCTGCCCGACCAGCTCCCGCTGCCCACTGACCGGCCCCGTCCCGCGCAGGCCTCCTACCGCGGCGGCACGGTCGCCTTCGAACTGAGCCCCGAGCTGCACCAGGGCCTCCAGGAGCTCGCGCGCCTCCACGGGGCGAGCCTGTTCATGGTGCTCCAGGCGGGACTGGCGGCCCTGCTGACCCGGCTGGGCGCCGGCACGGACGTGCCGCTCGGCTCGCCGATCGCCGGTCGTACGGACGAGGCACTCGACGAGCTGGTCGGAGTCTTCGTCAACACGCTGGTGCTGCGTACCGACACCTCGGGCGACCCTGCCTTCCGCGACCTGATCGCCCGGGTCCGGGAGAGCGACCTGAGTGCCTACGCCCACCAGGAAGTGCCGTTCGAGCGGCTCGTCGAGATGCTCAGGCCGGCCCGGTCGCTGGCCCGGCACCCGCTCTTCCAGGTGATGATCACCCTGCAGAACAACCCGGTCGCCTCGGTCAACCTGCCCGGGGTCACGGTCAGCGTGGAGCCGGTGGACGCCGGAGTCGCCAAGTTCGACCTCGAGTTCCTGTTCGAAGAGCCGCGCAGCGGCTCTGGCGGACTCGCGGGCGCCATCGAGTACGCGGCGGATCTCTTCGACCGGAAGACCGTCGAACGGTTCGCCGGATGGCTCGAGTCGCTGCTGGCGGCAGTGGTCGCCGATCCGGGCCTGGCCCTCGACCAGATCGAGCTGCCCGGGGTGGACGAACACCGAGCCACCGCTCCTTCGGCGCCGACGTCCGCGGTGCCCCAGCTGGTCGCCTATGTGGTCCCCGCTCCGGGCGCCCAGATCGATCCGGAGGAACTGCGCGCCTTCCTCCGCGAGTACCTGCCCGAATCCATGGTGCCGGCCGCGGTGATGACGATGGAGCAGCTGCCACTGACCGGGAACGGCAAGGTGGACGTCAAGGCGCTCCCCAAGCCCGAGTTCGGTCAGGTCACCCCCGGCTACCGGGCCCCGCGGACCGCCCTGGAGGAGTCCCTTCGCGCGGTCTTCGCCGAGCTGCTCCCCGTCGACGGTCCCGTCGGCATCGATGATGATTTCTTCGAACGGGGCGGTAACTCGCTGCTGGCCATGCGGGTGGTCAGCAAGGCCCGCGGCCTGCTGAACGTCGAACTGCCCGTGCGCGCGCTGTTCGAGACCCCCACCGTCGCGGGCCTGGCGGCCCGGCTGGCCCGTCATACCCGGCAGGCCGATGAGGAGGGCACCCGCCCGATCCTGCGGCCTACGGTTCGCCCGGAACCGGTTCCGCTGTCGTTCGCGCAGCAGCGGTTGTGGTTCCTGAACCGTTTCGAGGGCCCGTCCGCGACGTACAACATGCCGATCGCGCTGCGGATCACCGGGTCTCTGGATGCGGTGGCCTTGCAGGCGGCGATCGGTGATGTGGTGGCCCGGCACGAGTCGCTGCGGACGGTGTTCCCGGACAGTGGTGGGGTGCCGCGTCAGGTGGTTTTGGATGCGGTGGTGGCCCGGCCTGAGGTGCGGTTCGGTGAGACGGATGCGGTGGGGTTGCCGGTGGTGTTGGCGGCTGCGGCGGGTCGTGGTTTTGATCTGTCGGTGGAGCCGCCGTTGCGTGTGTTCGTGTTCCGGGTGGTGCCGGTGGGTGGTGTGGTGGGGGTGGTGTCGGAGCAGGAGCATTGTGTGTTGTTGTTGATGCATCACATTGCGGGGGATGGTTGGTCGATGGCGCCGTTGGCGCGTGATGTGTTGGCGGCGTATGTGGCGCGTGCCGGGGGTGGTTTGCCTGGTTGGTCGCCGTTGGTGGTGCAGTATGCGGATTACGCGTTGTGGCAGCGGGAGTTGTTGGGGTCGGAGGAGGATCCGGGGAGTCTGGTCTCGCGGGAGTTGGTGTTTTGGGAGCGGGCTTTGGCGGGGTTGCCGGATCAGATCGAGGTGCCGGCGGATCGTCCGCGTCCGCAGGTGGCGTCGTATCGGGGTGGCACGGTGCGGTTCGCGTTGGACGCCGGGCTGCATGCCGCTGTGGAGTCGTTGGCGCGGGAGTGCGGGGCCAGTGTCTTCATGGTGATCCAGGCCGCGTACGCCGCGTTGATGACGCGGTTGGGCGCCGGCACGGACGTGCCCGTAGGGGCGCCGATCGCGGGTCGTACGGATGAGGCGCTCGACGACCTCGTGGGGATGTTCGTCAACACCCTGGTGCTGCGGACCGACACCTCCGGCGACCCGTCGTTCCGGGAACTGATCTCCCGGGTCCGCGAGACCGACCTGGCGGCATACGCGCACCAGGACGTTCCGTTCGAGCGGCTCGTGGAGGTGCTCAACCCGGCCCGCTCGATGTCGCGGCACCCACTGTTCCAGGTGGCCTTGACGTTCCAGAACAATCCCCAGGCACGTCTTGAGCTGGAAGGGTTCACCGCCCAGGCGGAACCGCTGCACGCCGGGGTCGCGAAGTTCGACCTGCTCATGATCCTCACAGAGCTCACGGGTGCGGGTGGCGGTCCCGGAGGGCTGGCGGGGGAGTTGGAGTTCGCTCTGGATCTGTTCGATCCGGCTACCGCGGAGTCGATGGTGGCGCGGTTCGAGC
>JAOPYO010000149.1 GCA_025964575.1 Actinomycetes bacterium
TCGACGCCCGGGACGGTGCCCAGGCGGTGCGCAAGGCCCTGGAGCACACGACGCCCGGGTTCGAGGTGTTCGTCATCGCCAACGCCGACACCGTGATGTCGCGGCCGACCGCGGAACTGGCCGCGGAGCGCTTCCCCGACGTTGAGGTACGCCGCGAACTCGGCGAGCACGAGACGCTGCTGTCCATCGAGAAGGCCCGCCGGATATTGGGCTACGAACCGAAGTACACGTGGCGCGACCACGTCGAGAAGGAGTCCTGATGGAGTACGTGAAACTGGGCGCGACCGGCCTGGACGTCTCAAGGATCTGCCTGGGCTGCATGAGCTACGGCGAGCCCGGCCGGGGGAACCACGCCTGGAGCCTGGACGAGTAGGCGAGCCGGCCGTTCATCAGGCGGGCGATCGAGGCGGGCATCAACTTCTTCGACACCGCCAACGTCTACCGAGCTGATCGGCCTCAACGAATACCGCAACGCCGCATAAAGAAGACTGCGAAAGCCCAGGCCCGGGACTTTGCCGCCCTTCTATCTCAGGACCGACCTCATGCTGGACCGCTTCGTCGTCTCCGTGAAGGTTCATTCGGGCTGAACGTGCGTAGTTCCGCACAAGGTCATCAAATTGACCGGGTCCTCGGTGTCGGCGCAGGCGGCCACGAGCTGAGCCAACGCCCTTCTCAGCGCTGCGCATGTGCTGGGAAAGGGCGTGGGCCCAGCGGTGGTCATTGGCTGGTCGGGCAGATGATGGTGGCGCGGGCGATGGTGTGGCCCTCGATGGCGAAGCCGAGGAGTGCGCCGCTGACGGTGGGGCCGAGACCGGTCTTGGCGACGTTGAGGGCGGTGACGGTGATGTAGTAGTCGTGAACGCCAGAGCCGACTGGCGGTGCGCCGCCGCCGGGCCGGCAACGGCCGATACCGCCCTTCCCTCAACTCCGCGGCCAGCTCATCAAGGAGCCGGGCCACCCCGTACTCCTCGACATCCGCCAGCGTCACACGGTCAATGCCAGCCGCGCCGCGATTGCGGCGCACGTCCTCCCACACCCGTTCCAACACATCCCTACGGTGGACCTTGTCGAACAACGCGTGGAACCGTCTGCTCGGGTCGGCCTTGGCCGCCCGGTAAAGCGCATGCTGCAAGGCACGGACTCTGTCCCCACAGACAGCCGCCAGGATGGACCTAGCCGAAGTATCGGCACTCATCAGTCATGGCTCACAATCTCTGCGCACGAACGAAGCAGCGGCCCTTCCCTCACCGCAGGTTGTGTTGTCCTACGGCTCGATCAGTACTACGACCGCCTCCGACTCCCTCCCGGCCGCCGCTCACTTCCCGGCTCCTCACCGGTTATAGAACGGCACTGTCCGCGCCTACCCGCAGCACGCTTCGGCCGGGGAGGGCCTCCCCAGTTCCCGCCGTCAACCTTCTGAACGTTCCGCGCCCTCTTACGCCGGAGCATCCCTCGCGGCTGCACTCCAGGATCTTCACCGCTTCCATGGCCTTCGCCGTGAGCCGCACGACTCGGCTCTCTCTCGGTGTCTAACGACGCGGCAGGCCTCGCTACACGCTACGGACCGCTCAGTTGCTCCCCCTCAAAAGGGCTTTCGACGCTGGGCTCCGACCCGACCCGTTTCCAGACCAAGCCGCCAGCCTGCTACCGGGCTCCCTGGCCATTACCCGGACCGGACTCACACCGGCAGGCCACGACGAGCTTCCGATCAGGTCATGATCGCTGGACAATCACCTCCATGATCTCTGGGCGCACCGACTGCCGTATTAGATTCCCGAAGGCTGGCTTGTTGGGTTGTCCCCGGCGCTCTTGGTCCCGGCGGCGGCAGGAACGGTTCAGGTCAGGATTCGGTGACGGTTATGGCCCACGCGGGGCAGATCGCGGCGGCCTGGGAGGCAGCCTCGCGCAGCTCGGCTGGCGGGTTGTCGTTGAGCAGAACGACGATGCCGTCTTCTTCGCGCTGGTCGAACACCTCCGGTACGCGGAGCACGCACTGCCCGGATGCGATGCATTTGTGCTGGTCGACGCTGACTCGCATGATGATCTCCCGGTTGGGTTGCGGTGGTCTGGTAAAGAAAGGTCTCACCAGGTCACGGGGAGTTTGTAGACGCCGTAGACCAGTCCGTCGTGCTTGAACGGCACCTGATCGAGGTCCACGGCCAGGCGCAGCGTGGGGATGCGCCGGTAGAGGGTGGCGTAGACGACCTGGAGTTCCACTCTGGCCAGCGGCTGGCCGAGGCACTGGTGCATCCCGAAGGCGAAGGCGATGTGTTTGCGGGCGTCGCGGTGGATGTCCAGCCGGTCGGGATCGGGGAAGACCGACGCGTCCCGGTTGGCGGTCTCGTTGGTGAGGATCACGCCGTCGCCGGCGCGGATGACCACTCCGCCGATGTCGATGTCGGCGCGTGCCACTCGGCGCCGTCCGGAGTGCACGATGGTCAGGTAGCGCAGCAGTTCTTCGACCGCGCTGGCGGTCAGCGTGGGGTCGTCGACTTCGCGCAGCGCCGCAAGCTGGTCGGGGTGTTGCAGCAGTGCCAGCGTGCCCAGCGCGATCATGTTCGCGGTGGTTTCGTGCCCGGCCGTCAGCAGCAGTTGGCCCATGACCGCCGCGTCGTGCGTGGAGATTTCGCCGGTGGCCACGTGTTCGACGGCCAGTCGGGAGAGCAGGTCGTCGCCGGGGTTCGCGAGCTTCCCGGTGACCAGTGCGTCCAGATAGGTGAGCAGCTTGAAGTGAGCTTCCCGCACTGCCTTCGGCGGTGAGTCGCGGTTGATCAGGATCTTGCTGTTCTCCTGGAAGAAACAGTGGTCGGCATAGGGCACGCCGAGCAGTTCGCAGATCACGCGCGAGGGCACCGGCAGGGCGAAGGACTCGACTAGGTCCACCGGCTTGGGCATGGCCAGCATCACGTCGATCAACTCGTCCACGATCTGCTGGATCGCCGGCCGCAGGGTCTCGACCCGCTTGATGGCGAACGGGGCGGTCACCATGCGGCGTAGCCGGGCGTGCTCGGGGTTGTCCATGAAGATGAAGGTCCGCGCCAGCTTCCTGCGCTCGCGCGCGCCAGCGCTGACGTGCGGGTAGCCAGGGTGCGTGGTGTCGGAGCTGATGCGCGGGTCAGCCAGCAGTGCACGCTGATCGTCGTAGCCGGTCACCAGCCACGCAGTGCTGCCATCCCACAGCCGAACCCGGCTGATCGGTGCTTGGGCCTGCAGAGCCGGGGGCGGGTCGAACGGGCAGCCGAGCGCTCGGGTCATCGGAAACTCCGGTATCTCGGCCGATGCCGCGGCCGCCGATGTGTTGGCCACTGGGTGGGTCATGGTTCACACCTCCTCGAGGCACCTTGCCGAACGATTGTTCAGTAAGTCTCCAAACACATGTTAGTTAACTCGGACAAAACGGTCAATTCGCGCTATTTCGGGTCACGCGTTCCGTTCTGGGTGACCAGTCCTCTGCCCCTGTCGCGCGGGCCTCAGCCGCTGTCGAGCACCAGCGACAGCAGTTCGTCCACGTGGTGCAGCACCAAGGCCTCGGCGTCCTTCACCGGGTGGGCGTGTGTCAGTGCCACGGTCCCGTGCGCGCCTAGGAGCAGCGTGATGGCCGCCCGCTCGGCGGGCAGCCGCAGCTGTGCCCCCGCCAGCTCGCAGGCGGTCAGTGCGGCGGTCAACTCCCCGATCACCCTCCAGAGGGGGGCTCTGCCTCTCTCGTCGAAACGCACCCCGAACATCACGCGGTAGTGGCCTGGATTCGCCATCGAGTACCGGCAGAACGCGTGCAACTGTGCACGCAGCCGGCCGAGCGGATCGGTTGCGTCCACGGTGGCCTGGGACTCGAGCATGAGGCTGATCAGCCGGTCGTACTCGTTGTTGAGTACCGCGTCGATCAGCTCAGATTTGTCTCGGAAATGCCCGTAGATACTGGCCGGTGCGATGCCGACCTCCCGGGCGACACCCCGCAGCGTGAAGCCGTCCTCGGTGCCGAGCTCTCGAAGCAGCCGGCTGGCCCCCTCCAAAATCTCGGTGCGCAGCCGCTCGCCGTGCCCCCAGGGATTGCGCACCCTCCGCCGGGTGGCGCCCGCGGAAGATTTCGCGGCCCCGCTGGCGTCTTTCCCGGTCATTGCCACATCCTCTCTCAACTTCCGCGTGATCATCCGCGCGAACACGGGCAAAACCCTGCAGGCGGGGCGGGCGGTGCCAGTAGCGCCTCACCGGATGACTGCAGACGGCGAGGTTGACCAACCGGCCCTTCAGGTTCGCCCACACACCCTCGGCAGGGTTGAGTTTCGGGAGCGCAGGCGGGCAGCCGGAAGACCGTCAGCCAGTCGTGGGCGTCGATGAACTCGCTCGTCCTGGGCCGACACGGCTGTTCAGGTTGTCCCTAGATCAGCACGATCAGCACGGTGAGCTGGTTGCGGGCGGCGGTCAGCAGGGCCTGGAACTCAGCGATGCCGAAGCCCTTCTTGATGTTCTTGCGGCCCCACTAGGTGATCCGGTGCAGCAGATACGACACCACGTAGCGTGTACTCCACCCCGAACAACTCGGGGATCGGCTCGGGAAGCCGGGCCAGCACTGGTCCTCACCCACCTATAGGCGGCCGGACCTTGGCCAGCTCGGCCTCCAGCAACTGGATCTGCCCGGCCGCCGGCCGACACGGCAGCCCGCCCAGCCCCTTTGACGCCAGCACGCTCTTACCACCGGACTTCCAGGCCCGGTGCCAACCTGCGCCGCCTGGCGCGTCACCCGCAGCCGCCACGCGACCTCCGGCAGCGGCATCCCCACGGCGAAGATCTCCGCTGCCGCGAACCTGATCTGCTCCCGCCTCGACCGGCCCTCGGCCGATAGACCACCACCGTCGGGGTACCGGATACGCCTTGTTGTACCGCTAAACAACATCGGTGTAATTAGCCAGTGACGCTACGGCAACTCACCTCTTCAAGATCTATTAGTCACGGCTGTGAGGATCCGGTATTAGCGGTGCGTTGATCGCCACGGACTGAGGTACGGCGGTCGTGGCAGCCGTGCTGGCCTGGGTGGCCGCGCCGACTGCGAAGACACTTCCGGCCGCGAGAGCCAGGCTGGACACGGTCAGTGCCAGGCGCGTTGGGATGTTCATGGTTCACACCTCCTCGAGGCAACTTGCCGAACGACTGTTCAGTAAGTCTCCAAACACATGTTAGTTAACTCAGGCAATACGGTCAACTCGTGCTATTTCGACAGCGTCACCACTGCCCTACACGCGATCGCGCTGGATCTACATGCCTCCATTGCCGATCTGGAATGGACCGTGAACGCTTACACTCTGCGCTGCCGTGCTGGTCATGGCCGGCGCGGCCCTGGGCGAACG
>JAOPYO010000349.1 GCA_025964575.1 Actinomycetes bacterium
CGTGCGCGTCGAGGGTGATCTGAAGAAGGTCCGGGTGGACCACCAGTCCCGCGATGCCGCCGACTCCGGCGACCACGATGCCGAGGCGTTCCAGCCGCCGGAGGGATCCGCTGCTCTGGGCGACCCCGGCCAGCGCGGCCAGCCCCAGATTCTGCTTCTGGAAGTGAAAGAACTGCCAGGCGAAGTAGGCGAGCAATGCCCAGGTGATCCCCTCGGCCGGCACCACCGTCGCGGCCAGCGCCGTACCGAGGATCAATGCGACCGGCACGATCACATAGCGGCCCTTGTGCGCCCGGGCATGGCCCCGGATCTCCGGTAGGAAGTAGAACCAGGCCGTGGCGGCGACATGCACTGACGATCCGAGGAACAGCAGCAGGACCAGCGCACGGCCGGGTGCCGCCGATCCATCCGGTGCCAGCCCGATGGCCGCGGCGAAGGCGGCGGCCGAGAGAACCGCCGTCCCCGCCAGCCAGACCCGCCGCAACACCCGAAACGTCCGTACCGGTGCGTACGTCGGCACCGGCGTGGCAAGAGCGATCTCGTGGAAGTCATCGGCCGATGGCATCGATCTTCTCCAGCGTCAGGTCCGGGACGTGCGGTCGTTCTCGTCCTCGGGCCTCTTGGGGACCCGGCAGGCGTACTCGAGGAAGAGCGCGGCAACGACGAGGGCGAGGGCCGCCAGGAAGGTCCCCGTACTCACGAAAAAGTCACGCCGGGGGGTGGCCTTGTCCAGCGACGACCCGAGATAGCCGACGAAGCCGCCGAACACGCCGACCAGCACTGCCGCGGCATGCGCACTGGCCTTGCCGAGGGCCGCCATCCGGACGACGACCAGCGGCTCCACCGGCTTGGTGTCCGGCTTGCGCTGAATGCGGCCCCGGATGTTGACGCCCGTGAACGCCTCCCCGAGGGCGAGCAGCAGGAGCGTCGGTACGGCGGTCCAGGGCATCGGCGGCAGCGACACATAGGTGAATCCCAGCACCGCCCACGTGATGGCGCTGATGACGACCGCGAGGGCGATGAGGACCGCAGGCTTGGTGGGTTTCACGCCGGCGGCTGCAGGGTCAACTCGTTCCTGAGAGTGACGTCGCCGGTGCCGACGGTCGCGACCAGTGCGGCCACGGATCCGTGCCCCGGGAGTACGGCGTCGGGGTCGATGTCCGCCCATGGCACCAGCACGAACGCCCGCTCGTGGGCATGCGGATGCGGCAAGGTGAGATCCGGACCGCTCGAGACGATGTCACCGAAGGTCACGATGTCGATGTCGAGCGTCCGGGGACCCCAGCGGATCACCCGCTCGCGCCGCATCGAGTCCTCGATGCTGAGCACCCGATCCAGCAGGGTCTCCGGTGGGATCCGGGTATCGGCCATCACCACGACGTTGAGGAAGTCCGGCTGCTCGATCCCGCCCCACGGTGCGGTTTCGTACACGGGCGACAGGGCCACGAAGGTCAGGCTCGGCGCGTCGAACAGCGCGTCGATCGCCTCCTGCAGGTTGTCCAGGCGGTCTCCGAGATTGCTGCCGAGGGACAGCACGGTTCGGTACTCGACCAGCATGTGCCCACCGGTCTTCGTCCGGTCTGGCCGAGGGGGATCAGATGCTGTCATTGGCGGCTCCTGGCTGCTCTGACCTCTTGCTGCTTTATGGTCTCTTGCGGTCTCAACGTCGTTTGCGGGCTTAAAGTCGTTTGCGATCTTAAAGTCGTTTGCGGGCTCAAGGTCGCGTGCGGTGGATCGAGACGGCCACGTCTGCGAACGGATGCGGGATGGGAGCGCTCGGCTTATGGACGGTGACCTCCACTTCCTCCACTTTAGGATCGTTCAGGCAGACCCCCGCCAGCCGCTCGGCCAGCGTCTCGATGAGATCCACCGGATCTCCCTCGACAACGCCGACCAGCCGACTCGCAAGCGTCCCATAATCGACGGTACGCGACAGATCATCCCCTGCAGCGGCCGGGCGTATATCCAGCCCGAGGACCACGTCGACGACGAACTCCTGACCGAGCTCCCGCTCCGCCGGCAGCACCCCGTGTCGGCCTCTGGCCCGCAGCCCGCGCAGCTCGATCCGGTCTGTATTCACTGCGCTCGCTCCGCGCGCGCGGTTCGGGTCACGGCTCATCTTCGCCGTCCTCGATCTGGTTGAGCACCGGCGAACCGTGGTGCAACCACAGTCGCCACTGCCCCTCCTCGCGCACGAAGATGTTCGTCGTCACCACGCTGCCACCGGCCAGGAAGCCCGTCTCGGTCTCCTCGTCGGCGGTCAGGATGTGCTCCGAACAGGTCACGACCGCCTGGTCTCCGTGGACCTCTGTCATGACGTCGGTCAGCACGAACTGGATGTACGGCGTGTTCGCCATGATCAACGCCCAGGAGCGCAGCACCTCGTCGCGGCCCCGCAGCATTGGCCAGCCCGGGTGCACACAGGTCGCGGTCTTCGCGTACGGCCCGTCCGCCCAGAGCGCCGACATGCGGTCCAGGTCGGCCTCCTCGAACGCCGCGTAGAACTCGGCGTTGGCGGCTTCCAGCTCGGTGATAGTGCTCATGAACTCGCTTCCGCTCGCCTGCTCGCGGTCACCGGGCGGCTCCGATGGCTGCGGCGATCCTTACAGCATCGGCATTGGGCCGTACGTTGTGCACGCGTACGCACCAGGCGCCGCTCGCCGCGGCGAGCGAGGTGATGGCCAGGGTGGCATCGTCGCACCCGGTGAAGGGCCGTGGCGTGCCGTCGGGCGCCGCGAGCAACCTGCCCAGAAAACGTTTGCGGGACGCCCCGATGAGCACCGGAAATCCCAGTGCCCGCAGATCGTCGAAATGTGCGAGCAGCGCCCAGTTGTGCTCCGGCCGCTTGGCGAATCCCAGACCCGGATCCAGCACGATCTTCGAGGGGTCGACCCCCGCCTCGGCGACCGCGTCCGCGCGACGCCGCAGCTCATCGGCGACCTCTCGTACGACGTCGTCGTAGACGGCCCGGGACTGCATGTCGTGACTGTGCCCGCGCCAATGCATCACGACGTACGGTACGCCGGTCTTCGCCACGATCTGCGGCATCTCGGGATCGGCCAAACCGCCGCTCACATCATTGACCAGCCCGGCACCGGCCAGGACTGCCGCCTCGGCGACCTCGGCTCGCATCGTGTCCACGCTGACATGTACGCCCTCCGCGACGAGCGCCTCGACGACGGGGACCACCCTGCGCAGTTCCTCGCCCAGCGACACTCGCTGGGCGCCCGGCCGGGTCGATTCCCCGCCCACATCCACGAGATCGGCACCTTCGGTGACGAGCTCCAGCCCATGCCGGATGGCAGCCTCCGGATCGAACCAGGAACCGCCGTCGGAGAAGGAGTCCGGTGTGACGTTGACCACACCCATGACGAGGCAGCGCCCTGGATCAGGCAGCCCAGCCACGACGGTCTCGGTCATGGCGAACAGCCTATGCCTTGGCGGAGTCTTCCCCGCCCGCTCCCTCGGCCACCGGAGGCGTCGCCGAGGCGGGCACCTTCGGAGGCCGGCGCCAGCCGGGGATGCGCAGTCGCGGCCAGACGATGAAGGCCTCGGCCTCGAGGGCGGCCAACGCGATCCGGGGGGCGTCGTTCAGCCCCGGATAGACGAAGAAACGCGGCTCCCAGACCGGATGGAACTTGGCGTTGAACTTGTACAACGACTCGATCTGGAACCAGCGGGACAGGAAGACCAGCAGCCCCCGCCAGGCCCGCAGGACCGGTCCGGCGCCGATCCGCTCGCCCCGGGCCAGCGCGGCCCGGAATACGGCGAAGTTCAGCGACACCTTCTTGATACCCAGCGCGGGCGCGGCCTTGAGCGCCTCGACGATCAGATAGTCGTTGAGACCGGGCTGCGCGGCCCGGTCCCTCCTCATCAGGTCGAGGGAGAGTCCGTCCTCGCCCCAGGGCACGAAGTGCAGGAAGGCATGCAGCTCACCGTCCTTGATCGCAGTGGCGATGGCGCACTGCCCGTCGCCCTGCTCACCGACCCGGCCGAGCGCCATCGAGAAGCCCCGCTCCGTGTCGCTCCCGCGCCAGGCGTCCGCCTGGTCCCACAGCGCCTTGAGCTCCTCCGGGCTGAAGTCCTGCTCGCGCCGCACCTCTGCCTTGTAGCCCTGCCTGGCGACCCGGTTGACCATCTGCCGCACATTGCGCATGGCCCGGCCCTCGAGGCTGAACTCAGACGCGTCCACGATGGCCTCATCGCCCAACTCCAGCGCGTTCAGCCCGGTCTCCCGGCACCAGACCTCGGCACCAAGCTCACTGCAACCCATCACGCCCGGCACCCATGCGTGCCGGTCAGCCTCTTCCATGAACGCGTGGATGGCACCGGGCCACGCCTCAGGATCACCGAGCGGATCGGCTCCGGCCAGCATTACTCCGGAGACGACCCGGTAGGTGATGCACGCCTTGCCGGTGGGCGACCAGACCACACTCTTGTCCCGGCGGAGCGAGAAGTATCCGAGCGAGTCGCGATGCCCCTGCTTGGCGAGCAGGTCCCGGATCTTCTCCTCGTCCTCGGCCGACAGAGCCGGGGCGGGCTCGGCCGGCCTCAGGAACAGGAAGGCGGCGACCAGGGCGGTGAACAGGCCGAGCGCGCCCAGCGTCAGGCTGAACAGATCGTTGCGCCGGTCCGAGCGGAAGGTGATCGGGCCGTGCAGTCCGACCAGGCCCATGACGACGTGCCGCAGCCGTTCCCAGAAGGAATAGTCGCCGACAAGGTTCCTGGAGTTGAACGCGATGAAGACCAGTCCGATGAGGACGCTCGTGGCGGTGAGCAGGCCGCCTGTGTAGACCGCCCGCCACCGGGTCCGCGGATCGCCGACGGCGTAGAACTCACCTCGATAACGGATCAGCGCGCCGAGCATGAGGGCGGTGATGACCGCCTCGCTGACGGCCAGGTTCTTGACGACATGGAAGACGATGCTCACGGCCAGCAGCACGACGACGGCCCGCCAGGCCCTGCGCTTGCGGCGCCGCAGCGCGTGCGAGAGCAGGAGGAGGAGCAACCCGGTGATGACCGTGGCCGTCCGGGCAGCATTGCTGAGCGTCCCAGGGACGATCTCGGCCGCCGTGTGCATCCGAGGGTGCCAACCGGGGGCTATCCCACCGATGACGTCGAGCAGCCCGGTGAGCATGGCCAGCCACCCGGCGACCGCGGGAACCCACCTGCGTTGCCGACGGCGATCGAACTCAGGTCCCGAGGCGTCGGGCGTCGTATCCGGGCTGCCTGCCGACTCGTGCTTCGTCTCCACCATCACGGCCCCAAAGACTAACCAGCCCCGTCCCTCCGCGCCTCCCCAGCGCCGAGACTGGGGCAAGACGGAAAGCCACATCCGGACCATCAACCCCAAACGGATGCGGCGGTGGCGGTCCCGCCACGGTACACCCACCGTGACACGGCTCACACATTCTTGTACGGGTAGTCCACGGGATCCCAGGATCCCTGCGGTGACAGTCGCGGACCGACCCTTGCCGTCCGAGACCGACTACTGCCGTCCGAGACCGACCCTTGCCGTCCAAGACCGGACTATTGTCGTCCGAGAATGAGGCTCATCGCCTCGGCACGGGTCTCGGAGTGCTCGCGGAAGTCGCCACGGACCGCCGAGGTCACGGTCTTGGCCCCCGGCTTCCGTACGCCGCGCATCGTCATGCACAGATGCTCGGCCTCGATCACCACGATGACGCCCCGCGGCTCCAGAACCCGCATCAGGGCGTCGGCGATCTGACTGGTCAGTCGCTCCTGCACCTGCGGCCTGCGGGCGTAGACGTCCACCAGACGAGCCAGCTTGGACAGCCCGGTGATGTGCCCCTTTTTGTTGGGTGTGTATCCAACGTGGGCAACACCGTGAAATGGCACCAAATGGTGTTCACACGTCGAATAGAGCTCGATGTCCTTGACCAGCACCATCTCGTCGTGGTCAGCCTCGAACACCGTCGTCAGAACGTCTTCGGGGGTTTGCCGTAGGCCCGCGAACTGCTCCGCATAGGCGCGTGCCACCCGGGCCGGGGTGTCGCGGAGCCCGTCGCGATCGGGGTTCTCCCCGATCGCGAGCAGGATCTCGCGCACCGCTTTTTCGATCCGAGAGTGGTCGAAGCCGGAGTCCCCGGCTTCGCCCACCACCTCGTTCTGTGCCTGAGCCACGTCGATCAGCTCTCGTGCTCACCCGCGGGCTCGGTCGTGGCGACCTGGCCGTTGCCCTGGTTCTTCGTGAGGTCCGCGACGTCCTTCGGGCCCATCAGGGCCAGCTCCTTGGGCGTCAGGACCGGCGGGCGGTCCGAGGGCACCCTCTTGCCGTAGCCCGTGTAGGACTTCTGCAGCGGGAGCTTCTCGATCGGCGCGAAGACGGCCAGCACCTTGTCCTTGGTGATGGTCTCCTTGTCCATG
>JAOPYO010000353.1 GCA_025964575.1 Actinomycetes bacterium
GCGCGGCGTACGGGCCGTACAGACCAATGCACCCAGTTCCATGACCGCCACCGCCCAGCGCGCCGCCACGGAAGGTTCGAGTGGGAGCAGCGACTCCGCCACGCGCAGTTCGGCGACCGTCTGCGCCTTGGCCGGGTACTCCTGACCGCTGATCATCCGAGCGAGCACCCGGCGCACATTGGTGTCGAGCACCGCGTGCCGCTGCCGGAAGGCGAAACTCGCCACCGCGGCCGCCGTGTAGGCACCGACCCCGGGAAGCGCGAGCAACGAGTCGTACGACTCCGGTACCTGACCGTCGTGCCGGTCGACGATCGCGACCGCGCTGCCATGCAGGCGGAGTGCCCGGCGGGGATATCCCAGGCGGCCCCAGGCGCGTACGGCCTCACCCGATGGCGAAGCGGCCAGCGAAGCTGGATCGGGCCAGCGGGCCAACCATTCCGTCCAGACCGGGAGCACTCGGTTGACCGGGGTCTGCTGCAGCATGATCTCGCTGACCAGGACACCCCATGGGGTGGCGTCGGGATGACGCCAGGGCAGTTCACGGGCGTTCTCGGTGTACCAGCCCAGGATCGGCTCGGTGTAAATGGACGGACGCATAACGAGTGCGATTCTTCCACGGCGGGTCGTCATGGCCAGCCATGATCGAAAAAGCATACTGTCCGCATGGATTCGGACACTGAAGGTAGCGGCGAGATCGACGCGTACTGGCGGCGACGCGCCATGGCGCTCGGTGGCGTGCTCGCCTCGGTCGGCCTGCTGGCCTGGGCATGCTCGGGCTCCGACGGCAAGAAGACCCAGCAGATCCGCAATGCCGCCGCGATCGGCACACCCAGCGGCAAAGTCGGCAACGTGCCGGGCGGGGCGGTGAGCCCCTCGCCCGGGGTCGTCATGCCGACGATCACCGTTACGGCGACGGCGAAGGTCACGGTCGTCCCCACCGTGCCGAAAAAGGCCGGGGACGCCTGCGATCCGGCCGATGTGGTCGTGAACCTCACCGAGACGAAGGACACCTTCGGTGGCAAGGAGCACCCGCAGTTCCGGTTGAGCGTGGTGAACACCGGTCCGCGGGCCTGCACCTTCGGTGTCGGGCCCAAGGAACTGGTGATCCTGATCCGCTCCGGTTCTGGCCTGGTGTGGTCGTCGGCACGCTGCGCCGAGGGGTCGGGTTCCTCCATTCAGATGCTCCGCCGCGGCATCCCGTACGTCGCCAACGTCGACTGGGACCGGACACGTTCCTCCCCGAGCGGCTGTTCGGGGCAGCGGGACCGCGCCCGCCCCGGCACCTACATGGCGGTCGCCAGGGAAGGCAAGATCAAGACCGGGCGACAGGTCTTCCGCCTGCGCTAGGAGCCTGCTGACGGAACGTAAGACTTCACGCGTTGTCTGCCTGCGGTCATGACGCTCTGTGTAGTCCAGGTAGACCAGGTAGTCCAAGTAGACCAGGCGGTCCAGGCGGTCCAGGTAGTGCACAGACGCTGGAGGCGCGGCACGTTAGACGTAGCGCTCCAGGATCGAGGACTCGGCGAGGCGGGACAGACCCTCGCGGACGTTGCGGGCCCGGGACTCGCCGACGCCGCCGACGGCCTGGAGATCGTCGATGCTGGCGGCGAGCAGCTTCTGCAGTCCACCGAAATGCTCGACCAGTCGATCGACGACGAGGGCAGGCAGCCGTGGCACCTTGGCCAGCAGGCGATATCCCTTGGGGCTGACCGGTAGGTCGAGCGAGTCGCCGCCGGGGAAGCCCAGCATATCGGCGACCGTGGACAGGTCGAGAAGCTCGGTCGCGGAGAGCGCGTCGAGCGCGCCCAGCACGTCCGCGCCGCTCCGGATGCGGGTGTCGCCCGGCTGGTAGTCGCGGACGATCAGCTCCCGGTCGATGTCGACGCCGGACACCAGCTCGTCGAGCTGCAGGGACAGCAACCGACCGTCGGTGCCGAGTTCGACGACGTAGCCCTCGATCTCATCGGCGATGCGGCGCACCATCTCCAGTCGCTGCACGACCGCGGTGACGTCGCGGACCGTCACCAGGTCCTCGATCTCCAGCGCGGACAGCGTGCCGGAGACCTCGTCGAGCCTGAGCTTGTAGCGCTCGAGAGTGGCCAGGGCCTGGTTCGCCTTGGACAGGATGGTCGCGGAGTCCTCGAGGACATAGCGGATGCCGTCGAGGTAGAGCGCGATCATCCGCATGGACTGGCTGACGGAGATCACGGGGCAGCTGGTCTGCTTCGCCACCCGCTCGGCCGTACGGTGCCGGGTGCCGGACTCCTCAGTCCGGATGGTGGAGTCGGGCACCAGGTGCACCGCCGCTCGGACGATACGGGAGTGGTCACTGTCGAGGACGATCGCGCCATCCATCTTCGCCAGCTCCCGCAGACGGGTGGCCGAGAACTCGACGTCGAGCTCGAAACCGCCGGTGCAGAGCTCCTCGACGGTCTTGTCATAGCCGAGCACGATCAGGCCACCTGTATGGCCGCGCAAGATCCGCTCCAGGCCATCGCGTATGGCTGTGCCTGGAGCGACCGCGGCGAGAGTGGCGCGGCGTCGCTCGTCTTGACCCTTTTCATGTGCTGGCACGTGACCCCCGGAGGTCGCTGGACGGCGCTTAGTTTACCGAGGAGGGCCCACAACCGGCTCCTCCGAGGGTCGCAATTTGCGACTAGGTGTGATCACGGCGCGGTGAACGCCACCTGAAGTGCTTGGGACAAGCTGTCGACCTCGATGACGGTCATGCCCTCGTATTTGACCGCCGGAGCAAGCCCACTGAGGCTTACCGCCTGCGGATTCTGGGCTTTCTTGAGCGGGGTCGCCTCGCCCAGCTCCAGCGCGCCGCGTGGCACGATGGCTGAGCGAAACCCGAGCCTACCCGCCTCGGCCAGCCGGCGCCGTACGCCCGGAACCGCGCGGACCTCCCCGGCCAGCCCCACCTCGCCGAGCGCGATGAGAGTGCTGGAGAGCGTCTGTTCGGTGGCGGAGCCCGCGACGGACAGGGCCACCGCGAGGTCCACCGAGGTCTCGGTGAGCCGTACGCCGCCGACCGTCGACACGTAGATGTCCTGTTCGTGTGCTTTGAAGCCGCTATGTCTGGCCAGTACGGCCAGCACCATGGGCACCCGCGAGGAGTCCAGGCCCGAGGTGGCCCGCCGCGGCTGGGGCAGGAACGACTTGGCGACCAGAGCCTGCACCTCGGTGACCAGCGGCCGCCGCCCCTCCAGGGTGACGGTGACGCAGGTGCCCGGCACCGGCTCTTCCCGCCGGGTCAGGAACAGCCCGCTCGGGTCGGGCAACCCCACGATCCCCATCTCCGACAGGTCGAAGCAACCGAGCTCGTCGGTGGGGCCATAGCGATTCTTCACCGCCCGGATCATCCGGAGCCGGCTGTGCCGATCGCCCTCGAAGTAGAGGACCACGTCCACCAGGTGCTCCAGCAGCCGTGGCCCGGCGATCGCCCCGTCCTTGGTGACGTGGCCGACCAGCACCGTGGTGATGCTCCGTTCCTTGGAGATCCGGATCAGGTTGGCCGTCACCTCACGGATCTGGGTGACCCCGCCCGGAGCCCCATCGACCTCGGCCGCGCCGATCGTCTGGATCGAGTCGACGATGAGCATCTTGGGCTGCACCGCGTCGATCTGGCCCAGCACCGCGCCGAGTTCGGTCTCGGCGGCCAGGTAGAGCTTCGGCGCCACCGCCCCGACCCGGTCGGCGCGCAGGCGTACCTGCTCGGCCGACTCCTCACCGGTGATGTACAACACAGGGGCGTTGTCCGCGCACAGCGCGGCGGCCTCGAGGAGCAGCGTGGACTTGCCGATGCCGGGCTCGCCGGCCAGCAGGATGACCGCGCCGGGCACCACGCCGCCCCCGAGCACCCGGTCGAGCTCGTCCAGACCGGTGGGCTGGGACTGGGCCGTACGGACGTCCACCTCGCCTATCGGGCGCGCCGGATTGGCCACGGTCGTGGCCGCGACCAACCGGGGTGGTGCGGCGGGGGCGCCCGCCTCGCCGACGGTGCCCCAGGTCTGGCATTCACCGCACCGACCCACCCACTTCGAGGTCTGCCAGCCGCACTCGGAGCAGCGGAAGGCCGGAGCCTTCGTCGTCTTCGCCATGCAGCGCACAGTACGGGCCGCCACCGACGTTTCCGATGTGAGCCCATGAGATGTGGGAGACCGCCGGGGTTCAAGGAGCTTGCAAAGACTCCAGTGACGCCCGGTGATGAGTGGTGGCGGTCGGCTCCGGACGTCAGAGGTGGGCCGAGGGTGTCCTGCCCGCAGTCCCGAGGCACGTGACGGCTGCCCAAGCCCCTGGGCTAGAGCGCCTTGTGGGCTCGGCCGATCAGGTCGCCGAGGTAGTCGGAGACGATGCCAGGTCGCTCCAGCATGGCCATGTGGCCGACCACCGGCACTATCTCCAGCTGGGCCGTCGGGCACTTGGTCACGATCTCCAGGCTGTGGCCCAGCGGGGTGAGCACGTCGTTCTCGGCGCCGATGACGAGAGTGTCGATGTTCCGCAGCGCCGAACAGCTGCCGATCGTCTTGTGCGCGATCATCGAGCCGAAGAAGTCGACCAACGCCTCCATCCGGGTGTCGGTCAGCATCTGCTCGCAGAAGCGAATGGCGGTGGGGCTGGCGTCCGGGCCGAAGGCGATGTAGTCCTCGATCAGCATGGCGCCGTCCCGGCCCAGGTGCCGGACCCGCTCGATCACCGGGGCGCCGAGGCCCGCGGCGCGCAGGCCGTGCGGCATCAGCTGCTGGGTAAGCCGGGCCAGCACCAACGGGAGGCCGAGGGTGACCTCGTTGAGCCCGCCCGAGGAGGTGTTCAGCAGGCCTGCGGCGACGATCTTCCGGCCGAACAGCTCGGGGTGCTCGTCGGCATAACGCATGATCGTCATGCCGCCCATGGAGTGCCCGATCAGCACGACCGGGGTGCCCTCCGGCACGGTCTGGTCGATGACGGCGGCCAGGTCGTGGGCCAGCTGGGGAATGCCGTAGGTGTGCCGGTCGCCGCCGCCGGAGCGGCCGTGCCCGCGCTGGTCCCAGAACACCAGCCGACCGAGCCCCCGCAGTGCCTTGCGCTGGAAGTGCCAGGAGTCCTGGGTGAGCGTCCAGCCGTGCGAGAAGACGATCGCGAGATCCGTACGATCCGTACCGTCGATCTCGGTGTAGAGCCGGGTGCCGTCGTGAGCCTGGACCGGTACGACCTTGCCGCGCAGCGAGCCGAACGGTTCGGTGGCATGCAGGTCGGGGCGCAGCTCGAGCTTGCGTACGGCACGCCGCCCGGCGACCCTGCCCGCGACGAGGGCGCCTCCGACAGCGCCTCCCACAGCGGTGGCGGCAAGAATCTTGCTGCGTCGGCTCATGTGTGTGTTCTCCCGGATACGCGGTGGCCAAGCCGTGCCAGATTCGGCACCGACATTGTTCTACGGGAGGTCCAATAGAGGCTACTGTCGTGGCCCATATGTGACTAACCCGTCAGTAACGTCGCCACCACAGATTGACCGCGTAGTCCACCTCGGCGCCCTCGTGTTCCGCTTCGAATGCGTCCGCGAGCTCCGCGGGGAACTCGATCCGCAGCACCGCTGCAAGATCGGCCCGGCTCTCGAACGACCAGCGGATGGTGAGGGGCTTTCTGGTGAAGCCCTGCCGGACCCAGAATCGTTCCACCGCGCCCGGGTCGTACGCCGGTAGCCAGCGCCGGAACCAGCCGCCGAAAGTGGACCGGGTCGCGTCGTTGTCTATGACGAACGCCACACCGCCCCGGCGCAGGACCCTCCGTAGTTCCGCCAGCCCGGGTTCACAGCCCGGTCCGAAGAAATATGCCCACCGAGCGTGAACCACGTCGACCGACGCGTCGGGCAGCGGGAGCGCCTGCGCGGCCCCGGTGCGCACGGTCACGTTGCCCAGTTCGCGGACCCTTTTCCGGGCCGCCGCGGCCAACCCGGCATGTGGCTCCACGCCGACCACGCGCGCCGCCGTACGGGCGAAAACCGGCAGGTGGAAGCCGGTGCCACAGCCCACGTCGAGCACCGTCGCGGTGTCCCAGGGGCGGATGGCGCGCATGGCCTCCTCAAGGCGGCCGTCCGGGTCGACGGCACGGTTCTCCACCTCGTACAGCTGGGGGGAATTCCAGATGTTGGGGCTGGGTACGGCCCCGGGGGCTATCTCGACCACATGACCGAGCGTAGTCAGTGTGAGAGTCAGGTAACAGGAATCGCCGTGGCCGTGAGGATCGGTTCCTTGCTGACAACGCATAGGCTTTCTATTTGCGTGGAGCTACGCCGGGCCATGCCCCGCGGAGCGCACGTCTGAACACTTGCCGCAGCGAGCAACAGGCGAGGGAGCTTTGACCCCGGACTACAACGACGCCATCGCACGAGAGATCCGGGTCCCGGATGCCCCGATCACGCTCTCGACGGCATCGGTCTACCCGGAGAAAGTGCCTGCGGCCTTCGAGATCGCCTCCACGCTGGGCTATGACGGCATCGAGGTCATGGTCTCGCTCGACGCCTCGTCCCAGGACCTGAGTGTGCTGCGACGGTTGGCGGACTACCACGAGATCCCCATCATGTCGGTGCACGCGCCCTGCCTTCTGCTGACCCAGCGGGTATGGGGCCGGGACCCATGGGGCAAGCTGGTGCGCTCCAGGGAGGTGGCCGAGGAACTCGGCGCCTCGGTGGTGGTGGTGCATCCGCCGTTCCGCTGGCAGCGGGACTACGCCCGGGAGTTCGAGGTCGGTCTCGCCCGGATGCAGGAGGAGACCGACGTCGTCTTCGCGGTCGAGAACATGTTCCCGGTGCGGGCGCGAGGCACCGAGGTAGGGATGTACTCCCCCGGCTGGAACCCTGTCGACCAGGACTTCCCGTTCGTCACCCTCGACCTCTCCCACACCGCCCTGTCGGGGTCGGACCCACTCGACATGGCCGGGCAGTTGGGTGACCGGCTCCGCCATGTCCACCTTGCCGACGGTGTGGGCATCTCCAACCGTGACGAGCACCTCGTGCCGGGCCGCGGCGGTCAGCCATGCGAGGAGATGCTGGAGAAGCTCGCAGTCGACGGCTACCGCGGCCACATCGTGCTCGAGGTCAACACCCGCCGGGCCACCAACCGTGCCGAGCGCACGGAGGATCTGGCCGAGGCGCTCGCGTTCACCCGGCTCCATCTGGCGGCCGCCAACCCGGTCTGGGAGGTCACGCCGGGCGGCGAGGTGTCCCCCAGAGGCGGTCGCTGATGTCGGCGGCGTGGGTCGGAATGGGTACGCCAGGGATGGGTTGTGGCGGCTTGTTCGGGAGCGGTCACTGATGGTGTCAGCCCGGCCGGGGCGTCGCCCAGGCCGTCGGCCTGGGCCGACCGAGACCAGGGAGACCATCCTGGCGTCGGCCCGTGCGCTGTTCGCGGAGAAGGGGTACGACGGGGCTTCCGCCCGTTCGATCGCCCGTGCCGCCGGGGTCGACCCCGCCCTGGTTCATCACTTCTTCGGTAGCAAAGAGGGCCTCTTCGTCGCGGCGATGGAGTTCCCGTTCGACCCGACGCAATTGGTGCCGTATATCACCGCCGGCCCCAGGGAACAGATCGGCGAGCGGATCGTCAGGGTCTTCCTGTCCATCTGGGGGGACCCCCAGATCCGTCCCCGGGCCATCGCCATCGTGCGGTCGGCCTCCACCAGCGAGCAGGGCGCGGCGATCCTGCGTGAGTTCGCCACCTCGGCTTTGCTCGGCAGGGTCGCCGACGCGTTGGGCGTGCCCAGGCTCCGGATCAACGCCGCAGCAGGGCAGATGATCGGCGTGATGATCATGCGGTACATCGTGGGGGTCGAACCGATCGCCTCCGCCACCGAGGACGAACTCGTCGAGCTCCTCGCCCCCACCGTGCAGCGTTACCTTGATTGAGCCGAGACCGAACCTCTCCCCGATCACCCGCTAAAGCGCAGTGCACGGGAACCACCGGCCCGGCCCGTGTGACCGCACCCGCGAGAGAACCCGGAACACACCTTGACGGGAGAGTCCTGTCGACTTAAATTCATCACATGATGAGTTCAGCGGTGAGCGTTGCGGACCTGCGCGTCGAGCGAGGCGGGCAAGAAGTGCTGCACGGCCTCGATTTCGAGGTGCTGCGCGGCTCCGTCGTGGGGCTGCTCGGACCGAGCGGTTGTGGCAAGACGACCCTCATGCGGGCGATCGTGGGCGTCCAGATCGTCAAGAGCGGCGCCGTCACGGTCCTCGGTCATCCAGCGGGCAGCAAGGAATTGCGCCGTAGAGTCGGGTACGCCACACAGAATCCGGCGGTCTACGTCGACCTGACCGTTCTGGAGAACCTCCGATACTTCGCCTCCGTGTTGGGCGCGCCCAAGGGCGACGCCGAGAGGGTCGTCGACGAGGTCGGCCTGGGACAGGCCCAGAACCAGATCGTCGGCTCGCTTTCCGGCGGGCAGCGAGGCCGCGCCAGCCTGGCCGTCGCACTGCTCGGCAGGCCCGAGCTGGTGGTGCTGGACGAGCCCACGGTGGGTCTCGACCCGGTGCTGCGAGAGGAGTTGTGGGAGCTGTTCAACGAGCTGGCCGAGCAGGGCGCCACGCTGCTGATCTCCAGCCATGTCATGGACGAGGCCGCCCGCTGTGAGCGGCTGCTGCTCCTGCGGGACGGCGATCTCCTCGCCGACGACACTCCGGACGGGCTGCGCGCCGGGACCGGCACGGACGACCTTGATGAGGCGTTCCTGCGCCTCATCAACGAGAAGCAGGAGACCCCGGCATGATGAATCACCCAGGGGAGACGACCCACCCTGAGCCTCCGCGAACGGTCGGCCATCTCGCCATCACGTTGGCGACGACCCGGCGTATCCTCGCCCAGCTCAGGCACGACCATCGCACCGTGGGCCTGCTCATCGGCGTGCCCACCCTGCTGATGATCTTGCTTCGTTACGTCTTCGACCAGCCGGCCGCGTTCGACCGGATCGGCCCGATGCTGCTGTGCATCTTCCCCTTCATCGTCATGTTCATCGTCACCTCGGTCGCGACCCTGCGGGAGCGCACCAGCGGCACCCTCGAACGGCTGATGACCACCCCCCTCGGCAAGCTCGACCTGCTGCTCGGCTATGCCCTCGCCTTCGGCCTGGTCGCCCTGGTGCAGATCGGCGTGGTGCTGACCATCTCGCTGACCTGGCTGGGTCTGAACGTCAGCGGGCCCCTCTGGGCTCTGGTCCTGGTATCCGTGCTGGACGCGCTGCTCGGCATGGCACTGGGCCTGTTCGCCAGCGCGTTCGCTCGCACGGAGTTCCAGGCGGTGCAGTTCATGCCCGCGTTCGTACTGCCGCAGGCGCTTCTGTGCGGGCTGATCGTGGCGCGCGACCAGATGTCCACGGTGCTGCAGTGGATCTCCAACGTGCTGCCGCTCTCGTACGCCGTCGAGGCGATGCAGGAGCTCACCCACAACACAGATCTCACCGGCACCCTGGTGCGCGACACGGCGGTGATCGCGTCATGCACCCTGCTGGCCCTGATCCTCGGCGCCGCGACCCTCCCTCGCCGGACCGCCTGACCGCCTAGCCGCCTAGCCGCTTGACCTGCACCGATCGCACCAGGTGGAGAGACCCAGATTGAGATGAGCCCTCCCCGGCATAGCCTGATGAAACGGGACAACGCCGTCCCGCCAGGAGAGGGGGAACAGTGGTCAGCCAGGTCCTCTTGGCCGCCTCCCGTAGTGACGGGATACGCAGGCTCGTTGAGACCGCCCCGTACAGCCGGGACGTGGTCCGCCGGTTCATCGCCGGTGAGGCGATCGACGACGCACTCGATGTCACCGCGAAGCTGACCGGCGAGGGGTTGCTCGTCACCCTGGACCACCTCGGTGAGGACACCCTGGACGCCGGTCAGGCGACGGCGATCGTCAAGAACTATGTGAGCCTGCTCGAGCGGCTGGCCGCGACCGGGCTCGGCGATCGGGCCGAGGTCTCGGTCAAGCTGACCGCGCTCGGCCAGGCCTTCGACGAAGATCTGGCGCTCGACAATGCCCGGCGGATCTGCGCGGCGGCCCAGGCCTCGGACACCACGGTCACTCTCGACATGGAGGACCACACCACGATCGACTCGACCCTGCGGATCCTGCAGGAGCTGCGCGAGGACTTTCCCGGCACCGGGGCGGTGATTCAGGCCTACCTCCGGCGGGCCGAAGATTTCTGTGCCGAACTCGCCCACGAGGGCTCCCGGGTACGGCTGTGCAAGGGCGCCTATGGAGCGCCGGTGACGGTCGCGTTCAGCAGTAAGGGCGAGATCGACAGGTCGTACGTCCGCTGCATGAAGGTTTTGCTGGCCGGTCAGGGCTACCCGATGCTGGCCACCCATGATCCACGGCTCATCGAGATCGCGGCGGCGCTCGCGCTGCTCAACGACCGCGCGGCAAGCAGCTTCGAATACCAGATGCTGTACGGCATCCGGCCGAACGAGCAGCGGCGGCTGGCCGAGCAGGGGTCGCAGGTCCGCGTCTACGTGCCGTACGGCGAACAGTGGTACGGCTACATGATGCGGCGTCTCGCCGAGCGCCCCGCCAATCTGGCGTTCTTCCTGCGCTCACTCACGGGCAGGTCTTGACGAGGGCAGGTCTTGATTAGGCTGGTGCTACTCCTGTTAACCAGCGTCTGCAAGGTGCGTCACATGATCGCGATTCTCGGTGCCGGAAAGATGGGCGAGGCGCTGCTGTCCGGCGTGCTCCGGGCCGGCCGCCGTCCGGCCGAGCTGATGGTGACCACCCGGCGGGAGGAGCGCGCGACGCTGCTCCGCGAACGGTACGGCGTCGAGAGCGCCACCAACGCCGAGGCGGCCAAGTCCGCCGGCACGCTGGTGCTCGCGGTCAAGCCCCAGGACATGGCCAAGCTGCTGGACGAGATTGGTCAGCAGGTCCCCGCGGGCACGTTGGTGATCTCCATGGCGGCGGGCATCACCACCGGCTTCATCGAGGCCCGGCTGCCGGAGGAGGTCCCGGTCGTCCGGGTCATGTCGAACACCCCGGTCCATGTGGACGAGGCGATGAGCGTCATCTCCGCCGGGTCGCATGCGGGGGAGGAGCACCTCGCCCTGACCGAGGAGCTGCTTTCCCCGGTCGGCAAGGTGCTGCGCATTCCCGAGTCGCTGCAGGACGGTGCCACCGCACTGTCCGGCAGTGGGCCTGCCTACTTCTACTACCTGGTCGAGGCCATGGTCGACGCCGGCATTCTGCTCGGCATGCCCCGGGCCGCCGCGCTGGAGATGGTCATCCAGTCCGCTGTGGGCGCCGCCGTCATGCTCCGCGACTCTGGGGAGCACCCGGTGCTGCTGCGCGAGGCGGTCACCTCGCCCGGTGGCACGACCATCGCGGCCATCCGCGAGCTGGAGCGGCACGGCGTACGGTCAGCGGTCATCGAGGCGATCGAGGCCGCCCGCAATCGCGGCCGCGAACTCGCCTCCGGCTGAGGATTCCACTTGACCCGACACTGACCTACACTGAACCGACATTGAACCGATACTGACCTGAAACCGGCACGATTGAACTAAAACCGACGCGATTACGAGTAAGTAGATATGAGAATTGTGATCCGGTTGCTCGTCGTCGCAGGGCTCGCCATCGACGTCTACGTTCATGTGCATCTGGCCAAGGACTTCAGCTACAACAACAACGGCCTCGTCACCGGCCAGCAGCTGTTCTGGCTGGAGGCCATCGCGGCGGCGGCGGCGGGGCTGCAGGTGCTGTTCTGGCCCAACCGGGTGAGCTACTTCGTCGCCTTCGTGGTCGCGGCGGCCGGAGTGGCCGCGGTGGTGTTCTACCGCTACGTGGATCCCGGGCCGATCCTCGGGGTGATACCCGGAATGTACGAACCGATCTGGACCACCGAGAAGGTGGTCAGCCTCGTCGGCGAGGCCGTCGCCGCGGTCGCCGCCCTGGTCGGATTCCTGATGGCGCCCAAGCGGGTGCGCGAATCAGCGAACCGATAGCCGGCCGCTGATCGCCGGTCAGAGGTTTACCTGTCTTTGAAGTAAGTGTGTGCCTACTATGGCGCGGTGGCAATGCGGCGATTTCTCCCCCTGCTGCTGGTTCCCACCCTGCTGAGCTCATGCTCGGGCGGTGGCAGCACGTCCACCAAGATCCACCTGGGCGCGGTCGGACGGTCGGACGTCTCTGAGGTGGTCGAGGCTCCCGCGACCGTGACCGCCCGGGCGACGGCGACCCTGCGGTCACCCGCCGAGGGCACCGTCAGAACGCTCTATGTCTCGGACGGCGACACCGTACGCAAGGGTGAGGTACTCGCCCGCATCGACTCGCCGACCGCACGGGAACAGCTCCAGCAAGCCCGCCAGGCCAACAGCGGAGGATCCGGCAGTGTCCCCGCGGGTGTGAACCTGTCCGCGTTCAGCAGGCAGTCGGACCGCACGGCCAAGAACGGGTTCGACGCCGCCAAGAAGGTGGCGGCGAAGATCCCCGATCTCAAGCAGCGGGCCTGGGTGCTGACCGAGATCACCAAGGCTCAGGCGGAGTACGCGACGGCGGCCGCGGCCGCGCAGAGCGCCGTCTCCCGGCTCAACGCGGGGCTCGGCAGCGTGACGGCCGCGATGGCCTCGATCGCGAGCGCTCAGCGCGTACAGACGCAGGCGGCCGTACGCTCCGCGGAGCGCGTCGTGCAGGGACTCACGATCAAGGCACCGTTCTCCGGAGTGGTGAGCCTGGGCGGTCCGGCCGGCGGCCTCACCGGGCTCTCTGGACTGGCCGGGCAACTGCCGGCGCAGTTGCAGGGCCAGGCCGCGCAAGCGGGTCTCGGCGGCCTGCCGACCGGTGGCGGCGGTGCGAAGGACGCCGCGTCCGTGGCGGAGGGCGCACCGGTGGCCAGCGGGGACGCCGTGGTCACCGTCACTGACGTCTCCCGGCTGACCCTGTCCGCGGACGTCGACGAGACCGACGTGCTCCAGGTGAAGCGCGGAGTCGAGGCCGCCGTGGAGTTCGATGCGGTCCAGGGCGGCACCTACACCGCGCAGGTCACCGGCATCGGGGTCACCCCGAAGGAGTCCAACGGCGGTGGGGTGACGTACAAAGTGACGCTCTCCCTCGAACGCGGCACCAATGCGGACGGAAGCCGGGCGCCGTGGCCCAAGCCCGGCATGAGCGCGGTGGCCCATCTGCGGGTGCGCGACGTGCCCGCCGCGCTGTCGGTGCCGTCGTCAGCCATCGTCACCAGCGGCCGGGACTCGACGGTCTGGGTTCTCGCCGGGGGCAAGGCCGAGCGGCGGGTGGTCCGGCTGGGCGCACAGGGCGACGCGATGGTGCAGATCGTGTCCGGTCTCAAGGACGGCGACCGGGTCGTCATCCGGGGTGCCGACGGCGTCAAGCAGGGCCAGGAACTCCCCGAACGATGACCCTCACTCTCATCCCCTGCGTGATCATGCGATCAATCGACGAACGATCGCATGAGCACGCAGGGTGGGTGGTGTCGTGACGCCGGCCTTTGAGGCCCTGGACGTCGTCAGGACGTACCAGATGGAGGGCGTCGAGGTGCGGGCGCTGCGGGGGGTCAGCCTGCGCATCGACCAGGGGGAGTTCGTCGCGATCCTGGGGCCGTCCGGCTCGGGCAAGTCGACCCTGATGCATCTGCTCGGCTGTCTGGACCGGCCCACGACGGGAACCTTGAACATCGGCGGCCGGGACGTGGCCAAGCTCACCGACGGTGAGCTGGCCGAGCTGCGCAACACCACGATCGGCTTTGTGTTCCAGTCGTTCCATCTGCTGGCACGGACCAGCGCCCGCGAGAACGTCGGGCTGCCCCTGGTCTACCGGGGTACGTCGCGCACGGAGCGGCGCAGACGGGCCGCCGCAGCGCTGGAGACCGTCGGGCTGGGGCACCGGCTCGACCACCGGCCGAGCCAGCTGTCCGGCGGTGAGCAGCAACGGGTGGCCATCGCCCGGGCCCTGGTCGGAGATCCCCAGGTGGTGCTGGCCGACGAGCCCACCGGGAACCTCGACACGAAGACCGGGCACGAGGTGATGGACCTGCTCACGCGGTTGAACGAGGAGCAGGGCGTGGCGGTCGTGCTGGTCACCCACGAGCCCGACGTGGCCGAGCGGGCCCGGCGTCAAATCCACATCCGCGACGGCCTCGTCGAAACCGACACCGGAGTCCCCGAATGAACCCGAATGAAGCGCCGAGCGGAGCGAGGCCATAAACATGAGGCTTGCCGAGTCGTTCAGGGTCGCGCTGGAAGCACTGCGGGTGAATCGGCTGCGCAGCGCCCTGACGATGTTCGGCGTGGTGATCGGGGTATCCGCGGTCGTGGTGCTGGTGGCGATCGGCAGCGGCGCGAAGAACCTGGTCCAGAACGAGATCGAGGGCCTCGGTTCCAACATCATCTTTGTGGCGCCGGGTCAGCTCTCCCTGGGGTCGGCGCCGTCGGTCAGCCGGATGCAGCTCGATGACGTGGGCTATCTGGGCCGGGTGGTCGGGGATGAGCGCAACATCGCGGTGGCGGTCAACTCGGGCGAGAGCGTGCGGGTGGGCCGGGTGCAGACGTTCACCACGGTGGTCGGGTCCAACGAGAACGTCCCGAACGTCTTCAACCGGCCGCTGCACCGTGGCCGTTATCTCAGCCGGATCGACGTCGAGACCCGTCGGCGGGTGGTCGTGCTGGGCGCCGAGGTCGCCCAGAAGCTCTTCGGTGATGTGGATCCGATCGGACGGCAGGTGGCGATCGCCTCCGGCACCCGGTTCCGGGTGGTGGGGGTGTTCGAGGAGGTCGGCTCGACCTTCGGGCAGAGCAGGGACGCCGAGATCCATGTCCCGGTGACGACCGCGCAGCGGCTGTTCGGAGTGAGCAGAATCGACTTCATCGCGGTGAAGGCCCCGAGCGCGCAGAACATCCCCGGTCTGCAGACGCAGATCGTCGACGCCCTCCAGCGGAAATATCGGGGCGAGAAGTTCTCCGCGATCACCCAGACCCAGCTGCTCGGGACCATCGGCAAGGTACTGGGCGCGCTCACCGGGGTGCTCGCCGCCATCGCCGCGATCTCCCTACTGGTCGGCGGGGTCGGGGTCTCCAACATCATGCTCGTGAGCGTCCGGGAGCGGACCCGGGAGATCGGCCTGCGCAAGGCCCTAGGCGCCCGTCAGCGTGATGTGCTCTCGCAGTTCCTGGTAGAGGCCGTCATGCTGACCACGCTGGGCGGCATCCTGGGCATCACGCTGGGTATCGGTGCCGCGCTGGGCATCTCCGCGGTGTCCCCGGTGCCCGCCGCCATCACCTGGTGGTCGCCGGTGCTGGCGTTCGCCGTGTCGGTCGCGGTGGGGGTCTTCTTCGGGGTGGTCCCCGCCCGCCGCGCCGGCAGGCTCGACCCGGTCATCGCCCTCCGCACCGAATAGCCGAGGGCTATGCGACGGCTTCCATGTGGCTGGCCGCGAGAACGGAGGAGATGAAGCGGGCCGTCTCGCGCATGGCCGCGCGGGACTCCGGCAGGATCCGGTTGAACATCTGAAAAACGTGCATCTGGCCGGGCCACACCTGGATCTCGCAGGTGGAACCCGCTTCGGTCAGGATCTCGGCCAGCCGCTCCGCCTCGGGCCGCAGCACCTCGGCGCCGCCGACCTGGATGAGGAACGGCGGGGTGTTCGACCATGAGCAGGTCAGCAGGGCCAGGCGTGGGTCGGCGAAGTCACAGGTGCCGGCCACGAGACGGCCGAGGCGACGGGCCGTGGCCGAACTGATGTACGCGTCGGTCACCCGCTGGTCCCACTCGGTCGATAGTTCGCAGGTGAGGTCCACCCAGGGCGAATAGAGGACGACCCCGGCGGGGGAGGGCAGATCCGTACGGCAGATCTCGCCGACGAGAGAAGCGGCCAGATGGCCACCGGCCGAGTCCCCCGCGACCACGATGCGGGAGGCGGGGATGCCCCGGGCCAGTAACCATCGGTAGGCGTCCAGCGCGTCCTCGAGCGCGGCCGGGAACGGGTGCTCCGGGGCCAGCCGATAGCGGGGAACCAGCACGGGCAGTCCGGTGTCGATCGCCAGCCGGGTGGTGATGGACCGGTGGGTCTGTGGTGAGCAGAGCACGTAACCGCCGCCGTGGAGATAGAGGATCGCTCCATCGGCGGTCTCTTGTGAGGCTGGGTAGACCCATTCGCCGGAGACCGGCCGGGTCGAGCCGCCCGACTCCACCTGCGGGTCGAGCAGCGGTTCCACCCGAACGCGAGGATCCACTCGCACCAGGCGGCCGGCGGCGTCGGCCGCGATCCGCGCCGTCCAGATCGAGATCGGGTTGCCACGCAGCTGCTTGACGAGAGGACGCAGTCCGAGGCGCAGGAGCAGGGAGACCGCGCGACTCTGTCCGCTGGGAGACCGGTCGCAGGGGGTCCAACCGGTGTCGGTCTCCACAGCGAGCGCGATCGGAAGCGCCGTCACGGCGGCTGCGGACTCCGACGGGAGTTCTGTGTCCATTTACACCCACTTGAGGCTACATTTCCGATTTGTTACCAGGATGCCTCCCTGCGCCCCATGCTCCAGACGGTAACTTTGTAGAATATTTAAACGTTCGCGCGGTCGTCCGGCCAGATCTGTGACCTCCGCCACCCGAGCGTGCGGCGACTGGAGCGGTAGCGTGACGTGCATGAGCCGTTCGTTGCCGTTCGAGGGGGAACGTTCCTCCGGCGCCTGTTCTCTGAAGGTCCTCTGGGACGACAAGCTCATCTCCTACGACTTCGGTCCCAGCCATCCGCTCAACCCCGTGCGTGTCGAGCTCACCATGGAACTGGCCCGTGACTTCGGGGTGCTCGCCCACCCCAATGTGACGGTCGAGGGCTTCGAACCCGCCGACGACGCACTGCTGCGGCTGGTTCACGAGCCCGCCTACCTCGAGGCGGTCAAGCAGTGCGGCAAGACCGGGCTGCCCATGCTCGAGCGGGGGCTCGGCACCGCCGACAATCCGGTCTTCCTCGGGATGCACGAGGCTTCCGCGCTGATCGCGGGAGCATCGGTCGCCGCCGCGCAGGCTGTTTGGCACGGCTCCGCCGATCATGCCGCGAACGTCGCGGGCGGCCTGCACCATGCGATGCCCGGTGCGGCCTCAGGGTTCTGTGTCTACAACGACCCGGCGATCGCGATCGCCTGGCTGCTCGAGAACGGCGCGGAACGGGTGGCTTACGTCGACATCGACGTGCACCACGGCGATGGGGTGCAGGCGGCGTTCTACGATGACCCGCGGGTGCTCACGATCAGCCTGCACGAGAGCCCGCGCACGCTATTCCCGGGCACCGGCTATCCACAGGAGGCCGGTGGCACCGGCGCAGAGGGCACCGCCGTCAACGTGGCGCTCCCTCCCGGCACCGGCGACGCGGCCTGGCTGCGGGCCTTCGGGGCCATCGTGCCGCCGCTGCTGCGGGCCTTCGAGCCCCAGCTACTGGTGACCCAGCAAGGCTGTGACAGCCACTCGCTCGACCCGCTTGCCCATCTCTCACTGACCGTCGACGGTCAGCGGGCCGCGTACGAGGCGTTGCACCGCTTGGCGCACGAGACCGCCGGCGGCCGCTGGATCCTGACCGGAGGCGGCGGGTACGAGCTCGTACAGGTGGTGCCACGGGCCTGGACGCACCTGATCGCCGAGGCGGCGGCACATCCGATCCCACCGGAGACGGCGATCCCCGAGACCTGGCGCGAATACGTGATGAAGCGGACCGGGGAGATCGCGCCGAAGCGGATGACCGATGGCCCTGGGAAGTCCGGCCAGGCCCCGACCGACAGCGTCACAACGAGCGGGGCCACAACGAGCGGGGCCACAACGAGCGGGGCCACGGCCAACGGGGCCACAGCCAACACTGCGATGGAGGTACGGACGTGGGGGACGGGCTACGACCCGGCGAATCCGATCGATCAGGCGGTGCTGGCCACCCGGCGGGCGGTGTTCCCGGAACATGGTCTGGACCCGTTGACAGAGCCCTGAGCACTCCTCCGAGCAGAGCAGCAGTGCCTACGAGGCAAGACCTGCGAGAGCACCTTGTCCGCACTCTCATCGCGGGCGAGGTGGCGACCCCCCGGCAGAACAACCTCCTGCACTACCGGCGGATGGCCGCGGGCAACCCGTACTACCTGTTCGGACTGAACCTCAAGGGCTCCTGGTCCTTCGAAGAAATCTTGTCGATGATGGCCGAGCGGTGCGGGGTCGATCCTGACCCGGCGCACTTCTACGGGGACGACACGATCGACCCCGAGCTGACGATCGCCGCGCTCGAGGCGATGGCCGAACGGCTGGCGGAGGCCGCCGAACTCCGCTCACGCGTGCTGATCGCCACCGGACACCCGACCGGGCTGCTCCCGGTCCACCTGGCCATCGGCCGGGCACTGAGCGCCCGCGGCTGCCAGGTGCTCACCCCGGCCAATGGCTGGTCGTACGAGGTGGAGACGGCTCAGGGACCACGTGACCGGCATATTCGCTATATCGACGGGGTGGCGATGCTCAGCGGCGGCGGGTCCCTCCACCACACCCACGACGCGGCGCCAATGGAAGCGATGCTGGCCGATCTCGCAGCAAAATCCGGGGATTGGCCGGATCTGGCCATCGCAGACCACGGCTGGGCCGGAGCGGCCGGACAGGCCGGAATCACCACCGTCGGATTCGCGGACTGCAACGACCCTGCCCTGTTCGCAGGGGAGGTGGAAGGTAAAATCGCCGCCGTTGTGCCGCTGGACGACAACGTGCTGCCGCACCACTACACGCCGATGACGGCCTACTTGTTGTCTCGCGCGAGCCTGATTGCCTGAACTCTCCTCTTGCGACGAGGGATACACGATTTACGCTGGGGGAAAGTACACGTGCGTGAGCAAAGTCGCCTAAAGGTCTGGTGACATGCGCGTGTGGAAGAGGGCGTCCGATGGGCTCAGGCGAGCGACCTCTCAGCGAGGTCAGATTCCTGACAGTGGCCGAAGTGGCGGCGGTGATGCGGGTGTCCAAGATGACCGTCTATCGTCTTGTTCATTCCGGAGAGCTGCCGGCGATCCGGGTCGGCCGTTCGTTCCGGGTTCCGGAGCAGGCCGTCCATGACTACCTGCGCGACGCGTTCATCGAAGCTGGGTGAGCGTAGGGCTCGTGGGTGACTTCGAGCCCTGATCGAACCCGGTCGTGCGGGGAACTCCGCTGTGGCAGCACGGGGATGAGGCAGACCGGCGGCCTAAGGGCCGCCGGTCCAGCGGTAGTCTTGGGCTCCGGGCCGTGCGCGCACCCTCCTGGTGAGCGCCGAAGGCCCGGCTCCTGCACGCAACCCGATTGGTCGAGTGAGGCTTCGTGGGCTCTGTTATCAAGAAGCGCCGTAAGCGGATGGCGAAGAAGAAGCACCGCAAGCTGCTGAAGAAGACGCGTGTCCAGCGTCGTAACAAGAAGTAAACAGACAGGCTAACTAGCCGTAAGGGATGGGGCGCACAGTGTCCTCTATGCCCTCCGCTGCGGCCCGTGTCGTTCTGGTCACCGGAGTCTCTCGTTTCCTGGGGGCACGGGTCGCTAACACCCTCCAGGCCGATCCGGGGATCGAGCGGGTCATCGGCGAGGACACGGTCCCACCCACGACGTCACTCGGCCGGACGGAGTGCGTACGCGTCGACATCCGCACACCGAGCATCGCCAAGGTCATCGCCTCGGCTGAGGTCGACACGGTCGTCCACCTCAACCTGGTGACCGCTCAGGCTGGTCCGCGGTCGTCGATGAAGGAACTCAACGTCATCGGCACCATGCAACTGCTGGCCGCGTGCCAGCGGTCGCCGGACATGCGCAAGCTCGTGGTGCGGTCGTCGGCCGCCGTCTATGGCTCCTCGCCGCGCGATCCTGCCGTCTTCACCGAAGACGAGGAGCCGGTCGAGGCCCCGTCCTCGGGATATGCCAAGGACGCGGTCGAGGTCGAGGGCTATGTACGCGGTCTGAAGCGGCGCCGATCGGACCTCAGGGTCTCGATGTTGCGGTTCGCGAACTTCCTGGGGCCGGGGGTGGACTCACCACTGACCCGGTATCTCCGTATGCCCGTCGTCCCGACCGTGTTCGGCTTCGACCCTCGGTTGCAGTTCGTGCACGAGGACGACGGCATCGAGGTGATCCGGCGGATGACGCTCGAGGATCACCCCGGCACGTTCAATGTGGCCGGAGACGGAGTGCTGCTGCTGTCCCAGGCCATTCGGCGGGCCGGCCGGCCGAACCTGCCGATGCCCGCGCCCGCGATGAGCGCGCTGGGAGACGTCGGCAAGCGCGTGGCAGGGCTGTCGGGGTTCTCGCCCGAGCTGCTGCGCTGGCTGACCTACGGCCGGGTCATCGATCCGGCCCGGCTGATCGCCGAGCTGAGCTGGCGGCCGAAGTACTCCTCCGAGGCGGCCTTCACCGATTTCGTGCACTCGCAGGGGCTCGGGCACAACCTCACGCTGGATCTGTTCGACCGACTGACCGGACCCTTGATCGGTTTCTCTGGAGGCCACCGGTGATCAACGTGCGCGATCTGCACCGAGGCGGCGACGCCGAGGGCGCCCAGATCATCCCGTTGAACGCCGAGCAGCACGACACGCAGCCTGAGCGCAGAGTGGTCGAACGCAAGATCGCCTCAGGGCTGGCATTCCTCCGCCGCCGGCTGTCCGGGGACTACGAGGTCGACGAGTTCGGCTTCGACCCCGAGTTCAACGACAACCTGGTCATGCCCTTGGCCCGGGCGGTCTACGAGCGCTGGTTCCGGGTGGAGGTGCGAGGGCTGGAGAACGTTCCGGCCGAGGGCGGGGCCCTGATCGTCGCCAACCACTCCGGCACGGTGCCGATCGACGGTGTGATGCTCCAGGTAGGGCTCCATGACAAGGCGGACCGCAACCTGCGGCTGCTCGGTGCCGATCTCGTCTACCAGGTGCCGATGCTCGGTCACCTCTCCCGCAAGAGCGGCCACACTCTGGCCTGCCAGGCCGACGCGGCTCGGCTGCTCGGCAAGGGCGAGCTGGTGGGGGTCTTCCCCGAAGGCTTCAAGGGAGTCGGCAAGCCGTTCAGCGACCGCTACAAGCTGCAGCGTTTCGGCCGCGGCGGCTTCGTGGCCACGGCACTCCGCGCCGACGTCCCCATCATCCCGTGCGCGATCGTAGGCGCGGAGGAGATCTACCCCAAGATCGCGGATCTGGCGCCACTGGCCCGGCTGTTCGGGATCCCTTACTTCCCGGTGACCCCGACGTTCCCGCTGTTCGGACTGTTCGGCCTGATCCCGCTGCCGTCGAAGTGGATCATCCAGTTCGGTGAGCCGGTCTCGATGGCGGACTTCGAAGAGGGCGCCGCCGACGACCCCATGACGGTCTTCAACCTGACCGACCACGTCCGCGAGACCATCCAGCAGATGCTGTACGACACGCTCCTCCGTCGCGGTCCAGCGTTCTTCTAGGAGCGGCGGGCGGAACCTGGAGGGCGCTCAACGGGCCGCTGGCGCGGTTCTACGAGTTCTTGTAGTGCCTGCGCAACGCCACGCCCGCAGCGACGCCGCCGGCCAGTGCGCCCGCGCCCGCCGCGGCGGGGAGCGCGATCATGGTGACCTTACGGCCGGTACGGAAGTCGTGGACGGGCCATTCGTGCTCTTTGGCGTGGTCGCGCAGATCCGAGTCGGGGTTGACCGCGTGCGGATGCCCGACGGTCTTCAGCATCGGCAGGTCGTTGGAGGAGTCGCTGTAGGCGAAGCAGCGGGCCAGATCGAGCCCCTCCCGTGCCGCGAGGGCCCGCACGGCCTCGGACTTCGCCGGTCCGTGCAGCAGATTGCCGACCAGCCGGCCGGTGTAGACCCCGTCGACGGTCTCGGCCACCGTGCCGAGCGCGCCGGTGAGCCCCAGCCGGTGGGCGATGACCCTGGCCAGTTCCACCGGGGTCGCTGTGACGAGCCAGACTTGCTGCCCCGCGTCCAGGTGCTGCAGGGCGAGAGTGCGGGTGCCGGTCCAGATCCGGTCCGCCAGCACGTCGTCGTAGATCTCCTCGCAGAGCGTGATGAGATCGGAGACCTTCTGGCCGGCCACGAACGCCAGTGCGGCCTCCTTGGCGGTGCCGATGTGCTCCGCGTTCTCGGTCCCGCGGATGCGGAAGGCCGCCTGTCCCCAGGCGAACATGGCCAGATCACGCATGGTGAACAGCTTGCGGGAGGCCAGGCCGCGGGCGAAGTAGTAGATCGACGCCCCACGCATCATGGTGTTGTCCACATCGAAGAAGGCCGCCGCCGAGGAATCGGCCTCGGGCAATGCCAGGTCTCGCTCCGCCGCTGCCGCGGCGGCCTCTCCGGCACTCACCGGGTCCTCCTGGTCACGCCGTTGCCACAGTCGCCGCATCCACCGAGCTTATTCACTCTGGTCCCCGCTCTGTCCGTACGTGCCGAATTGCGACCGTACTCACCCTGAGGTGTCTTGACCAGAATCGCCCGGCCACGCCGTACGGTCGCTGATGTCGCATGCGGAAGTCATCCCTCCGCCGGTGTCATCGGGCCGATCGTGCGGACCTGACGGTGCTCATGAGCCGCTGCCGCAAGGCCGCCCGGAACACCGGATCGGGCCGTGGCGGCCGCCGTGACTCCGCACGAAGCGCCGCCAGCAGCCTGGCTCGTCCCACAGATCTGATCTGACCTATTCTCATGTGCCCACCCCATCCCATCCTGAAAACGATCGAGGGCGGTGGGTGGTCACGGTTCACGCGTTGCGGTTCACGCAGTGGTCAGGTCGCTGGGCAGCATTCGGGCGAGTGAGCGCACGGCGCGATACTGCAGAGCTTTGATGGCTCCGGACTTCTTTCCCATCACCAGTGCCGTCTCCGCGACGGAGAGGCCGTGCAGGAACCGGAGGACCACACATTCCTGCTGTTCCGAACCGAGCCTGCGTACGGCGGTGAACAACAGCCGGTTGGTCATCAGGTCCAGGACCGTACGCTCCGGGCCCTCCTCGTGCCGATCACCGTCGAGCAGGTCGGGAGTGGAGATCTCCAGTCGATAGCGGCTCGACTTGAAGTGGTCGGCGACCAGATTGCGGGCGATCGTGATGAGCCATGCGCCGAAGTCCTTGCCCTGCCAGTTGAAGTCGCCGATGCGACGCAGCGCGCGCAGGAACGTGTCGCTGGCCAGGTCCTCGGCCAGCACGTGCGACCCAACCCGGTAGTAGGCATACCGGTAGACCAGTTCGACATAGTGGTCGTACAGGACCCCGAAGGCCTCGGTATCGCCGGCAGTGGCACACAGGACCAAGTCCTTGATCGTGTCGCCGCCCAGCCGGGCCTCACGCCGAGCAGGCGCGCGGTGCGGGGTGTCGAGGGTCAAGCTGCGCATGCAGTCTCCTCGGGCGACATCCTCGGGAGCGCCCACAGGGGGATGGACGGGACCTCCGACTCGGAAGGCCATGCTAGATACCGGTGGGTACGGGGGCAATGGGGTTGCCCTGGTACTTCCAGTGATGTCTGGTTTTTTGAGTGATGCCTGGTTTTTTAAGCATCGGATGACGCGAGGGCGGTGGGAGTGCCGATCACGAGTGGGACGGTCGGTTACGCATCAGCGCGCTCCATCGGGCACCATGGTGACCGATGTTCGGATTCCTGATAGCGCTGGCAGCGACCCTGGGCGGACTGGTGTCCACCGGGCTACTCGTCATGCGCACCTACAACGAGCGGCGCCCGCACCTGGTCGCCTGGTCGGTGACCGTGGTCGGGCTGACCATCGCGCTCGCCGCCATGGCGATCGGCTTTGTCGCGGGCTACTCCACTCCACTGTTCCGGGCCGTGGAGATCGGCGGGGCGCTCATGGCCCCGGTCTGGCTGGCGGTCGGCGTCATCGTGCTGATCTCGCACCTCGTGCAGGTCCGCTTCGCGGCCTGGCTGGGTGCGATCTCCTATTCGATCGTCGCCGTGGTCGTTCTGCTGCTGGACCCGGTGATCGGCTCATTCGACAAGAGCCTGCCGAAGCCGGCGAGCCACTACAACGTGCTGCCCGCCTCGCTGCTCAATGTCGCGCACGTGGTCGTGGTGATCGCGCTGGTGGCCTGCGCAGCCGTGTGCGCGCTGCAGGCCCGCGACCAGGCCCGCGAGGCGTACGAATATCTGCTGCCGATCGCGCTCGTCGCTCTGGCCGGTGTGCTCATCGTCATGGGTGCCGGTGGCTATCTGCCCGGGCCTCTGGCGGCTCTCGCCCTGGGCGCCGCCGCCGGGCTGGTGGCATTCGGCGGCATCCGGACCGCGTCTGACGCCTCCGCGCCCAAGGGCGAGGACTCCTACGAGGACTCCTACGAGGAGCCGCACACCGGTTATGACCAGGGTCTTCCGGGCGGCACTGGTCCAGTCGCCCGCCCGGCTCCGGCGCCTCCCGCTTATGCACCGCCCGCGCCGCCGGTGGCCATGCCGATGTCCGCCCCTCCCGCGGCGGCGCCCACTTCGCCGGAGATGTACGGCCAGATCACCGTGTTCACCCTGCTCGAGGGGCGGCAGAGCGCCTTCGACCGGCAGGCGCGGGACGCCATAAGGGCGGCCCGGGACACCGACCCGGATCTGGTCATCTACACCTGCCATGAAGTGGTCGGGGCCCCGACGCAGCGGATCTTCTACCAGCTGTTCCGGGATCAGGCCGCCTTCCAGGACCATCAGCGGATGCCGTACGTCCTGCGGTTCCTCGGCGAAAGCCGCACCCACGTGCTGGCGACGAACGTCATCGAGCTCAAGCTCAGCGATGCCAAGGTGCTCCCGCTGCCCTCTCTCATGGACGGCCGCAGATGATCACATTGCTCAGCAAGCCGGGATGTCACCTGTGCGATGACGCGCGGGAGGTGATCGTGCGGGTCGCCACGGAGCTCGGGGAGCCGTGGGAGGAGCGCGACATCACCCGGTCGGAGGAGGACACCCGGCTCTACGGGGAGCAGATCCCGGTGACCATCATCGACGGGGTCCAGCACGACTTCTGGCGGGTTGACGAGAAGCGGCTGCGGACCGCGCTGGCGGACCGCTGATACCTGCTGTTCATGAACTCCAGGTAACATGGCTAATGTCTTCTTAGTCACATTGCGGTGGTTCGGGGTACGTTGACCACTGAGGTCGCTTGAGGTCGTCACACCCTTGCTGACCTGGGAATATGTGGCTAGAGCGATCCAGTCGGTCCCGGTCGGTACTGTTGGGCTAACTTTGTGCGCACATTCACAAAGGCATAACCTGATTGAAGTTCAGCCTCGGCCCACATCAGAGCCCCCGAAGAGCAGGCCCGTGACCCGACGAGAGATGCGCCCCCGCGACCGTGCCGACCGTGGCATACCCGAGGCCACCGTGGCCCGGCTGCCGGTCTACCTGCGGGCGCTCAGCAGCCTTGCCGAGCGGGGCATCGCCACGGTGTCGTCGGAGGAGTTGGCCGCCGCCGCGGGTGTGAACTCCGCCAAGCTGCGCAAAGACCTGTCCCACCTCGGGTCGTACGGCACCCGGGGTGTGGGCTACGAAGTGGAATATCTCCTCTACCAGATCTCCCGTGAGCTCGGTCTCACTCAGGACTGGGTCGTGGCCATCATCGGGGTGGGTAACCTGGGCCGCGCCCTGGCCGGTTATGGGGGATTCGCCTCGCGTGGCTTCCGGATCGCAGGGTTGCTGGACGCGGACGAGGCGACCGTCGGCCAGCACATCGGCGGAATGGCCGTGGAGCACATCGACCAGCTGGAGACGATGATCAAGGATCACGCAGTTTCCATTGCTGTGATCGCGACCCCGGCGATGGCGGCCCAGGAGCTGTGCGACCGGGTCGTCGCGGCGGGTGTGACGAGCGTGCTCAACTTCGCGCCGGTCGTGCTGTCCGTGCCGGACGGCGTCGACGTGCGTAAGGTCGACCTGTCGATCGAACTGCAGATCCTCGCGTTTCACGAGCAGCGCAAGGCCGGGGGGCCCACAGAGCGCGATTACATCGAGGCGGTCGAATTGTGAGCGAGCGAGGTGGCACCACATGAGCCTGCTGGTCGTCGGGCTGAGTCACCGGAGTGCCCCGGTCGCGATGCTCGAGCGCGCCGCCGTGACAGGCGACGACCTCGTCAAGTTGCTGCACGAGGTGCACGAATCCGCGCACATCGCGGAAGCGATGATCGTGTCGACCTGCAACCGGGTCGAGATCTACGCGGCGGTCGACAAGTTCCACGGTGGTGTCTCCTCGGTGTCGGAGCTGCTGGCCCGGCATTCCGGGGTGCCCCTGGACGATCTCTCCGAGTACCTGTACGTCCACTACGAGGACCGGGCGATCCAGCACATCTTCTCCGTCACGTGCGGGCTGGAGTCGATGGTCGTCGGCGAGGGGCAGATCCTCGGACAGGTGCGGCAGGCGCTCCGGCTGGCCCAGAAACAGGGCAGCGTCGGCCGTGACGTGAACGAGGTGGTGCAGCGGGCGCTGCGGGTCGGCAAGCGGGCGCACACCGAGACCGGCATCGATCGGGCCGGTGCCTCGCTGGTCAGCGTCGGACTGGACATCGCCGCCGAGCACCTGGGCCCGCTGGCGGACCGGCGGGCGCTGGTGGTCGGTGCGGGCTCCATGAGCGGGCTGGCCGCCGCCACCCTCGACCGGGCGGGCGTGGCCGAGATCGTCATCGCCAACCGCACCTTCGACCGGGGGGTCCGGCTGGCCGAGAGCCTTCAGGTCCCCGCCCGAGCGATCGATCTGATCGACCTTGGCGACGCTCTGAACGAAGCCGACCTGGTGGTGTCCTGCATCGGTGCCGCCGGGCTGGTGATCACGGCGGACATGTTGATCGCCCGAACCGCGGCTTCGCCCGTCTTCATCCTGGACCTCGCGCTGCCGCACGACGTCGACCGGGCCGTCCGGGACCTGCCCGGAGTCAGGCTGGCCGGGCTCGACGATCTTCGTACCGACCAGCAGGCCGCACAGGCGGTCGGTGCCGACGCGGTCGACGCGGTCCGACGGATCGTGACCGAGGAGGTCGCCGCGTTCCTGGGCGCCGCCCGGGCCGCGGCGGTGGCGCCGACCGTGGTCGCGCTGCGCAGCAAGGCAGCCGATGTCGTCGAGGCCGAGCTGGCCCGGCTGGCCGGCCGGCTGCCCGGGCTCGGCGATCAAGTGCTCGACGACAAGGTTCGCGGGGAGATCGCCCAGACGGTGCGCCGTGTCGTGGACAAGCTTTTGCACGCGCCGACCGTGCGGGTCAAGGAACTGGCGGCGGCCCCGGGTGGCGACGCCTACGCCACTGCGCTGCGTGAGCTCTTCGACCTCGACCCCAAGGGGCCCGAGGCCGTGGCCCGCGCTGACATCGAAGGAACCGTGAGCCCGCTGACCGAGCCGAAGGTGAAGGACCAATGAGCGCACTGCGGCTCGGCACCCGCAAGAGCCTGATGGCGACCAGCCAGTCCCAACGGGTCGCAGACACGTTGACGCAGGTGACGGGGCATGCCGTAGAGTTGGTCGGGGTAACGACCGAGGGTGATGTATCAAAGGCGTTGCTTGCGCAGATCGGTGGCACTGGAGTCTTCGTCAATGGACTCCGGGACCGGCTCTCCTCGGGCGACATCGATTTCGCGGTGCACTCGTTGAAGGATCTGCCGACCGCGTCCGCTCCCGGTATCGCGCTCGCCGCGGTGCCTGTCCGTGACGACCCACGGGATGCCCTGTGCGGTCCGGCGAAGCTGGCCGACCTGCCGAGGGGAGCACGCATCGGCACCGGCTCACCGCGCCGGATGGCCCAGCTGCGGGCGCTCCGCCCCGATCTGGAGATCGTGCCGATCCGGGGCAACGCGGACACCCGGCTGCGCAAGATCACCGGTGGGGAGGTGGACGCGGTCGTGTTGGCCTACGCGGGGCTTGGCCGGATCGGACGGTTGGAGAGTGTCGCCGAGGTCTTCGATCCGGACCAGATGCTGCCCGCTCCCGGCCAGGGCGCACTAGCGCTCGAGTGCCGGGCGGACCGGACCGATCTGGTCGAGCTGCTCGGTGCCCTCGATGATGCCATGACCCGGGCCGCGGTCACCGCGGAACGTACGGTTCTGGCCGTGCTGGAGGCGGGCTGCTCGGCCCCCGTGGGCGCCTACGCCACAATAAATGATCTTGAAAATGAAAAGAAGCTACATCTGACCGCAGCCGTCGTCGCGCACGACGGCGTACGTCAGGTGAGGCTGTCCGCAAGCGGTCACCCGCATGAGGCCGGGAAGCTGGGACGCGAACTCGCGGACCGCCTCCTCGCCCAGGGGGCCGATCAGTTGATGGGGAGCACGCACCTTGAACCCCGCGAGTAGTCCTCTCGTTTCCTTCGTCGGCACCGGACCGGGTGACCCCGGTCTGCTGACCCTGCGGGCCGCGGCAAAGCTCGCGCAGGCTGATGTGGTCGTCATCGACCGCACGGGATGTGACCCCGAGTTCCTGACGCACTGCCGCGCCGACGCCGAGATCCTGGACTCCGCGGAGGCCGACCCGATCAAGCTGGTCACCAAGGCGGCCAAAGCGGGAAAGACGGTGGTCCGGCTCTCTCCGGGTGATCCCGGGGTCGGCGGCAACATCGCCGTGGAGGCCGCCGCCTGCGCCAAGGCCGGGCTGCCCTTCGAGATCGTCCCGGGCGTTTCTTCCGTGACGGCCGTGCCGGGGTACGCCGGGATTCCACTGACCGACGGCAAGACCCGCGAGGTTCGGGTCATCAACGCCGCCGAGGGCGGGGTCGACTGGGAGGACTACTCCTCCAAGGACGCCACTCTGGTCATCCTGGGAGCGGAAGGCTCGGTCAGTGAGGTCGCCAAGGGGCTGATGGCGGTCGGTCGGCGGGACTCCACGCCGGCCGCGATGACCAGCCTGGGCACGACCACCGAGCAGGAGACAGTGGTCTCCACCCTGAATCGGCTCTACGCCGACACCAAGGGCATGGAGAGCCCCGCGATGATCATCGTGGGGGACGTGGTCGGCTGGCGTGACCAGCTCTCCTGGTTCGAGACCAAGGCCCTGTTCGGCTGGCGGGTGCTGGTACCCCGCACCAAGGAGCAGGCGGTCAGTCTCTCCGACCAACTGCGGTCGTACGGCGCGGTGCCCGAGGAGGTTCCGACGATCTCCGTGGAACCGCCGCGGACGCCGCAGCAAATGGACCGCGCCATCAAGGGGCTGGTCACCGGCCGCTACGAGTGGGTGGTCTTCACCTCCACCAACGCCGTGCGAGCCGTACGCGAGAAGTTCGTGGAGTACGGGCTGGACGCGCGGGCCTACGCGGGCCTCAAGGTCGCCGCGGTGGGCGAGCAGACCGCGGCGGCGCTGGTGGAGTTCGGCGTCAACCCCGACCTGGTGCCCAGCGAGAACCAGTCCAGTGAGGGCCTGCTCGAAATCTGGCCGCCGTACGACGAGGACCTGGACCCGATCAACAGGGTGCTGCTGCCCCGCGCTGACATCGCCACCGACGCCCTGATCGCCGGGCTCACCGATCTGGGCTGGGAGTGCGACGACGTCACCGCCTACCGGACCGTACGGGCCGCGCCGCCGGCCGAGGAGATCAGGGTCGCCATCAAGGGTGGTGGGTTCGACGCGGTGCTCTTCACCTCGTCCTCCACAGTGCGCAATCTCATCGGGATCGCGGGCAAGCCGCACAACGTCACCGTGATCGCGGTCATCGGGCCGCAGACCGCCAAGACCGCGGAAGAGTACGGCCTGCGCGTGGATGTGATGGCGGACAAGCCCTCCGTACCGGCCCTGGCCGAGGCTCTGGCGGAGTACGGTGCAAAACGCAGGGCGGCTCAGGTCGCCGCGGGCGAGCCCCTGCGCAAGCCCAGCCAGATGCGCCGCGGCGCCAAAAAGCGCAGATAAGACACACCTTCGTGATCATGCAATCGTTCGACGATTGATTGCGTGATCACGAAGGGGATGATCGCGGAGAGATGATGAGGTCCGGTCATGAGTGCTGAGTTCCCCGTTGTGCGACCCAGGCGGTTGCGGCGCACGTCCGCCATGCGCCGGCTTGTGGCGGAGACCCGGCTCAGCCCGGCCGACCTGGTGCTTCCGATGTTCATCAAGGAGGGCATCAGCGAGGCGCAGCCGGTCACCTCGATGCCCGGGGTCGTCCAGCACACCAACGAAACACTGCGCAAGGCCGCGCACGAGGCGGTCGAGGCCGGAGTCGGCGGGATCGTGCTGTTCGGCATCCCCGCGGTGAAGGACGGGCGAGGCTCGGGCGCCGACGATCCCGCGGGGATCGTGCAGAAGGCCCTTCGCGACCTGTCCGCCGATCTCGGCGACAGCACTGTGATCATGTCGGACCTGTGCCTGGACGAGTACACCGACCACGGGCACTGCGGCCTGCTCACCTCGGCCGGTGAAGTCGACAACGACGCGACGCTGGAGCGCTACGCCTCGATCGCGGTCGCCCAGGCCGCCGCCGGGGTCGACGTGGTCGCGCCCAGCGGCATGATGGACGGCCAGGTGCGGGCGATCCGGACCGCTCTCGATCAGGCCGGCTACGGCCAGGTGGCGATCATGGCCTACTCGGTCAAGTACGCCTCCGCGTTCTATGGCCCGTTCCGGGAGGCCGCCGAGTGCGCCCCCCAGTTCGGGGACAGGGCGGCCTATCAGCAGGACCCGGCCAATGCCGACGAGTCCCTGCGCGAGGTCCTCCTCGACCTCGACGAGGGCGCCGACATGGTGATGGTGAAGCCGGCCGGCTCCTACCTCGACATCGTCCGCCGGGTGCGCGACACGGTCGATGTGCCGGTCGCCGCCTACCAGGTGAGCGGCGAGTACGCCATGGTCGAGGCGGCCGCCGCCCAGGGCTGGGTGGACCGGGACCGGATCATCATGGAGTCGTTGACCTCGATTCGCCGGGCCGGCGCCGACATCATCCTCACCTACTGGGCCACCGAGGTGGCTCGCCGACTGGCCCGGTAGGAACATCACCGATCTCCACCTGTCGATCTCCATACAGGGAATGCCCCACAGCACTCTCTGACTGACCGTCCCCTCCCGTGATTTCCTGCCACTGATCATGCGCGTCTAGTCACTTGGGGTCGTTTTCCGGGGGTTGGCGCGTGTGCTGCCGACGTGGCCCGTCATCATCGGTTACTAAGAGCTTGCGGCTCTCAGATGACCCTGCCGCCGTCCAGACCACAGGCCTGGGGCGATGGTCAGACGCCGAAATAAGGGGGAGCGATGATGTTGACAGTTGGAGGGAGCAGGCGACAGCGCACGCGCGATCGCATGGCGATGGCGGTGCGGGAGTATGCGGCGCTGGGGTGGGCCTGCGTCCGGGGTGTCCGGGCTCCCGCCGATGGGGACCGAGCGTGTTCGTGTGACCGGCTGGGCTGTCCGGATCCTGCCGCCCATCCGGTATCGGCGGCGTGGGCCATGCAGGCCACCACTGATATCGACGTACTGAACCGGTGGTGGTCCGAGGACCCCGCCGCCAATATCATCCTCCCGACCGGCCGGGTCTTCGACGTCATTGACGTCCCCGCCGAGGCGGGTGCGCTGGCGCTCGGCAGGATCGTCCGCGACGGTGGCCATGTCGGGCCGGTCGCCGCGTTCGGCACGGATCGGCATTTGTTCTTTGTGGCCACCCGGGGTGCCCCCGACGACGAGGACGAATGGTGGTCCTGTCACCTGGACTGCTCCCCGGAGAACATCGCGGAGAACCCGGGGATGCGCTGGCACTGCCGGGAGAGCTATGTGGTGGCGCCGCCGTCAGTACTTCCCCATGGCCGTGAGGTCGGCTGGATCCGGACGCCCGACGGTTCCCCGCTGCCCGACCCGCTGAGGCTCCTTGAAGTCCTCGCTGACACCTGCGAACTCTGACTATGCGGGAGCCGTGATCGCGGCTTTCCGTCCCCAGCGTGAGTAGACGATGTGGAAGATCGTCTGCTTGCTCGGTATGGCGACCGACTGCAGTTTCACGTCCAGCCGCTGCGGCAGATGGTCCGCGCCGACCTTGACCGTGTAAGTGACGCGGAATCGGCCGTCGGTGTACTGGTCGTAGAGCGGCCCCACCATCGGCTCCTGCCCCAGCTTGGTCGGCGAGGCCACGCCGCTGTAGCTGAGCCCCTTCACCCCACCGCCGTTGGCCGGGGTCCACGGGACCGCCTTCACCGTCGGGCTGGCGTGTAGCAGTGCCAGGACGTTATACGTCGAGGTGGCCCACCGGGTGTTCGCGGCCATCGAGCCGTACACGTGCGGGGCGTCCCTGCGGGTGGCCACCCGGACCGCGGGCGCGGGATGCCAGCCACCAGAAGCCACGTAGGCGATGCCGCCGACGAGGATCGTCCGGAGCTTCTTGCTCGAGTCCGCGCCTCCGGCCGGATTCCACACCGTCATGTCATAGGCGGTCGCGGCTTTCGAGCCGAAGCGGAAGACGCCGGTCGCGGAGACGGCGTCGTTGCCTCCGGCCGCCCGGCGGTAGGTGAAGGAGGCGGTCTTCTTCTCGGAGACCGCCTTGGAGATCCGGGCGGCCAGCTCATCGGGGGTGGCCGGGGAGGCGGCCGGGGGCTGAGAGCTGCGCCGGGAGGGTGGCGGAGAGGCGGTCTTGCCGGTGTCACCGACCTTATGGCCGGGCTGGGCGGCGCTCGCTCCGTACCAGGCCACGCCGGCGGCGGCCACGATGACGGCCAGCACGACGGCTCCGATGAGCACGCCGGGCCGGCGTGGGGCGCCCGTTCCGGGCCGGGCGTGGTCGGTCGGCTGAGGCGAGGTGCGCGGCGAGGGCGGGGTCCAGTCGGTCACCGCCGCCAGCGAGGTCATCTCGGCCAGCCGATCGCGGCCCTGGGTCTCCCAGGCCGGCCCGTAGGCCGCAACGGCCGCGTCGTCGAGCTCACCGAGGAACTCGGCCGCCGAGGCAGGCCTGGCCGCGGGATCCTTCGCCAGTCCGCGGGCGACCAGATCACGGAGCGGACCGGGGACGGACTCGATCGGAATGGGGCCGGACCGATGAGCCGTCTCCAACGCGGTCGCGGACTGCGCCGGATAGGGGATCTGGCCGGTGAGGCACTCGAAGAAGACGGCGGTGGCGGCGTAGAGGTCCGCGGCCGGGTCTGGCGGCGCGCCGAGCCACTGCTCTGGGGCGAGATATTCGGGGGCGCCGCCCGCTCTCGACGCGATGCCGAAGTCGAGCACCTTGCTGAGCCCGTCCCGGCGGACCAGCACGTTCGCCGGTTTGTAGTCCCGGTGCACGATCCCGGCCGCGTGCGCGGCAGCCAGGGCCAGCAGCGAGCCGCTGAGCGCGGCGAGCGCGCCCAGCGGGCCGGTCGGGCCCTGGGTGGCCAGCACCTTGCGCAGGCTGACGCCGTCGACCAGCTCCATGACGATCGCGGCGCGCCCGTCGGGCGGGGACTCCACGTACTGGTAGAAGTCGACGATGTTGGGGTCCTCCAGCAGTGACAGCTGCCGGGACTCTTCCCGGAAACGCGTGATGAACGCGCCGTCGTCGAGCAGCCGGTCGCTCAGGTACTTGATCGCGACTTCTGTCCCCGTGACGTCGTCGACCGCCTGAAAGACCTGCCCGGAGGAGCCCCCACCCAGTTCCCGGACATGAATGAACCCCGGGACCGTCCAGCCATCCGTCACCTTCATTTCCCCCTACTCGTACTTCGTGAGATATCGGCCCCTGGTACGCGAGGTCAAGGGTGTTCACCGGATCGGAATCAAGGGCTGACAGACTGGATGGGTGACTTCCGCGGAATGTTCTCAGCAGCTGTTCGACCGAGCCGGTGCCGTCGTGCCGGGCGGGGTCAACTCCCCGGTGCGCGCCTTCCGAGCGGTCGGTGGCACCCCGCGCTTCATGGCCTCGGCTCGGGGGCCGTATCTGACCGATGTCGACGGTACCGAGTACGTCGACCTCATCTGTTCATGGGGGCCAATGATCCTCGGTCACGCTCACCCCCGTGTCGTCGAGGCGGTGCAGGAGGCGGCGGCACGCGGCACCTCGTACGGCACGCCGACGCAGGGTGAGGTCGAGCTGGCAGAGGAGATCGTCGCCCGTACCCCGGTGGACAAGGTGCGCCTGGTCAGCTCGGGGACCGAGGCGACGATGTCGGCGATCCGGCTGGCTCGCGGCTTCACCGGCCGGGCGAAGATCGTCAAGTTCGCCGGCTGTTACCACGGGCACGTCGACGCGCTGCTGGCTGCGGCCGGCTCCGGGGTCGTGACGCTGGGGCTGCCCGACACTCCCGGGGTGACGGGTGCGACGACCGCGGACACGCTGGTGCTGCGCTATAACGATGTCAGCGCCGTGGAGGAGGCCTTCGCCGACCACGGGCATGAGATCGCCTGTGTCATCACCGAGGCCTGCCCGTCCAACATGGGCGTGGTGCCCCCGGTCCAGGACTTCAACAGGCTGCTCAAGGCGCTCTGTGAGCGGCACGGGGCCCTGCTGATCATTGATGAGGTGCTCACCGGGTTTCGGGTGACCCCGGCCGGCTGGTACGGCCGGGAGGGTGTGGCCGCGGACCTCACGACCTTCGGCAAGGTCATGGGTGGTGGACTGCCCGCGGCGGCTTTCGGCGGACGGGCCGACATCATGGACCATCTGGCCCCGGCCGGACCGGTCTACCAGGCGGGCACTCTGTCCGGGAACCCGCTGGCCACCGCGGCTGGTCTGGCGACACTGCGCAATGCCACCGCGGACGTCTACGACGCCGTCGATCGGGCCGCCTCGATCGTTGGCCGACTGGCCTCCGAGGCCCTCTCCAAGGAGGGTGTTCCGCACCGGCTGCAGACCGCCGGAAACCTGTTCTCGATCTTCTTCCGCGAGGGGGAGGTCCGAGATTTCGAAGCCGCTCAGCAGCAGAACGCCAAGGCCTACGCCGCGTTCTTCCACGCCGCTTTGGATCATGGGGTCTATCTGCCGCCGTCGGCCTATGAGGTGTGGTTTCTGTCCGCGGCCCATGACGATGCCGCCCTCGACCGGATCGCTGAGGCCATGCCGCACGCCGCCCGCGCAGCCGCCGCTGTCTCTTAGCACCGTGCTCTCTTAACACCGTGCTCTGTTGGCTCCGTGGCCTCTCAGCGCCCGTGATCTCTTAATTAAATAGCCATGAGAGTGTAGCCTTGCTTACATGCTGGACTTGGAGCGGCTACGCGCCCTGCACGCGGTGGCCACGCACGGCACGGTGAGCGCCGCGGCCGACGCATTGCACGTCACGACCTCGGCCGTCTCTCAGCAGGTGGCGAAGCTGGAGCGGGAGACCGGCCAGAAGCTGTTCGAGCGCAACGGCCGGGGCGTGCGGCTGACCGACGCCGCCGAGCTGCTGGTCGGGCATGCCGGACGCATCCTGTCCCTGGTCGAGGAGGCGCAGGCCGACCTGGAGGCGCACCGCGGGGTCGTGGTCGGAGAGCTGGCGGTGGCGTCCTTTCCCACCGCCGTACGGGGGCTGGCGCCGGCTGCGCTGGCCCAGCTGCGCCGTGAGCATCCGCAACTGCGGATCCTGCTGAGCGAGTCCGACCCCACCGAGAGCATTCCCCGCGCGCTCCGCGGGGACCTCGATCTGGCCATCGTCCAGGACTGGGACAACGATCCGCTGGCCCTGCCCGAGGGCCTCGACCGTGGCACGATCTGCGTGGACATCGCCGATGCGGCACTGCCCGCCGACCATCCGCTGGCCTACCGCGAGGACATCGCGCTCAAGGAGCTCGCCGGGGACCGCTGGATCAGTTCGACACCTGGCTCGATCTGCCACGAGTGGCTCACCTACACGCTTCGCTCCGCCGGGCTGGAGCCGGTGATCGACCACATGGTGTACGAATACGCCACCCAGCTCGCCCTGGTCGCGGCCGGGGCGGGCGTCTCGATCCTGCCCCGGCTGGGCCGCTGTGACGTGCCCGAAAGCGTACGGATCGTACCGCTGCGGCCGGCGCTCACCCGACGGATCTACGCGGTATGGCGGACCGAGGCCGCCCGTCGGCCCGCCATCTGCGCCGCCCTCGATGCTCTCCGCACCGCCGCCGGGCCCTCGCCTGACCCCCTCCTATCGCTGTGATCTTGCACTTCCGGACCGACCGGCCCGGAGGCCGCGCGGAGAGAAGCCCTATCCCGCCAGGTTCATGTCCCCACGCACCCGATCGTGATCTGTCACCCTGGGCGGTCAGGGGATGGGTGGTGCGTCGATTCCCCGACCACCTGTTCCCTGACCACCCAGACTGCGACGTCAGGAGTACTTGAAGACGACTCCGTTGGTGTCCGGGAGGCCGCCCCAGGTGAGGAGACCGGCGCCCCAGATCGACGTGGTGCCTGGAACGTGGGCGAGTTTCTCCACGGACACGGCCTTGCCCTTGACCTTGGGGAGGGCCGTCGCGGTCCACTTGCCGCCGACGAGGTGGACGGGATCCCCTTCGTAGAAGGAGCCTCGGGTGCCCCAGATCCCGCCCTTGCCGTCCGGGACGACCGAGTACAACCCGGCGAGGTTATGCGCGCCGAGGGGGCCGTCGAACCGTTGCCATTCGGTGCCGTTCCAATGCAGCGCGATGGGCGCTACCTGGCCGTCCGTGGAGGTCGTGATCTGCCTGCCACCCACGACCCAGACGTCCTTCGATGACTGAGCATGGACGGCGTTGTACTCAGGCGTGTCCTCCCAGGTGCCGGGGATGTCCGGGGTCTTGACCAGACTCCACGCGTGGCCGTTGTAGCGGGCCACGAAGCGCCCGTCGTCCGTTCGGGCGGTGGGCTTGGAGACGACCGCCCAGATGTTCGTGGGGGAGACGGCGCTTGCCGTGATCACCTGGAACCCAGGGGTCTTCACCTTGGTCCAGGTCTTCCCGTCGAAGTGCCAGGCCCCGAACGTGTCACCCGCCCCACTGAACGCCCAGACGTTTGTCGGGCTCAGTACCACGGCCTTGTAGATCCAGGACCAGGTCTTCCAGGAGTGAGCCACCGTCCAGTGCTTGCCGTCCCAGTGCAATGCGTACTGGCTCCGCGATGCGCCGTTGACGGGGCCCGAACTTCCGAACGCCCAGACGTTCTTCGATGAAGACGACGCGACGACGTTAAGACCACTGGCGATCGTGTTCGACTTGCGGAATTGTACGGGAAGTGTGGTGTCCGTCCACTTCGTACCATTCCAGTGCTGGGCCAGCGAGTGGTTGTACTGGCCGGCGTTCCGCGAGACGCTGCCGACGGTCCACACGTCCTTGGCGCCGATCGCGGTGATGTCGGCGAGGACGTTGGTGTCGGGGCCGACGGTCTTGGCGGTGTTGGTGTGCACGATCCGCCAGGCGGGGGCGGCGGCCCCGGCCGGGGCCAGCGTGCCGGTCAGGGTAACGACAGCGACGCCTCCGGTGAGAGCGGTGCGTTGGAGCGTCTTACGCATTCGGCCTTCTTTGCGCGTGGGGGGTTTGAGGTGAGTGTGACCTTATCGGGCGGGTATGTCGGAAGTGATCACGACGGGCGCGCCGACATTCTGCCTCCGCTGTGGGTAGGCCTCCGGCAGAACTGGCCGTCTCTATCGCCACGGCCGATCGCGATGGCCGATCGCCATGGCCGGGGAGATGTGCGGGGCCCAGGCGTGACCAGGCGCCCCTGCGGGTAGTCTTGGGCCGCCATGACTGAGAAGACCATTGTTCACCTGCTGCGGCACGGTGAGGTGTACAACCCCGAGGGCATCCTCTACGGACGGCTGCCCGACTACCACCTCAGCGAGAACGGGGTGCTCATGGCGAAGGCCGCGGCCAAGTGGTTCGCCGGGCGGGACGTCACCGCGCTGTTCTCCTCTCCGATGGAGCGCGCCCAGGAGACCGTCGCGCCGCTGGCCGAGACCTTCGGGCTGCCAGTGGAGATCGACGATCGGCTGATCGAGGCGACGAACTGTTTCGAGGGCATGAAGTTCGGTCACGGCGATGCCTCGCTCAAGAAGCCCAAGAACTGGCCGCTGCTGTGTAACCCTTTCCGGCCCTCTTGGGGAGAGCCGTACGAGGATCTCGCCCAGCGGATGCTCGACGCGGCGGCCACCGCCCGGGACGCCGCGCGCGGTCACGAGGTCGTGTGCGTGAGCCATCAGCTGCCGATCTGGATCGCGCGGCGCAAGGCCGAACATAAGCGGTTGTGGCACAACCCGGCCAACCGCGAGTGCGCTCTGGCCAGCGTGACCAGCCTGGTCTACGAGGGCGACCGCATAACGCGGGTCGAGTACGCCGAGCCCGCCGCGGCCCTGATCAGCGGACCCGGTGTGCCGGGCGCCTGAGCCTGCAAATACAGTCAAGTACTACACTTCGTAGTTGTAGGAGAATCGTGAGCTCCCTAGCCATGCCCGTACGCGCCCTGGCGGGTGCCGCCATGTCCGCGATGCTGCTGGCGGGCTGTGCGGGGACCAATTCGAGCCCGACCGGGACCGATGGCGGCGACAACCGTTTTGTGGCCGGGGACGGCAGCAGCCAGTTGATCAAGGACCGTAAGCCCGGTCCGCAGGCCAAGGGCACGACGCTGGACGGCAAGTCGCTGAGCCTCGCGGACCTGACGGGGAGTTCCCCCGGGGCCAATACCGCGGGCAAGGTCGTCGTCGTGAACTTCTGGGCCTCCTGGTGTGCGCCCTGCCGTGGCGAGGCTCCCGCGCTGGAGAAGCTGTACGAGGAGAACAAGGCCAAGGGCGTCGAGTTCGTCGGTATCGACACCAGGGACTACGGCAAGGAGGCCGCCCAGGCCTTCGAACGCACCTTCAAGATCGGCTACCCGAGCATCTTTGACTCCGATGGCCAGGTCACGCTCGCCTTCCGGGTCGTACCGCCGAGTGCGGTGCCCAGCACGCTGATCCTCGACAAGCATGGCAGGGTGGCCGTTCGGATCATCGGTTCCACGACGTACTCCAGGCTCGGCCCACTGATCGACAAGGTGGTCGCGGAAAAATGACCGCAGGCGGAGCGAGGGACGCGGCGGTGTCTGGACTGAGGAGCGCGCGGAGCGAGGGACGAGCGAGCACGCGACGAGGGAAGACGCCGCCTTCAAGGCGTCCCGAGCCGCCGAGCGGAGCGAGGCCATGGATACGGCCATGGATGAGGCCATGGATACGGCTATGAGCTCGATCAACACCACCGTCGCCAGTGGATCGCTGCTGGTGGCGTTGCCACTGGCGGCGCTGGCCGGGCTCGTGTCGTTCCTCTCGCCGTGCGTGCTGCCCCTCGTGCCCGGCTATCTCTCGTACGTCACCGGTCTGTCCGGGGTGGATCTGGCCGAGCAGCGGCGCGGTCGGCTGCTGCTGGGCTGTGTGCTGTTCGTGCTCGGCTTCACCGTCGTGTTCATGTCGTACGGCTTCGCGTTCGGGGGCCTGGGCGTCTGGCTCAAGGAGTACGAGGCGACCATCACCCGGGTGCTGGGTGCCGTCACCATCGTCTTCGGGCTGGCCTTCATGGGGTTCATCCCGGGGCTGCAGCGGACGTTCAAGTCCAGTCGGCTGCCCGCCGCGGGGGTGGCCGGGGCGCCGTTGCTGGGTGTGCTGTTCGGGATCGGCTGGACGCCGTGCATCGGCCCGACGCTGAGCGCCATCTTGACCCTGGCCTACGACCAGGGCAGTGCCACCCGCGGCGCGATACTGTCGTTCGGCTACTGCGTCGGGCTGGGCCTTCCGTTCGTTGTGACGGCGCTCGCCTACCGTAAGGCCCTCGGCGTTTTCGGCCTGGTCAAGCGGCACTATCAGCTGGTCATGAGGGCCGGCGGAGGCATGCTGGTCGCGATCGGCGTACTGCTGGTGACCGGACTGTGGGGACAAATGATCGCTCATCTGCAGACCTGGGTGAGCGGCTTCGGAGTGGTGATCTGAGGTGGCGGACGTGGAGGCACCCGACGTGGAGGCACCCGACGTGCCAGCTCAGGACGTGCCTGGCCAGGACGTGGCTGGCCAGGACGTGTCGGCTCAGGACGTGCCGCAGGTGAAGCCCAAGGGACTGGGGCTCATCGGCTGGCTGCGGTGGGGCTGGCGGCAGCTCACCTCGATGCGGACCGCTCTGATCCTGCTGTTCCTGGTCGCGCTGGGGTCCATCCCCGGCGGTCTGCTACCGCAGCGCGGGCAGGCTCCGGAGAAGGTCGCTCTCTACCTCCAGGAGCACAAGCAGCTGGGGCCGTGGATGGACAGGCTCTCGCTGTTCGATCTCTTCGCCGCGCCCTGGTTCGCCGCGATCTACATTCTGCTGTTCGTCTCGCTGGCCGGCTGCGTGATCCCGCGCATACTGAAGCACGGCCATAACGTACGGGCTCGTCCGCCCGTCGCGCCCCGTCACCTGACCAGGCTGCCGCAGTCCGAGTCGTACGAGACCGACGCGACGCCCGAGGAGGCTCTCGAGCAGGCACACGACCTGCTCAAAGGGCGCCGTTTCCGGGTCGATATCCACCAGGGGTCGGTGGCGGCGGAGAAGGGCCACGTCGGTGAGACCGGCAACCTGATCTTCCACCTGGCCCTGCTGGTGCTGCTGTTCTCAGTCGGCAGTGGTGCGGCGTTCGGCTACAAGGGCAACGTCCTGCTGACCGAGGGCGGTGCTTTCTCCAACACCCTCACCAATTACGACGCGTTCAAGCCGGGCCGGCAATTCTCCGCCGACGAGCTTTCGCCGTTCACGATCAACCTGGACGACTTTCGCGCCACGTACCTCACCTCGGGCAAGAACATGGGTCAGCCCACCAGCTTCTTCGCCAAGATCCGCTACAGGGACGGCTCGGGATCGGAGAAGCCGTACAACCTGCAGGTCAACCATCCGCTGAGCGTGGGTGGCGCCAAGGTGTATCTCCTCGGTCATGGTTACGCGCCGACCTTCACCGTGAAGGACGGCAAGGGGCAGATCGCGTTCCAGGGGTCGACGCCGTTCCTGCCGATGGAGGAGAAGACCTTCACTTCCGAGGGCGTCATCAAGGTGCCTGACGCCCAGCCCAGCCAGCTCGGCTTCTACGGGATCTTCTTCCCGTCCGCGGCACCCGACAAGGCCGGCAAGACGGTCTCGGCCTTTCCCGCGCCGCTCAACCCACGGGTGTCGATCGTTTCCTTCAGGGGCAACCTCGGTCTGGACTCCGGGATTCCGCAGTCGGTCTACAAGCTCGAGGGCCTAGGCAAGACGCTCTTCCCCATGGGAAAGGCCCAGGGGCTGCAGGTGGGACAGACCCTCACCCTGCCCAACGGCGCGGGCTCGATCACCTTCACCGGCTACAAGGAGTGGATCAGCCTCGCGCTCAACCATGACCCGGGCCGGGTCCCCGCCCTGACCGCCGCGGTGATCGCGATCCTCGGCATCGTCACCTCCTTCCTGATCCGGCGTCGCAGACTATGGGTCCGTGCGAGGACCACAAAAGAGGGGCGTACCGTGGTCGAGGTCGGTGGGCTTGCCCTCGGCAACGCGACGGCCGAGTTCGATGACATCGTGGCGGACCTGCGTCAACGAATCCCTGCCGCGGAAGAGCCCGACAGCGAGTCCACCGGAAGCGAGCCCGCGGGCACCGGGGCCGCCGGAAACCAGAACAAGGAGTGACGAGCGTGGACACCCATCTCGCCAATCTGAGCAACCAGCTCATGCTCGGCACCGTGCTCTTGTACGTGGTCGCGATGGTCGGCTATGCCGCGGATCTGGCCTTCGGCGAGCGTCGCCGTACGGTCGCGGCGACCGCACAGGCCAAGATCCTGGTCGGCGCCGGTGGCCCGGAGAAGGCCGACGCCGGATCCGTCGCAGGGCCGGACGCCGCGGGTTCGGACGTCGCGGAGGCGGACGAAGACAGGCGGCAAGTCGACTGGGGCCGCTTCGCGGTCCTGATCAATGTCATCGGCTGGGGTGTCCACCTGGGCGAACTCGTCACCCGGGGCATGGCCGCCCAGCGGCTGCCCTGGGGGAACATGTACGAGTTCGTCTCGGCGATCTGCTTCGCCGCGGTGACCGCGTATCTGATTCTGCTGGCCCGCCAGAACGTACGGTTCCTCGGCGCCTTCCTCATGGTCGCCGTGGTCATCGGACTGGGTATCGCCACGATCTGGCTGTACGGCGACCCGGGGCCGCTGCGGCCGGCGTTGCACTCGTACTGGATCGGCATCCACGTCACGGCCGCCATCATCGCCACCGGCACCTTCGCGCTCGCCGCCGTCACCACTCTGCTCTATCTGGCGGTCGCCCGTCGCGAGGCTCAGGTCACGGCCGTGGCGGGGGGCAAGACCGGTGAGGTCACCGGATTCCTCAGCCGGTTCCCGTCCGCGGACCGGCTGGACCGGCTTTCCAACCGCATCACGATGTTCGGCTTCCCGATCTGGACCTTCGCCATCATCGCGGGCGCGATCTGGGCCGACTCGGCGTGGGGCCGTTACTGGGGCTGGGACCCCAAGGAGACCTGGTCGTTCATCACCTGGGTGGTCTATGCCGGATATCTGCACGCCAGGGCCACCGCCGGCTGGAAGGGCCACAAGGCAGCGGTCATCGCGTTGATCGCCTTCGCGTGCCTGCTCTTCAATTTCTTCGGGATCAATTACCTGGTCTCAGGAATGCATTCCTACAAATAGCAGGAGAAGCCCGCAAGCAGGAGCCTGCGGGTAGGAGCCCGAACCGTCATTCCTCGCCGCGGATGCGGCGGTCGAGGCTCTTGAGGAAGTCGGGGTCGTCGTCGGGGCCCATCGGCCTGACATAGGGCAGGTCCAACGCGGGGTCATCAGGGAATCGCTTCCGAGGGATGCGGCGACGCCGTACGCCTGTCCGGAGCATCTCTGCCTCAGCCCGGCGCGGCCGTCCGAAGAGCAGCCACAGGACGGCGCCGAGGTTCATCGTCAGCAGCACGATCAGGAACCAGCCGAACTTCGGCAGTTTCCGGACGTCCAGCTCGTCGGTCGTCAGCACGTCGAACAGGCAGAAGAGCCAGATGCCGAGTGCAATCAGTGCGAGAAGGACATAGACCATAGTGGCAGGTTAACCGTCTCCCCGCTTACTCTGCCATGGCAGAGTAAACCCCGTAGGGCTCTGGTCGTAGCGGCCGGTCGAGAACGGAGCGCGATGCGGTACTGGGGCATACACCGCAAGCACCGGGAGTCCAAGGACGGTGGCTATGCCTCGTCCCCTCCCGACCAGCGGGCGGAGCACCCCACGACGCGACTGCGGCGCACCCAGCCGCGGGACGCTCTGGGCCGGTTCCGCAAGGCGGGGCGCGACGATGAGTTCGCATTCCGGACGGGAGTCGATCAGCCGTCGGGAGAACAGCCGGCCGCCAAGGGCGCCTACTCCTGGCGCGACTTCGAGCTCGATGACGAGCTGCCCCGCACGTCGGCCCGGCCTCCCGACGCACCCGGTTCGCCTGGTCCACCGGGCCCGGCGGACGGGCGGCGGCACTGCGGGAGGCTGGAGGGCATCCTCTACCGGCAGTGGGACGGCGACCAGGGTCCGCCGACACCGGAGATCATTCGGGCGATCGACAGCCTCGCCGCCCTTCCGGAGCCGCTGAAGGAGCTCCTGGCGGGCGGACTGGACGGCATCTACGTTGGTCCTGGCGGGGTGCCCGATCTCGATGACATGGGCCATCTGAAGGGCCGGGAGCTGCCTTCGGGCAAGGCGACCTGGGACATCTGCGCCGGCGCGTACGGCGACCGGAGGATCGTCGTGGGAGACCGGCCGTCGCCCACGCCGGACGTCATGATGCACGAGGTGGGCCACGCGTTGGACGACCTCGACGCGGGGGCGGACGGCTGGCAGTCCGACAGCCCCGAGTTCCGTGCGCTCTACGCCCAGTGTCTGCCGCATCTGGCCAGTGACTTCCATCTGCAGCCGGACGATCTGGGGCGCAGGGAGTTCTTCGCCGACGCCTTCGCCTCGATCGCGGCCCGGCAGCGCCCCGCATTGGTCGACATGCTGGGCGGCGATACCCGGACAGCGCTCAACGTGATGCTGTTCTTCAACCGCCGGTACGGGATGTAGGTGACCGAAGGATGTATGTGATCAAGCTCGACAACGGGAACCTACGAGTACCGCACAGCGCGACCACCGAGGACGGACGGATCATCGGGCAGGCGTACGTCGAGATCGGACCTGACGATCCGGACTATTCGCGGCTTGCGGATCAGGCGCTCACCGAGGAGGAGATGGCGGTGAAGCGGCGCCGGTGGCGGGACGACGACGAAGCTTTGCTGCGTCAGTTCGAGGATTGGAAGGCCCAGCAAGAGGATGCCCAGGGGGATTGAGTCGGGCATTCTCGGCTGCCTGCGTCCCGCCGTGCCGGCTAGGTACTGCGATTGCTCTGTGGAGCTGGCTGCGCTATAAAACGGTCGATCTGTGTGAGCTACTGCTATCGGGTGAGCTCGGAAAGCGGCTCTTCACCGCGAAGGAGCGCATGTACTTCGGACTCGCGGAAACGGCGGTGCCCGCCTGGGGTCCGGATGCTACTGATGCGACCCGCCGCGGCCCATCTGGTCACGGTCTTTGGATCGACCCGGAAGAGCGCAGCGACCTCTCCGGGGGTCAGCAGGCGCTCACTCGTACTCTCCACGTTGTTCTTCCCCCTTTGTCCCGCTCTCGGTGCGGGTGGACTGTTTCTAAGTGTGCCGGGTCAAGACCGGTTTCTCCCTTGTTTTCGGAAAACATCACACAACGTAGTTCCGTGAGCTGGGACTATAACGGCACGTGAACGGGGCAATTGCCACATCTGCCACGACGATCTCGACACACCCGACGTGTAGTTCTCAGAACCGCCCGTTACCAGGGAGTAGCAGGTCATGGGGCCGACCCTGGCCAGGACACGGCCAAGGGGGCAAGAGCCGGGGACCGGAAACAAAACTAGACTCCTGACTTGTGTCCGATCTCGTAACTCTGGGGGAGATCGAGGAGGCGGCCGCCCGGCTGCGTGGCGTCACCGTACGTACGCCGCTGGTTCCGTTCTCGTTGTCGTCCTCCGGACCATCCCTGCTGATCAAGCCCGAGTCGCTGCAACCGATCGGGGCCTTCAAACTGCGTGGAGCCTATGCCGCGATCACCGCGCTGCCGCGAGCCGCGCGACGACGCGGCGTCATCACCCATTCCAGCGGCAACCACGCTCAGGCGGTCGCCTATGCCGCGCGGGCACTCGGCATCCCCTCGGTGCTGATCATCCCGAACAACACCCCCGCGGTGAAGGTGGATGCCTGCGGCGAGCTGGGTGCCGACATCGTCTTCGTGGAGCCCACCATGGAAGCCCGGATCGGCACCGCCGAACGGTTGGCGGAGGCGCACGGTCTCGCTCTGATCCCGCCGTTCGACGACGCCGGGGTGATCGCTGGACAGGGCACCGTCGGAATGGAGATCGTAGCGGACGCCCCCGAGGTCGATGTCGTCCTGGTGCCGGTCGGCGGTGGTGGTCTGATCGCCGGCGTCGCGACCGCCGTCAAGACACTGTGTCCGGGTGCGAAGGTCGTCGGAGTGGAGCCGGAGCTGGCCGCGGACGCCAGGGATTCGCTGCGGGCCGGCTCTCGGGTCGGCTGGGCGCCGGACCGGACCGGCCGCACCATCGCCGACGCGCTCCGGGTGCAGCAGGTGGGGGAGCTGCCGTTCGCTCACATGACCGAGTACGTCGACGACATCGTCGTGGTGAGCGAGGACGAGATCCGCGAGGGCATGCGACGGCTGGCCCGTGGTCCCCGGCTCATCGCCGAACCGGCGGGCGCGGTGGCCACCGCCGCCTACCTCTTCCACCGGGACGAGCTGCCCCGGGGCGACTCGTACGTCTCCGTGCTCTCCGGCGGGAACGTCGACCCGGCCCTCTTCCTGGAGATTCTCGCCGGCGGCCCCCCGTCGGACGGTTCGGGAGAGGGTTCGGGAGAGGGTTCAACAGGCGGACCGACCGGCCCTTCGGCAGGGGCGGACGATCCGTTTGCCGACACCAGATAGCCTCGGAGTCACCATGCGTTCCGTACTCGCTTATTCCTCCGCGCGAATCTTGATCTTCGCCGCCACCTGCGGCGTCCTGTGGGTGACCACGCCCATGAAGGAGTCGCCGGTGCTGCTCCTCGCGGTATCGATTCTGATCAGTGGCATCGTCAGCTATGTGCTGCTCTCCCGGCAGAGGGACGTCATGTCCTCCGCCATCATTTCCGGTCTCCAAGGTCGGCGCCGCAAGTTCGATGTGGCCCGCACCAAGGAAGATGCGCCCGAGTAAGAGACCGCGCGGATAGGACTTCCGGGGCTCGCGACGCCCAGGCTGTGCCTGGCCGCCGCTCGCTGATCCAGCGCCCTATCCGCGCGGCCCCTAGGGAACCCTCGA
>JAOPYO010000389.1 GCA_025964575.1 Actinomycetes bacterium
TGGTCGTTCGCACCGACTTCTCCGACCCGGCGGCCTGGGAGGCGATCCGCGTGACGATCGAGACCCCTAACGAGGATGGCTTTGCGGCGTACGCGGAGTTCCTCGACGACCCGGCCCATACGGGAGCCACGGTTGACGAACTGCTCGCGCTCGATCCGCCGGGAGATCTCCTCGCCGTGGTCGACCACGACACCGTCGCCTCGCCGGAGATGCCGCTCCTCGTCGTAGACCTGCACGAAGAGCGCGGACGCCGGTTCCGGATGGTCGCCACCGAGTTCTGGGGGATCGAGAACAACCTGTCGATCGCCAATATGTTCTTCTCCGAGTTCGCCGACTCGGTGGACGATGACGGTGTCTTCCGCGGCTTCTGACCAAGGAACTCCCCAACGCCCGAAGACCTCACCGCTGAGGACACCATCAAGATCTACCGGCGGCGGGCGCGAACTTCCCTTTGCGGACGGCTGGTCCTACCAGACCAGGCCTGGTAGGACGGGAGGAAGATCGGCAACGGTGGCTCCGGGAGGCGTCCATGCGGTACGAGATCGAGGTCGACATTGAGGCGACGCCGGAGGCGGTGTGGGCGGTGCTGGCCGACGTGGAGCGCTGGCCGGAATGGACGTCGTCGATGACCCTGGTGCGGCGGCTAGAGGACGGCCCGTTCGGCGTCAGCAGCACGGCGCGCGTGCGGCAGCCCAGGCTCCCGCAGGCCGTCTACACCGTCACCGAGTATGAGCCTGGCCAGGCCTTCACCTGGGCGGCGAGGTCGCCGGGCGTAACGACCACCGGCGGCCACCACGTCGTCTCTCGCGAAGATGGCCACGCGACCGTGCGGCTCACTCTTGACCAGACTGGCGTGCTCGCACCGCTCGTCGGAATGTTCGCGGCCCGGCTGGCCCGCCGCTACGTCACCCTGGAGGCCGAAGGCCTCAAACGACGCTGCGAATCCCTACCCTGACGGCCACTGATGCTCCGCCGATACCTGGGCCGATCGTCGTGAGCTGACAGCAACGACCACGACTGGGCCGGAGAGGACCTGGACTTCTCGGCGTCGGAGATCCCATCCTGATTTCCGGGGAGCGACGTCGCCTCATGCACGCCTCACGCGCGTCTGCCCGGTCTGATAGACGATGAGCCCGAGGAGGGCGGATGCGAGGACGAGGGACGCGCCGATCGTCCCGTACCCGAGACCGCCCTTGATGACCGGCTTGCTAAAGAAGTCGCCCGCGGTCGCGCCGAGCGGACGGGTCAGCACAAACGCCATCCAGAACAGCAGCGTGTTCGAGACGCCGGTGTAGTACGTGGCGATGACGATCAACGCCAGCAGGCCGCTGACCAGCAGTGCTCCTCCCGCGAAGCCAAGGGGAGTGTCATCGGCCAGGAAATCGCCCAGCGATGTGCCCAGCGTGTTGGAGAACAGAATCGCGGTCCAGTACAGCACCTCGCCTCTGAAGGAATTGATGCTCACGACGTCGAAGGAGTAGCCACTGACCTTCCAGACGAGGAATACCGCCGACAGCGCCGTGATCAAGACCAGCGCCCCCTTGGCGTAGCCAAGGCCTGCTGTGCGGTTCATGAAATCGGACATGGTGGTGCCGGCCGTACTCGTCGAGAGGATGACCGTCCAGTACAGCACCGGGTGGAATCTCTTTACCCGAAGCTGGGCCACGAGGCTGACGATGAACAACGAGATCAAGATCGCTGAGCTGACGGCGTAGCCGACCTTCATCGTCTGGGCGAGAAGGTCGCCGGCGGTTTCGCCCAGGGTGGTGGCGGCGATCTTCATAAGCCAGAAGACCAGGGTGATCTGGGGGAGTTTCTTTAAGCTCCCTCTGTCCGGGCCGTCGGCCTTGTCAGCGCGGCGATGCTTCGGCACGACCTCGGTGGTGCTCGGCGGTACGGCAGGGCCGGAGGGCCGTGCATCATCTCCCACACTCCCGGTGATCTTCTCCGGCATGCGAGTCTCCCCCAGTGGCAACTACTAAACGTGCATTGGCTGTAGCTGAATGTTACAGAGGTGTACTGGTTCGCGTCGGACGTTGTGCTGCCTGCGGCCAGTCGGGTGGTGGCGCCGTCGACCTGCGCGATCGCCGGCATCCGGCCCGCTGCGGACGGATCCAGGGCTGATCCCCTGGGGGGAAGCGGGAAAGCAGATCGGGGGTGCGGCGGAGTAGGGGTGTTGCCCCTTCAATCCACCGTGAAAGGTGATCGGATGACCGCATCCCCCGATGTCGGCGAGGAACAGCGTGAGCGGCCGGTCCCGACGGCCAGGGACTCCGATGATGCGCGGCTCGTCGAGCGCTCCCGCAAGGAGCCGGACGGTTTCACCGGCATCTACGACCGGTACTTCCCCGTGATCCACCGGTATGTGGCGAGTCGGCTCGGCCCGCAGACCGCCGACGACCTGGCCGCCGAGACGTTCCTGGTCGCCTTCCGCAAGCGAGCCAGGTTCGATCCGGCGCGCGGCACCGTCCGGCCGTGGCTGTTCGGGATCGCGACCAACCTCGTCGCCCAGCACCGGCGCGCGGAGACCCGCCGCTATCAGGCGCTGGCCCGTACGGGGGCCGACCCCGCGACCGAGAGCCACGAGAACCGGGTCGTCAGCTGGGTGACCGCCGAGGGACTCCAGCCTCAGCTCGCCCGCGCCCTCGCCGCCCTGTCCCGGGACCAGCGCGACATCGTGCTGCTCGTGGCGCTCAGCGACCTCAGTCACGAGGAGGTCGCACAGGCGCTGTGCATCCCGTACGGAACCGTGGGCTCGCGCTTGAGCCGGGCGCGCAGGAAGCTGCGCGCCGCACTCGACCAATTCGACCAGGAGGTCCCCACCGATGAATGACCTGCAGATGATCCAGACGCTGCTCGCAGAGGCACCGCCGTCCGAGGAAGCCGTCGCCGCCGGGCGCGAACGCCTGCGCAGCACCTACCGCCGCCGTGCCTTCTACATTCCGCGCCCTACCTGGCCCGTGCTGGCCGGTCTGGGCGTGGCCGCGACCGCCGCCGTCGCCGCGCTGGCCGTCGGGATCTCCGGAACGACGCCCAGGGCCCCCGACCCCGGGCACGCCACGCAGATTCAGCTGTCGGCCACCTACCAGACGCTCGAGAAGGCCGCCCACGCGGCGGAGGGCCGGCCCCAGGCCGAGCCGAAGCCGCACCAATGGCTCTACATCAAGTCGGTCGAATCTCAGCCGGGCCAACGGACCAGCACCGACGACGAATGGATGACGTTCGACGGCATCCATTCGGCCTACCACGAGGGGGGCAAGCTGGTCACCCACACCTCTCCCACCACCGCAGCGATCAGCGACGCCTCACCAATGGGCACCTACGACACGCTCCGTAAGCTCCCGGCCGACCCACAGACTCTGCTCCCCGTTCTCTACAAGGTGTCCGTGGGGCAGGTTCCCGGCCGCGGGACCGACCGAGACAGCCAAGCCTGGGCGAACATCGTGCAGTTGCTCTGGAATTCGCCCGTCGCTGCCCCGCCGAGAATCCAGGCCGCGATTTTCCGGGCGCTCACCAAGATTCCGGGAATGCGGACCGAGCAGGTGAAGGATGTCCTCGGCAGGCCTGCCATCGGGCTCTACCGGCCCGGCCTGACCCACGCCTACCTGCTCCTCGACCCGCACACCTACCAGGTCATCGGGCGGCTCAACATCAGCACCGGTGCCCCGACCAAGCAGAAAAAGATCGTTCTCTATCCAGCGGGGACCGTCACCTGGTCCATCGTCCGGACCGCCGTGCCCGTCGGCGGGCCCGGCCAACGCTGACCTGTCACGTGAGGAGCCGCCGCGTCATCGCGGCGGCTCCTCCGTACGCTCCTGGTGGTTTCAGAAGCCAAAGCTCATCAAGAAGAGGTGAAGCCACGGTCGCCTTCTTCCTTCCGCCGAAGACTTGTTCCCGGCCGGCGGGTTAGCGTGCGCCCCCCGCTGCGCGGGGCGCCGAGCCTGCCAGCGGTGTGGTGTCGAGGTACCTGACCTCGTAGACCCGCTCGGTGAACTTCCAGCCGTCCGGGGTGCGCTGGTAGCGGTCGTGGTAGATGGCGTAGTTCAGCCCCTGGCGGCCGTCGCGGGTGCGCGCGAGCTCTTGGATGTAGGCACGGCCGGTCGCGGTGTCGCCGTCAAGCTGGATCGTGCCCGGGTGCGTGGTCTGCACGAAGAAGTCCCACTGGCTTTGCAGCCGCTCGCCCCCTGCGCGGATCTCCTCCCGGCCGACCAGTTCGGCGGGGATGTTGGGCATCCGAAGCGCGCCGTCCTGGGTGAACAGCGACGCGAGGCGGGCGCGGTCGCGCATCATCGCCGCGTCGGTGAACTCGCCGCGCAGCGCCTCGATCTCGACGCGGTCAGCGATGGCCTGAAAGTCACTCATCGGTTTCCTCCTTGTCACATCGAACCCGGTGTATGACGGCATCGGGCTGCTGTGGGATGGTGCTGCGGGAAGCGTCCACGCCGGCGGTGCAGCCGGTGCCGCCGCGAGTGGTCAGGGTGCTGGCCAGGCGCGATCGCTGGGCGAATGAGCCGGTCATCATGCCGCTGAGCTTCCTGTTCTCTGGATGGCGGGTTCTTCTCACCAGTACGACGACACAACCCCCCGGAATGTCAGGCGACGCGCCCGCCTCACAGTTCGGTGCGCTATCTCGTCGAACTGGTGAGGGCAGATGCGACCAAGGGAGCCGGGCACACCATGACCACCCGATCCGAGCCAGGACACGGC
>JAOPYO010000394.1 GCA_025964575.1 Actinomycetes bacterium
GCCGTCGCGTACGGCGTCGTCGTAGAACCGCAGGGTCTCCTCGATCGGGGTGATCGGATCCCACGCGTGCGCCTGGTACAGGTCGATGGCCTCCACACCCAGCCGGCGCAGGCTGGCCTCCAGCGCACGCGTCAGGTGAGTACGGCTCAGACCGTGGTCGTTGGGTCCAGCGCCCATCGGGAACCGACCCTTGGTGGCGAGCACCATCTGATCGCGGACACCTGGCCGGGCCGCGAGCCACCGGCCGATGATCTCCTCGGAGATCCCCTGCGAGTAGACATCCGCGGTGTCGATGAAGTTTCCGCCGCGCTCGACGAATCGGTCGAGCTGGGCGTGGGACAGCTTCTCGTCGCTCTCCTTGCCGAAGGTCATGGTGCCCAGGCACAGCGTGGACACCGCGGTTCCGGTACTGCCGAGGGGTCGGTATTCCATCATCATGCCTTTCAATTCATCGAACGCCCGCTCAGGAGTTGTTCTGGCCGTTCCATTCGGCTAGACGAGCGGACATGCCTGCGATCATAGTTCACACGATCAGCGGCAGAGAATTGGGGCAGCGGCTAACGGCGCCTAGATCGTACCCCCGGCATTCCCATACCAGCGGGATTACCGCCGCCCACCACGATGTGTACGCTTCGATGATTTCGTCGCCCTGCTCGGCGAGCACGCCCCGGTGGCGTTATCCTCACCATTTGACGCCGGAGCCTTCACCGACCTCGTTCCGTTCATCTGCACTGAGCCTGCCACGCCCCTAATCGGGAGACCAAGGCCAATAGGCGGTATTCGCGGGCGGATGGCGGAATCGGGATCCCTGGTGAATAGTGTTAACCTTACGGCTGTGACGCCTCCTGTCAAGCGACGCCCATCTGGGCAGCATCACGGTGACCTTCGCAATGCCCTGGAAGAGGCGGCCCTCGCGCTCGTAGCGGAACGCGGTCCCCACGGCTTCACCCTTGCCGAGGCCTGCCGCCGGGCCGGGGTGAGTGTTGCGGCGCCGTACAAGCACTTCGCCGACCGCGATGCCCTGCTCGCCTCGCTCGCCGAGAAGGGCTACCGCGAGCAACACCTGCGCTTCAGCGCAGCCGTCTCATCGAGCGACGACCCCGCCGAGCAGCTGGCCTCCTTTGCCGCGGCCTACGTGCGCTTCGCCACGGAGGAGCGCGCGCTCTTCGACATAACTTTCAGTGCGGGCCTCGACAAGTCCCGCCACCCTGAACTGGCCGCAGCAGGCAACGCTCTCCTCGGCACTCTCTTGCCGATCGCGAGTCGCATCACCTCCGACCAGACCGCCGCTTTCGACCTGCTTGTGCGCATCGCCTCGGCCGCCCACGGCCTGGCGCTCTTCCTCCAGCAGGGCATCCTCGGCGCGGACCAGGATTCCCTGCCTGCAACCGAGGAGCGGGCCGCCCGCACGGCGCGAGCGATCGTCCACCAGAAGAGCTGAGGCGGACCGGCAGGTGAACCGTTCGTTTCTCGAGACGTTGTGGAACGTGTGAACGTAGCTGATCTCGCTGGGCGGGATCGGTGCGGGACCGTCGGGTCACCCGGCCGGGCCGAAACTGAGCGGTCTGAGGGAGTCTCAGGTCTCGGTGCGGGCTGTACGGTTCGTACCGCTGGCGGCCTGCCCGAGGGCTTCACCTGGCCCCTGACCTACGGTCCCTGCCGCACCCACGGTGACCGGCGGTGCGGCTGAGGGGGTGGTTTGTGCGTCCAACTCGATGACGTCGGCTACGACACAGGTGATGTTGTCCGGGCCGCCGCTTGCGTTGGCGAGGTCGATGAGGTGAGGTACCACCTGCTCTGCGTCGGCGATGGTGCTCAGTGCGTGGTGGATGGCCTCGGGGGTCACCATGCTCCACAGGCCATCCGAGCACAGGAGGTAGCGGTCGCCGAGGAGCGCCTCCCGCAGTTGCAGGTTCGGAGTGACTTGCGTGCGTCCGTCAAGGGCCTGCAGCAGAAGGGAGCGGTACGGATGGGACGCTGCGTGATCTTCGCTGATCTTGCCATCGTCGAGTAGCTGCTGTACAAGGGTCTGATCGTGGGTGATCTGGAACAGATCACCACTGCGGAGAAGGTAGGCGCGCGAGTCGCCGACCTGGACCACCGCCAGCTTGGATCCGGACCACAGCATCGCGGTGAGCGTTGTGCCCATTCCCTGCAGTGACGGGTTGGATTCGACGATGCCATGCACCGTGTCATTGGCCCGGCGGACCGCCTCCTCAAGGGTAGCGACAAGTTCGTCTTCAGGGACGTCGATGTCCAGGCTCTTCAGTGCACCGATGGCCGCGGCGCTTGCGATCTCGCCACCGGTATGCCCTCCCATACCGTCGGCAACAGCGAGCAGACGCGAGCTGGCATAGGCAGAGTCTTCGTTGCCGTCGCGGAGCATGCCGACATCGGATCGGGTGGCGAAACGGATCCCCATAGTCATGCGCGTCACCCTATGACGCTCTCGCGGCTATTGCTTGGGTCTGAGTGATACGCGACGTCGAGTCCACACCCCCATGCTGTGAGATTGTGGAGGTTGCATCCGGTACCGAGGTACAGGTTTACCGTCGGAGCATGGAGCTGAACGAGGTAGAGGCGGGTGGGGGCTGGGCGCCGCAGGCGTGCACGCTGCCCACGGCCGAGCGACCGCTGCGGGTGGCGGAGTTCGACGCGTTGTTCGCCGAAGCGGTGCGAAGTGTCGAGCGGGTGGAGCCGGGCCGGGTTCGGCTGGGGTTGGAGGCCACGCCGCTTACGGCGGGCCGGGCGGCGGAGCTGGTGGTGGCGGAGACGGGGTGCTGTTCGTTCTTCACCTTCACCCTCACCGCCACCGGCGGGCAGTTGTGGCTGGAGGTCACCGTCCCCGCTGCGCACATCGAGGTCCTGGACGCGCTGAGCGCCCGCGCGACGGACGCAGCGGCATGAGCGGGCTGCGCAGCGGCCAGGTCGCGCAGGCGGCCGGGGTGAATCTGCAGACGCTGCGCTACTACGAGCGGCGCGGGCTGCTGGCCGAGCCGGAGCGCACGCTGGGCGGGCACCGGGTGTATCAACCCGAGGCGGTGAGGGTGCTGCGGGTGATCAAGACAGCGCAGCGGCTCGAGTTCACCCTGGAAGAGGTCGCCGGGCTGCTGGCGGCCAGCGGCCACCGGCACCGAAACGGGCAGAGCGAAGACCCGGGGTTGCAGGCCCGCGCCCGGGCCAAGCTCGCCGACGTCCAAGCCCGGATCGCCGACCTGACCGTCATCGCGGACACGTTGCACGCCGCGCTGGCCGCCGGGTGCGACGACCTCGTCGCCTGCTCGGCCGCTCCGGGCTGCCCGCTGCCCTTCGCCGACCTCGCCGACACCCATCCCGCGACCACCGCCGACTGCGGCGGCGGCAGAGTCTGACCTTGGCTGCCGTGTCAGCAACGCGGTGGGGGATGGCACACCAGCCCATGCATTAGTAAGGTTAGGCAAACCTAACTTAGCGAGGTGTGGGATGGGCGTTGACGATGTCGGTGTGGTCGAGCCGACCGCCGCGGAACGAGTCTGTTCCGTGGTGGTCGCCGCGGGGTCGCTGATGGTGGCCACGGGTGGGCGCCGCTGGGAGTTGACCGGCGCGCACGCCCTCCACGGCGGGGGCCGGCTCCTGCTGCGGGTACCGGCCGGCTGCGGGCTTGCGACTGCGGTCGCCCGGGCACCGCGCGGCCACAGGACCGCCGTGCTGGAGTTCACTGACGTGGCACCCGCCGCGGTCCGGTCCCGAGTGCGTGCCCGGGTGACCGTCACCGGGTGGCTGGCCCCCGCCGGCCGACAGCCCGAGGCAACCGGGACCTGCCTGCGCCTGGACCCTTCGCATATCCTCCTCGACACCACCGCAGGCCCGGTCCCGGTCGGCCTCGACGAACTCACCCTGGCTCAGCCGGACCTCCTGGCCACCCACGAAGCCGGCATGCTCACTCATCTGGCCGACCGCCACCGTGACATGGTGGCGCTGCTGACCAGACTGGTGGATTCGCGGCTTCTGCACGGCGTGACCGACGTCTGGCCGCTGGCACTGGACCGGTACGGGATCACCCTGCGGCTCGAACATGCCCGCAGCCACCGCGACGTCCGACTGCCGTTCACGGCTCCGCTGCGCGAGGCGGCCCAGGCGGGCGCCGAGATCCAGGCGCTGATCGCCGCCGCTCACGTCTGCCCCTGCCATCGTCGGCCGCTCACTCGGCCATGACCACAACACCAGCCACACCAAGGTCCGTAGCGGAGCCACCGTCCGCGCCGGGGGGCCAGGTGGGCGCGATCATCCGCGCGGCGCCGCTCGCCGCCGCCGTCTACACGCTGGCGCCTGCATCCGGACTCGGACCGCGTCCAGATGGCTCGCACGGGAACGAACCAGGGAACGAACCGACGTGATCCTGCGCAGACCGTAATAAATGAGGCATATGTGCACGCTACGCTCGTGCGTTGATCAGGTACTGAATGTTCCAGAACGGAGCTCCGTACATCGCTTTGAAGGTGTCCCGGCAGGGCACGCAGAACATGGGAAACTCCGCTGACCAGGGAATATGTCGTCAGCTGGTCGTCGAGTCGGCCGTTCAGTTGCCCCGTGCACCGCAGGGTGTGCACGTGATCAGAGCGGTAGGGAGCGCAAGGCCGCCGGTTCATCGGGTGTGGTGGTGCTCGCGGTGCTCGCGGCGGTGATCTCGTACCGGCACGTGTACGTGCAACGCGCATCTCACAGCTTCAGATCCCACTTGCAATAGACAGGTACACCCCCGAGTACTTCTCCGGTGTCTGAGCGGGGGCCGGACGGCGACGCTTGTGGTGCTCAGACGCGCGGGCGACAAGCCGACCTCGTTCCGTCTGGACGATACCCAGACAACTTTACGCAGCGTCGAGTTGCACGGTCGCGGATCTACTGGATGCCGAACCATCGCCACCGCTCACCCCCACCACTAAGAGGTAACCGCAGATGTGCCAGTTCACCCTGTCGTCCATCAACACTCGCAACCGGGAAGACTCACGGCGCGGGCGGATCGTCAACGCTGAGTTCGAGCAGCCGGAACAGCGCAGCGGGCGCCAGCGGCAGTTCGTCTCCGATGCTGCCCATGAACTGAGGACTCCGCTCACGGCACTCCGCGTAAGGATCGAAGAGGCACTCATGTATCCCGAAGACATCGATCCTCAAACCATCTTCGAACAGGCACTTCACGAGACCGAACGGCTGCAGGCAGTAGTGGAGGACCTGTTGCTGCTGGCCCGGCTAGGCACCGCCAGCGCGATCTGCCATGAGCCGATAAACCTGTCAAGCATGATCAGCGCCCAGACCAGACATCGCAACACCAAGCACATGCTCACACACCTCGAACAGGGCGTACACGTCCGCGGGATACCGGCGCAGCTGAACCGGCTGGTGGCTGCCCTCCTGGACAACGCCGAACGCCATGCCGACTCCACGATCAAGGTCGAGCTACTCCACAGCAACGAGCGGGCTTGGCTCACCGTGACCGACGACGGTCCGGGCATCCCGATACCGAGTCGAGAACACGTCTTCGAACGCTTCAGCCGACTGGACTCCGCCCGCAGCCGCGACACCGGCGGGAAAGGACTCGGCCTGGCGATCGCCCGCGGCATCGCCATAACCCACGATGGCTCCCTCACGGTCGAGGACAGCCCGTGCGGCGCCCGCTTTGTCCTCCAGATCCCCCTCCTGCAAGCCGACTCTACCTAGGCCGTGTCTGATAAATGATCACTGGCGGAGCCAGAGGATGAGGCCGGCCAGTAATAGTCCGCTGCTATAACGGCTGGCGAGTTTGTCGAAGCGGGCGGCGATGGCACGGAACTGCTTGACTTTGCTGAAGCAGCGTTCGACCAGGTTGCGGCGCTTGTAGAGGGCCTTGTCGAAGGCGGGTGGGCGTCCTCCGCGGGATCTGCTCGATGACCTGCTCAAAGACCGTGGAGTCGTTGACGCCGGCAGTGAGGTGGAAGCAGACCCCGCCCGTCGACGACCATGTGCACCTTGGTGGTGAACCCGCCGCGCGAGCGACCCAGCGCCTGGGCGCACTGCCCGCTTTTGTGATCATCCTGTTCGATCGGTCCCTCTCAGGCCCCCTCTTTCCGAGCCCCAGCGGCGTGCTGGTGAGCGCGGGCGATGCAAGACTCGATGGCGACCACCTCCAGGTCCAGGGTCCCGAGCGAGGCGTCCTTGACCTGCATGTGCTCCAGCAGGCGGGCCCAGGTTCCATCCTCGTCCCAGCGTTTCCACCGCTCGTAACAGGTCTGCCAGGGCCCGTACCGCTCCGGGACATCCCGCCACGGCGACCCGGTATCAGATGCGGTGATGTTGCGTGCGAGTGGAGTCTTTTTGTTCGGCGACCCAGACCGCGATCTGTACCCGCGAGGTGAACCCGAGCTTTTGCAGGATGCGTTCGACATGGCCTTCCGCTGTACGCTGGGCGATCACCAAGGTGGCAGCGATGTCCTTGTTCTTCAGGCCCTGCGCGACCAACTCCGCGATCTCTCGTTCGCGACGGGTGAGCGGGTCTGCTCCGTGCTCGGAGTACGTCGTTTCCGGTGGCGTGCCTTCATCCAGCGCGTAGGCCACTGCCTCGTCGAGGCCGCCCTCTCCGCCGCTACGGAAAGCATCGATGAACGCACGCTCGCCGAGGCGGTCACGCAACAAGACGTCGCATTGGTGGTGGGAGGCGGCAAGGAGGTGCAGCCCGGAAATTGATGTTCCGATCGATCGCCAAGCGGCATGAGCGGCGCCTAGCAACCGGGCGCCGCGATTGAATCGGCCGTCTGCTGCGGCGATCCAGGCGAGCACTTCGAAACATTCGGCGGCCCCCCACACGTCTCTTGTCTTGCGCATGACCTGCAGACCGTCTCCGATTAGTGCGGAGGCACGTCGCTGGTCGCCCTGCAACCATCGGCCGTAGGCAACGGCCCACAGGGCGTTTGACTTGCTGAGATAGGAACTTTGTGTCTCGCACATCGCGAGGCACTGTGCACCGTAGAAGTCAGCACGTTCGTGATCGCCCGCTGTTGAGAGGGCCATTACCAGGTGGAACATGGCCATCCAGCTACCAGCCGGACTGTCCTCAGCGCGATAGCGGTCGTGCGCGTCTTCCAGCAGCGTGACCGCGTCCCGGACCTCACCTCGAAAGAACGCAATCAGCGCCCGGAAATGCGTAGCACAGGCGAGTGCCGATGTGTCCCCTAGCCGTTCAGCCAGACAATGGCATTCATCCAGCAACGTGGCTGCGTCGTCGACCTCTCCCTGTCTGAGTGCGAACCAGGCGTTGACCCACAGCGCCTTGGCGCGCTCCCTGCTCGGCTGCGTGTCGAGTGCGAGAGCGCGGTCGAGACAGTGGCGGCCTTCGGTGTAGGAACCGAAGATGAAAATCCAGTAGTTCCACAGCGATGAGATGAACTCAAGCGCCACTCGGGCCTGACCGGGCTCGGTCAGGCAGAAGGCCAACGCCGCGCGGAGATTGCGCTCCTCACGTTGTAGACGGGCGAGCCACCGGAGCTGATCTGGTCCCAGCCATCCCCCATCCGCCTGGGTCGCCATCTGCCTATACCAGTCCTGGTGCCGCTGGCGCAGCCTTGCCTCATCACTGGATCGTGCGAGCAGTTGGGCCCCGTACTCGTGGATGGGCTCCAGTTGGAAGTACTGATGTCCCTCCCGGAGCAGGATCGACTTGTCTGCCAAACCCGCGACAAGATCGGATACCTCTTGCCGCTCGATTCCCTTCCCGGAACACACCTGCTCGGCGTCCTCCAGGTCGAAACGGCCAGCGAACACGGACACTCGCGACCACATCGTCTGCTCGGCTGGCGAACAGAGGTCGAGGCTCCAGTCAATAGCTGCCCGCAACGTTCGCTGACGCAGTGGCACCGCGAGACTACGGCCAGCCAGCAGAGTGAGGCGATCGTTCAGCCGATTCAAGATCTCTTCCACTGGCAGCGACCGGATGCGTGCCGCGGCAAGCTCGATCGCCAGCGGTATCCCGGCGAGCCGCTGGCAGAGAAGCGCCACTTGCTCGCTGTTCTCCGAGGTGATCGCGAAGGTGGCACAGGAGGCTTTGGCGCGATCCACGAAGAGAGTCACTGCTTCATAGTGAGTGAGAGGACCTGAGGAGGGCCCGTCCAGGCCCGGTGTCGTCAATGGCGACACCTGCAGTATGTGCTCGCCCTCGATGCACAGTGGCTGGCGGCTGGTCGCCACGATTCTTAGTTGGGAAGCTCCGGCTAGTAGCTTTGCGGCCAGAATGGCAGCCCCATCCAGCAGGTGCTCGCAGTTGTCCAGCAGGAGCAGAATCTGCTTGTCCGCCAGATACTTCAAAAGTACGTCGATCGGTGCTTCGTCGGACTGGTCGCGAAGTCCAAGTGTTGTGGCGACCGTCCGGCTTACGAGTTCCTCGTCTGTGAGACCGTCCAACTCGACGACCCAGACTCCATCGGAGAAAACCCGCCGCACCTCGGCGGCCAATCGCAAGGCCAGCCGGGTCTTGCCGATCCCGGCAGGACCGGTGAACGTCAGCAGCCGCGCCGCTGCTATCAGCCGTCTAGCCTCAGAGACCGCCTGCCGTCGGCCAACGAAACTTGTCACATCGGCTGGCAGATTCCCAACCTTCTGCCAACCCGAAACTGGCATAACCATGACGTCTACCCCTAACCCTCGACGAGCGCGTCCACGACCGGCGTGAGCGGCGGCTGTCCGAGACCGCGTTCGGCGGCCAGGGAGGCCACGACCCAACTGACCCGCCAGAGCAAGGGCCCGCGCCCGATCTGGTCCGGCTTCTGCTGCGCGTGTCTCGTCCCGTCAGCGCAGATACGGCTCGGCATCCGCGGTCAGTTCGGCCAACGCGACGACATAGCCGCCGGAGATCTCGAAGCGTCCCTGAAACCCACCGTCACTGGCGTCGCTTCTTGAAGGACCTTGATCCCACTGGCGCGACAGGCATCGAGGGTCGCCCGAATGTCCTTGACCCTGTAGGGCAGATTCGTCCGCTGCACGTAGTCCGGCAGCTCGTCCACGGCGTCGGTGGCGACCCCCGAGACGTTGCCGTTGGGCGACTCAATGCCGACGACCTTCAGGTTACCAAGCCGTGAAATGTCGAACTCGTATTCCAACCTGCCGCCGAAGTTCCGCAGGTAGTGACTGGCGAAGTCATTGATCTCAGCATGGGCCACGAACACTCGAGGGTAAGGACCGCTGATGAAATGCTCCGGAATCATGTACATCTCCTGATTACTAGTGGGTTTCTCGCCACGTGCGAGCGCGGCATTTGTTCGTCGCAACCGCGGCTCAGCCGACGGGTAGCACAAGCTTGCCGCGCACGTGTCTGGTGTTGATCTGGCGGTGGGCGACGGCAACTTCGTCGAGGGGATAGACACCGGCGCCGGCGCTCAGGATTCTGTCTCAGAAAGCCATTTGGGCAAGCGGTCTGGAGGGGGCTCGCGCACGGGGGAGGCGCAGGACGAAATGTGCTCCGCGTGTGCTGTCCTGGATGGTCAAGGTGCCCTGGTGTGCTTCGGTGATCTGGCGTGCGATCGCCAGCCCCAGCCCGGTCCCTCCTGCGTCCCGGTCGCGTGAGGCGTCCAGTCGGGTGAAGCGGTCGAAGACCTTCTCCCGGTGTTCGGGGGCGATGCCCGCGCCGTCGTCGATGACCTCCATCCTCGCGGTGGGCCCGTCGGCTCGCACGGTGACGGT
>JAOPYO010000404.1 GCA_025964575.1 Actinomycetes bacterium
TCGCGGGTCCGCCATTCTCGGAGACACAGTGAGCGACCCGCGGCGGGTGCTGGTGACCAGCCCGCGGACGCAGGCTCCCCAGGTCGTACGGCCCTGGCCGGTGGTGCAGGACATCGACGAGCAGACCGAGCTGGGCGCCGTCTACGTCCGCTCGCTGATGCGGGCCCAGCTGCGCCTGGCGCTGGTCACCTCGCTGATCGTGTTGATGGTCGTGGGCGGCCTACCACTGCTGTTCGTGCTGGTCCCCGAGCTGTCCGGGCTCCGGATACTCGGGGTCCCCGCGCCGTGGCTGGTGCTGGCCCTGTGCATTCAGCCGGTCTGGATCGTCACCGCCGCGTGGCACGTGCGGCAGGCGGAGCGCACCGAGCGGGACTTCACCGAGGTCGTGGGGCGCTCGTGATCGTGCTTCTCGTGGTGACCGCGCTGACGGTGCTCGTGGCGGTCATCGGAGCGGTCACACTCGTCGGCAGGCCCCGGTCCACCACCGATTTTCTGGTCGCCTCGCAGGCAGTGCCGGCGCTGTGGAACACCTCGGCGCTCACCAGCGAGTTCATCTCGGTGGCCGCCTTCCTCGGCACCGCCGGCCTGGTGCTGGCCTACGGGATCGACATGCTGTGGCTGCCGATCGGGGCCGCCGCCGGACACGTGGTGCTGCAGGCCTTCGTGACCGCGCCACTGCGGCGCTCCGGCACGTTCACCCTGCTGGACTTCGCCGAATGGCGGCTCGGTTCGCGGGTGGTGCAGAAAACGGTCAGCGCCTGCGTCTGCTTCATCGGCTGGTTCTACCTGCTGCCCCAGTTCCAGAGTGCCGGAGTCACGCTGAGGGTGGTCGCCGGGCTGCCGGTGTGGGTGGGCTGGGCGGTTGTGGTCGTCGTCACCCTGGCCATCGTGTTCACCGGAGGTATGCGCAGCATCACCGTCATGCGGGCCTTTCGGTTCTGGCTCAAGCTCGTCGCGGTGGCGATCCCCGCAGTGGCCTTGGTCGCGGTATGGCATCTTGACAGCGATCACGATCCGAGCCGGCCGGAGTCGCCCTACTTCGTGCGTGACACGACCGTCGCCATCGACTTGGACGTGGCGATCCGGGTTCCCGTCGGCACCGGAGCCGAGATCGCAGGGGTCCTGGACGGGGAGCGCTACGACGGGGACCACGTTGTGCTGGAACCCGGCACGCATGTGCTGGGGGAGGGAACCCGGCTGACCTTCCCGGCCGGTGCCACCGTGCCGCACGCGACCCGGCTGCCGCTGCGGAGCGGCGACAACTGGGCGATGCCGTTCGGCCGGGGCGGCGACCACCCGTTGTTCACGACGTACTCCGTGCTCATCGGCATGCTGCTCGGCACGATGGGACTCCCGCAGGTCGTCGTGCGCTTCTGTCCCAACACCTGTGGCCGGGCGGCGCGGCGCACCGCCGCCATGGTCCCGGCGCTGCTGGCGCTGTTCTGCATCTTTCCCACGCTGTACGGGGCGCTCGGCCGGCTCTACGCGCCCGGGCTGCTCATGACCGGGGACGGCGACGCCACCATCCTCATGCTGCCGCACCGGCTCGCTCCGGGGCTGCCCGGCTCGCTCCTGACCGGGTTGATCGCGGCGGGGGCGTTCGCGGCCTTCACCTCCGCCTCCTGCGGCATCGTGGTGGCCATTGCCGGCAGCATCTCCCAGTGTGTCCCGCGCGGCGGGGTCAGGTCCTTCCGGATCAGCGCGCTCATCGCCATCACCGTGCCGCTCATCCTGGTCGCCTGGATCGGGCCGCTCGGCTCGGCCGGCCTGGTCACCCTCGCCTGCGCGGTGTCGGCGTGCTCGCTGTGCCCTCTCCTGGTCCTTGGGGTGTGGTGGCGGCGGCTGACCCCGGTGGGCGCCGCGGCAGGTCTTGTCGTGGGCTGTGCGCTCGCCGTCATGGCCGCCCTCGCTCACATCTTCGGGGGCCCGCGAGACGGCTGGTCGGGTGCGTTGCTCGGACAGCCCACCATCGTGATCGTCCCGTTCACCTTCGCGGTGATGGTGCTGGTCTCGCTGCTGACCCCGCTCCGAGTACCGGCAGGGGTGGATCGGGTAATGGCCAGGCTGCATCTCCCTGAGGAACTGACCACAGACCGTTCCCGCTAAGCCGCTGGACCGCTCGTCTCGTCATATCGACCGCTCGTCGTATCGCTACGCAGCGTATGTCGCTGACTACGCACCGTTTACCGAGGGCGCGGTTTCCGGCCGCCCTCTTTGGCGGTAAGACGCATAGTGTTCGTCCTGAGCACCGAACTTCAAGACGACAAAGGAGACCCGGAGCGCCGGAGCGGCTGTGCCACGTTGTGAGCGGGGATTCCCGAACGTATGACGTGGGACTCGCACCGGAAGCTGGGTCAGAGCCGACAGGCCCCGTACCGGGGGGGTGGGGCCTGACGGCGTTGGGCTCGGGTGCTGCTGAACAGTCGGGGGGTTGTTCGGCAGTGCCCGGGCCCTTTTTTCGTTGCAAGCCCAGCCGTTACGGGGTTCAGCCCTACTGGGTGCTCGACCTCAGCGGTCCCTCAGCCTTTTGAGGGTGTCGATGTCCTGGCGGTGCAGGTCGGGGTTCCAGCTCGGCGTCTCGATGATGAAGGGGACCCCCGCCGCCGCCGGATGCCTGAAGAGCTCCGCGAAGGGACGTTCGCCGATCTGGCCCGCGCCGATGTGCTCGTGCCGATCCTTGGCCGAACCGCACGGGTCCTTGGAGTCGTTGGCGTGGATCAGCTTAAGCCGCTCCGCGCCAACGGTGTCGACGAGCGCGTCCAGGGTCTCCTTCACCCCGTCCTCCGCGGTGAGGTCATGGCCCGCGGCGAAGGCATGGCAGGTGTCCAGGCACACCCCGATCCGCGGGTGACGGTCGAGCGCGTCGAAGTAGGGGCCCAGCTGTTGCACGGTCGCGCACAGCATGGCGCCCTGCCCGGCCATCGGCTCCAGCAGCAGATCCGGGCCGTCCTCGGGGATCTCATCCAGCAGCGGCAGCAGATGCTCGTGGATCTGCCGCATCGCGTCGTCGTAGGACTGGCTGACCGCCGACCCGGTGTGCACGACCACGCCCAGGGCGCCGATGTCGGCTCCCCGGCTCAGCGCGTGCCGCGTGGAGTCCACCGACTTCTTCAGCGTCTCCTCGGTGGGTGAACCGAAGTTGATCAGGTAGGTCGCGTGCACGTAGGCGGGCACGCCACTCTCCCGTAGCTTGGTGTCCTCATCGGACTTCCCTGCCGAGAGAGCCCATCCGCGCGGATTGGAGACGAAGACCTGAATGGCCTCCGCCCCGATCTCGGCGGCGTACTTCAGTCCGCCGGTGGCGAGGCCTCCGGCGACCGTAACGTGCCCCCCGATGGGGCTCTTCGCTGCCGATGTCATAGACCTGCAAGTTTACCCACCGCACCGGTCCACGCGCTCAAAGGCGGCGCGCACAGGGTCGGTGCGCTCAGGGGCCGCGGACGATCGTGATCGTCGAGTCGCGAGCGGCCTGGCCGCTGTTCGGAGCCTGGATCCTGACGGTATCGCCGCCGAACCCGGTCACGTTGACCTGGAATCCGGCGTCCCGCAGGGCCTTCCGAGCGTCGTGGACGGACTGCCCCACGACGTTCGGGACCGGGATCTGGTCCTGGCCCTGGCCGCCTTGACCGCCACCATTGTCGCAACCGAGTTTGATGCCGAAATCGATGAGGCACTTCGGCTTGGTGACGACGACGGTGACCGTGTCGCCCTTGTTGACGCCGGTGTTCGCCGGCGGGTTCTGGCTCACCACCGTGTTGGGGGGCTGGCCGTCCTGCTCTTGGAAGGACGGATTCAGGCCCGTCTGCTGAAGCAGTTGCGTAGCCTGCTCACGGGTCTTGCCGGCGAGGTCGGGCACCTTGATGCCGTCGCTGACCACGACCGTGATGGACTCGCCCGGCTGCACCAGCTCGCCTGCGCCCGGGACGGTCCGGATGACCTGGTCGCGGGCGACGCTGCCCGAGGGCTCCCGGGTGACGTTATCGGCGTTGAACCCTTTGTCCGTCAAGGCGCTCTGGGCGTCGGCCAGGGGCTTGCCCGCCACGCTGGGCACCGGGACGGGTGGCTTGCCCTTGGAGGGGATCAGCGTGACGAGCGCGTCCCTCTTGATCTGGGTGCCGGGCGCCGGGTCGGTGGCGGCCACCATGTCCTTGGCTATCTTCCCGTCGAATCTGGCCTTGCCCTGGGCCACCCGGTAGCCCTTGGCCTCGAGTTGAGCCTTCGCGTCCTTCATCGGCATCCCGATGACAGTGCTGGGGACGGTCTCGTACTGCCCTGCGGTCTGATACCAGACCGCCCAGCCGAGCACCATGACGGCGATGAGGCCCAGCGCGATGAGGACGAATCGGCCCGTCACGAAGGAGATCAGCCGGTCCGCGGATGAGGCGGGCGGCTCTGGCGGCGGGGCGTGCCGCACCATCCCCGGTGGGAGGACCGACGTGTGCGAGCCGGGTCCCGGCATCGTCGGCTGGTGGAAGGTGGCCGTGACGTTGGCCATCCGGTGGTCGATGTCACGGGGCAGGGCCCGATCGGTCTCCACCACGGCGGCGAGGAAGTGGTTCGCGTCGGCCGGACGGCGGGCCGGGTCGTGGTTGGTGGCGGTGGCGATCAGCGCGTCGAGCTGCGGGGGGATGCCCGGCAGCACGCTGGACGGCAGCGGCACTACCTCGTTCACGTGCTTGTAGGCCACGGCGAGCGGGCTCTCGGCCTGGTGCGGCTGGTAGCCGGTGAGCAGCTCGAACAGCATGATCCCGGCGGCGTAGACGTCGGAACGGGAGTCGGCGTTCCCTGACAGCACCTGCTCCGGCGCCATATAGCCGACCGTGCCGATGATCATGCCGGTCTTGGTCTGCTTGCTGGCCGTCTCGGCCCTGGCGAGGCCGAAGTCGGCCACCTTCACCTGGCCGTCGTCGGTCAGCAGTACGTTCTCGGGCTTGACGTCCCGGTGGACGAGCCCGGCGCGGTGCGCTGCGCCCAGAGCCGCCAGCACCGGTTGCATGAGACTCAGCGCCTGGCGCGGCCCCAACCGGCCCTGTTCGGTGAGCAGGTCGCGCAGCGTGCGGCCTGGTACGTACTCCATCGCCAGGAAGACATGCTGTCCGTCGGTGCCCTGGTCGTAGACGGCCACCACGCTGGGGTGGGAGAGGGCCGCGGCGGATTTGGCCTCGACGATGAAACGGCGGACGAAGTCATCGTCCTGCGCCAGGTTGGGGTGCATGACCTTGAGCGCGATGGTGCGGCCGAGTTTGATGTCGCGAGCCACATAGACGGTGGCCATGCCGCCGCGGGCGATTCGGGACTCAATGCGGTAGCGCCCCTCGAGCACCTGCCCGACGAGTGGATCTGCAACCGTCGTGTCCATCGATGAGAGTGTACGGGCGATTCGCTCGTACTCCCATCAGTCCGGAGTATGAGCATCGGTCGATTCTTTTGCGGGAGGAGGTATCTCTACCCGGAGATGCCTTCCCAGGGGGAGGACGCCTGGGCGTAGCGGCGCTTGGGGATGCGCCCGGCCAGCCGGGCCAGCCGCCCCGCCTCGACCGCGTGGCGCATCGCGGCCGCCATCATCGCGGGGGACTGGGCACGGGTCACGGCGGTGGCCAGCAGCACGGCGTCGCAGCCCAGTTCCATGGCGAGCGTGGCGTCGCTGGCGGTGCCGATGCCCGCGTCCAGCACGACCGGGACCCCGGCCCGCTCCACGATGAGCTCGATGTTGTGCGGGTTGCGGATGCCCAGGCCCGACCCGATGGGGGAGCCGAGCGGCATCACCGCGGCACACCCCACCTGCTCCAGCCGGCGGGCCAGCACCGGATCATCGTTGGTGTAGGGCAGCACGACGAATCCGTCGTCGACCAGCTGCTCGGCCGCGTCGAGCAGCTCGATCGGGTCCGGCAACAGGGTGTGCTCGTCCGCGATGACCTCGAGCTTCACCCAGTTGGTGCCCAATGCCTCGCGGGCCAGCTTGGCGGTCAGCACGGCCTCGCCGGCGGTGAAACACCCGGCGGTATTCGGCAGCATGCGGATGCCGCAGTCCCGCAGGACGTCCAGCACCGAGCCGCGCGCCGCCGGATCCACCCTGCGCATCGCGACCGTGGTCAGCCGGGTGCCGGAGGCGGTCAGCGCCTCCCGCAGGGCGTGCATGCTGGGCGCCCCGCCGGTTCCCATGATCAATCGCGAGTCGAAGGACTCTCCGGCGATGACGAGCTCATCCTTGCCCATGCCCAAATTCAACCCTTCGGAGCTCAACCTTCACTCACCCTCCCTGTACGGCGGTCAGGACCTCAAGCCGGTCCGCGTCCCGTATCGGCGTCGCGGTCCACTCGGCCCTCCGGACGACCTCGTCATTGAGCGCGACGGCCACTCCGGCGGTGGCCTTGGTCACGGCCGCGACCACGCTGGCGACGGTGGCACCATCCGCGATCTCGCGCGGTTCACCATTGACGATCACCGTCATGCCCATGCCCCCTTGTCGAAACGGTCCGGGGTGAACGCTTTGGCCACCGCGGGCAGTTCGCCACCCGCCAGCACCTCGGCCATCACGTCACCGGTCACCGGGGTCAGCAGCACCCCGCTGCGAAAGTGCCCGGCCGCGAGGAACAGGCCGGGCAACGCGGCCGGGCCGAGGATCGGGGCGTTGTCCGGGGACCCCGGGCGCAGACCCACGTTCACCTCGGCGAACTCCAGCTCGGTGATGCCCGGCAGCAGCTCGCGGGCATCGCGCAGCAGCTCCCAGATCCCGCCGGCCGTGATCGTGGTGTCGTAACCCAGTTCCTCCTGGGTCGCCCCCACGACGATCTCGCCGTCCGCGCGCGGCACCAGGTAGATCGACGAACCCTTCACCAGCCCCCGGGTCGACCGGGTCAGGAAGGGCATCCTGGTCTTGAGACGCAGCACCTGGCCCTTCACCGGCCGGATCGGCGGCACGACGTCCGGAGGCAGACCGCCCAGGTCGCCGATCCATGGCCCGGCCGCCAAGACCACCCGGCCGGCCCGGATCTCGCTGCCGTCGGCCAGCCGTACTCCGACGGCGGTGTCCTGCTCCACGATCACGTCGGCGGCGCGCAGCCGTACGAGCTCACCACCGGCGCGGTCGACCGCGGCCAGTAGCGCGGCGGTCAGCCGCCGCGGGTCGATCGAGCCGTCGTCGGGGGCGAGCAGCCCGCCGCGCACCGACGGGGCCAGCATCGGCTCGAGCTTGCGGCACTCACGGCCCGTCAGCGCCTCTGTGCGGACGCCCAGGCTCTCCTGAAAACGCCGCAGGTCGTCGAGATAGCCGAGATCGTCGCCGTCGAAGGCGACCTCGAGGAGCCCGTCGGCCCGGTGCCCGGTGTCGTGCCCGGTGACCTCCTCGAGCTCGGCCACGAATGCCGGATAGCGGTCCCGGGAGGCAAGCCCGAGGCGCAGCAGGGGCTCCTCGCCGTAGGTGACCTCGCTGACGGGGGTGAGCATCCCCGCCGCCACATGCGATGCCTTGCTCCCCGGCTCGGGGTCCACCAGGGTGACGGTCAGTCCGCGCTGAGCGGCTCGCCAGGCTGTCACCAGCCCGATGACCCCCGCACCAACGATCACCACGTCGCGCCCATCGGGGCCGGGCCCTCGTTGACGGGCTGGAACGGGCACGTTTCGCTCCCTTCGCCGGCATGATCCGGATCAGGTCGTAGCGGTCGGCGGCCCAGTCAGCCACCCTCTCAGCCCGGTCGAACCGGACTCCCGCGCTTGTCCCCTCTAGCGTATGTCCCACCAGGTGGCCCGGCACCGCCGAGCCATGCCGCCATATGTCTGGACACCCGTCTATTTCGGGTAAATATGGGCGTACTAAGGTGTGCGCTCAACGGATGATGCGGTTGGGGGCAGGCCCCCGTCAGGGAGCTGGCAATGGACTGCGTAGTGGTGGTGGGCGGCGGGCTGGCAGGTGTACGGGTCGTCGAGGCGCTTCGGTCCAAGGGGTACGAGGGCACGATCACCCTGGTCGGGGCGGAGCGGCACAAGCCGTACGACCGGCCGCCGCTGTCGAAGGCGGTGCTCGTCGGCGACACGGACGACACGACCATCGACACCGACTGGGACGCCCTGCGCTGCGAGCTGCTCCTCGGCCACACCGCGACAGGGTTGCGCCTTGCGGAGCGCACCGGCGGCGTGCTGGAGTCGTCGGCGGGCGAGTTGTCCTTCGACGGACTCGTCATCGCCACCGGGGCGACGCCCATCCGGCTGCCCGGTGACGGTCCGCAGCATGTGATCCGTACGATCGACGACGCCCGAGCCGTGCGGGCCGGCCTGACCGAGGGCGCTCGCATCGTCATCGTCGGCGCTGGCTGGATCGGTGCCGAGGTCGCCACGGCCGCCGCCAAGCTGGGCTGCCAGGTCACCGTCATCGAGGCCGCGGATGCGCCCCTCGCCAACGCCATCGGCCCGGAGATCGGTTCGCTGACCTCCCCCTGGTATGCCGAGAGGGGCGTCGAGCTGCGCTGTGGCGTCAAGGTCGCCTCCATCGAACCCGGCGGTCTCGCCCTCGCCGGCGGCGGCTGGATCGATGCCGACGAGGTCGTCGTGGGCGTCGGTGTCCGCCCGGAGACCGCCTGGCTGGCCGGCTCGGGGCTCGAACTGGAGAACGGAGTGGTGGTCGACGCGTCCCTCCGTACCCGCAGGCCGGAGATCGTCGCGGTCGGCGACTGCGCCGCGTGGTGGTCGAACCGGTACGGCCGGCGGCTGCGCGTCGAGCACTGGGAAACCGCGCTCAACGCCCCCGAGACGGCCGCCGCCACGCTGCTCGGCCAGGACGTCTCGTACGACGCGGTCCCGTACTTCTGGTCGGAGCAGTTCGGCCGCATGGTGCAGTACGCGGGTCACTCGGGTGCGGGGAAGCTGGTCTTCCGTGGAGATCCAACAGAGGCCAAGTGGGCCGCCTGCTGGCTGACGGGTGACCGGCTGGAGGCGATCCTGACCGTCGACCGACCCCGTGATCTGGTGCAAGCGCGCCGCATAATCACGAATGAGGCACGTGTGGACCCGGATCTGATCGCCGATCCGGAGGTGCCGCTCCGCAACACTGTGCGCACCTGAGATGGTTCTGGCGGTTTGAGCACTTCCATGAGGTGGTACCAAGGTGTCCGTGACACAGAACACCGCTGTTGAGACCATGACCGACAAGAGCACCGATGACCTGGTGGGGGAGTGGCTCTCCCTCTCGGAGGCGGCGATCGCCCTGGGGCTCAACCAGAACAAGACCAAGCAGCTGATCCGCGACCACAAGCTCCTCGGAGTTCCCCATGACGGGACCTTCAAGGTGCCCGCGATCTTCATCCAGGACAAGCAGGTCGTCAAGGGTCTGAGCGGCACACTCACGCTGCTCGCCGACGCGGGCTTCAGCGAGGTCGAGACGCTGCGCTGGTTGTTCACCGACGACGACACGCTTCCCGGAACACCCGCGCAGGCCCTGGCGGAGAACCGGGGCACCGAGATCCGCAGGCGCGCACAGGCCCTCGCGTTCTAGGACCGAATACCAGAGAGATCGGACCTCTTTGTGCCCAAGCACCTGCTGTCCGACCGCGCCGTATCGCTACGGGCCAGGCTCGACCGGGCCCGCCTGTACCTCTGCACCGGCGCCCGGGAACGGCAGGGCGACCTGCCGGAGTTCCTGGACGCGGTGCTGGGGAACGGCGTGGACATCGTCCAGTTGCGTCAGAAGGGCATGGAGGCCCGCCGGGAGATCGAGTACCTCTCGGTCTTCCGGGAGGCCTGTGACCGGCACGGGGCACTGCTGGCGGTGAACGATCGGGCCGATGTCGCCTGTGCGGCGCGGCCCGACGTTCTCCACCTCGGCCAGAACGATCTTCCTGTATCGGTCGCCAGGCGCATCGTGGGCGAGGACATGCTGATCGGGCGGTCGACGCACTCCGAAGAGGAGGCGTCGGCCGCCGCGGTCGAGCCGGAGGTCGACTACTTCGCTGCGGGCCCGGTCTGGCCGACGCCCACCAAGCCCGGCCGGGCGGCGCCCGGACCCAAGTTGCTGGACTACGTCACCTCGCATCGGGTCTCCCGGCCGTGGTTCGCGATCGGCGGCATCGACCTGACCAACCTCGATCAGGTGCTCGACCGGGGTGCCCGGCGGGTCGTGGTGGTCCGTGCCCTCACCGAGGCCTCGGACCCGGGCGCGGCGGCCGCCGAACTGGCCCGCCGCCTGCGTGAAGTACAGCCTTAACCGGGTCGTTGCTCGGCTGTCGGTCCAGGATGCGGGACAATGAATCCATGAGCATTGCGCCCGACGACGACCGGCAGGTCGATCTCGCCGACGACGGCGAACTGGAGATCCTGCCGGACCAGACCCGTGACGACACCGACATGGGCTGGGGTGAGTGGAGTGAAGCCGATGACGACGCTCGCTTCCTCGAGGACAAGCCGCCGCACTGGTGAATCTGAGGCCCTCGCGCCCGAGGTAGTGGGCCCGGCCGAACCAACGGGCCGCTCTGGTGGACGACGTCTGAGCTGATCGTCCCATCCGGCAGCCCAACGGCGGCCCGGGCGAGCGAACCGGGCCGGCACATTGGTCTCGAACGCCGCCAGTTCCTCAGCCGAGACCGGCGCACGTGCCACCCGCACGTCCCGTACGACCGCCGGCCCCAACCCGGGCCTCCTCGCGTCACCGAAGCAGCAAGACGAGCGGCGAAGCCGGTAGATCTTCAGGAATCCCGGGACCGGCTTCCGATGACCAAACCGGCACCAGGCTTCAGCCGTGGGCGGGCATGAGCAGGCCGAGGACGAAACCGAGGGCGATCACGACGGCGAGGGCGACCATCATCCGCCACCGGTAGGCGGGGATCTTCTTCGGCTTGGGCTTCGGTTTCGGCTTGGTGTCCGTGCGGAGGGCGCGCACGAGCTGGGGCGCGGTCGGACGGGCAGCCGGGTTCTTGTCCAGACAGCGTTCGATCAGTTCCCGGAGCGGTCCTTTGAGATCGCCGAGGTCCGGAGCCCGTTCGGTGACCCGTCGCATGACGGCCGGCCCGGAGCCGGAGCCGAACGGAGGCCGGCCTGTGGCCACGAACACCATGGTGGATCCCCACGCGAAGACGTCGGCGCTCGGCCCGACAGGTTCCTCTTCGATCTGTTCGGGGGCCATGTAGGCGGGTGTGCCCACCGGCCCAGTGGTGACCGGCGTGCTGTCCAGGGTGCGGGCAACCCCGAAGTCGATCACCTTGGCGCCGTCGGGGCCGAGCAGCACATTGCCGGGCTTGAAGTCCCGGTGCACGATCTCGGCCCGGTGGATCGCGGCCAGTGCGGCGGCCGTCCGCAGCGCCACCTTGCGGAGTTGAGTGCCGGTCAGGGGCCCTCGGTCCTCGACGACATGCTGCAGTGAGGGTCCCTCGACGAACTCACTGACGATGTACGGCCGGTCGCCGGTCACCTCGGCGTCGAGCACTCGGGCGGTGTGCGGGGCGGCCACCAGCCGGGCTGCGGCCGCCTCCTTCATGAAGCGTGTGCGGGCCCGCTGGCTGGCCGCCCAGCCACCGCGCAGCAGTTTCACCGTGACCAGGTCGCCGTCGCGATCACGGCCCAGATAGACCACGCCCTGCCCACCCTCGCCCAGCCGCCCGATGAGGGTGTAAGTGCCCAGACGGCGCGGATCGTCCGGGCCGAGAGGGGTGTCATCAGGCACGATTGGCTCCGGCTTGCGGGGAGAGGCGAAGATTGCCTCATTTGTACCGTGTTGGAGGGTGAGTATGGGACAGAACACGTCGTCTGATCAGGTGAAAAATAACCGGATGAGTGACAATGGCGGAAATCAGGGGCGGTCCGCCACGGGCGAAGGAGCCCGTTCAGCGCGATGGTGCGGGACGAGTCACCGACCATGACCCGGTAGCAACCAGGGGCGATCTTCCACGCAGGATCGTCTGCGGCCAGCAGCTCGATCCGCTCGTCTACCGTCATCGCCTTGAGCAACAAGGCCGCGCACCGGTCTGCGGACAGCGACGTCTTGCACCAGGGGCGCTCGGCGGGCTCGCCGCACGGCGAGGCGGCCTGTGCCGATTCGGGCAGGCTCAGTGAGGCCAGCACGGTCGCCGCCGCTGCGAGTCCCGCCACGATCCGGTGCGTCAGTGCTCCTCTTCGGGCTGAACGTTTTCGGGCTGAACGTTGAGCGCGTTGAGCGCGAACGCCAGCATCGTGTAGTGGCCGATGAGGATCACCAGCTCGATCAGTCCGGGTTCGTCGAACCGTTCGGACAGCGAGGCCCAGCTAGCGTCGCTCAGCGTCTTCGTGGTGTGCAGTTCGTCGGCGGCGGCGACGACCGCCCGGTCCGCCGGGGCCCAGGGATGCTCGTCCAGCCCGGCCGCCAGCGCCGCGATCTCGGCATCGTTCAGGCCGGCGTCATGGCCGAGCCGCACGTGGTGCGTCCATTCGTACGTGCAGGCGTTGTTGTGAGCGGCGCGCAGAATTGCCAGCTCCCGGTCCCGCGCGGGCAGCCTCCCCTCGAGCAGGAGCATCGTCCCGAAGCCGATCCATGACTTGAACAGGTCGGGGTGCCGGCCCAGCGTGGTGAAGATGTTGAGCGGGCCGGTCACGGAGACGACTCCGGCTACGGTCTCGTCCCACTCGTTCTCCGGCAGAGGCTTGATGCGGGGGGTCTCGTCGGGCATGGCGAACATTGTGGTTCACAAATACCCCGCACGCCCTATTCTTTGGCCACATCGCGCCATGAACGCCGCAGCCCGCACTGGGCGGTTCGCGACACCTCGCTACGGAGTGTGATCGGGTGTCACGTCAGTGACATGGACTCTCCGATCTCAGCAGCGGCCGCCGCCGCGGGGGACGCCGCCGGTGGCGGCGATGTCGCGTGAGGATCCGCCGACCATGACCCGGTAGCAGCCGGGGGCGATCTTCCAGGAGTTCGTGGTCTCGCTCCAGTAGGAGTAGGCGCGGTCGTTCAGCGGGAAGGTCACGGTCCTGCTCTGTCCCGGTGTTAGGGCGATCTTGGTGAAGCCCTTGAGCGACTTGGGCGGCTGCGGGGTCTGGGCGTTCGGCGCGGGCAGCCCGAGATAGAGCTGCGGCACGACCGTGCCTGTGCGACGTCCGGTGTTGGTCACGGTGACCGTGACGCTGCCCGGCCGTACGGTGAGGTGCCGATAGGCGAAGGTCGTGTAGGACAGGCCGAAGCCGAAGGGGAACTGCGGGACGATCTTCTTGGTGTCGTAGCTCCGGTATCCGACGAGGACACCTTCGGAGTAGGTCGCGGTGCCGTTCACCCCGGGGTAGCGACGAGGGTCGCCCGCGATCGGGGTGTCCCGCTCGGCGGCGGGGAAGGTGACCGGCAGCCGGCCACCGGGGTCGGTGTCGCCGAACAGCACTCTGGCCAGTGCGGTGCCGCCCTGCTCGCCCGGATACCAGGCCTCCACGACAGCGCCCACGTGAGCGGCCCATGGGGTGAGGACGGGGCCGCCGGTCTCCAGGACGACGATGGTGCGGGGATTCGCGGCGGCCACCTTGGCGATGAGTCCGTCCTGATCGCCACGATCCTGGGTGCCGCACTCCAGGCTGAGACAGCTGAGATCGGCGTCCTCTGCTCGCGACGCCGCGGCCACCACGATCGCCACGTCCGCGGCCTTCGCCACGGCGGCGGCCGCGTCCTGGTCCTTCCCGTCCTGGTAGGTCACGGTCGCTGTGGACCCGGCGCGGGCGGTGATGCCCTGACGCGCGGTGACGGGGGAGCGGGGCGTGACCCGGGACGAGCCGCCGCCGCTGATGTAGGAGTCCGCCGCCGAGCCGATGATGGCGATCGATTTCGGTGTCTTCAGTGGCAGCACGCCCTTGTTCTTGAGCAGGGTGATGCCGCCTTCGGCGAATTCCCGGGCGCTCCGGTCGTGGCCCGCAGTGTCGATGCCATTGGGCGCGTTGGGGTAGGGCGCTCGGTCGAAGACTCCGTGGGCGAAGAGTGTGCGCAGGTAGTCGCGGACGTGCGTGTCCACGGTCGCCTGGCTCACCTGGCCCTTGGCCAGGGCGGACTGTAGCGCCGACTGCGTGTAATTGATCCCGATCGGCATCTCGATGTCGAGGCCGCCGTTGGCCGAGGTGGGGGTGCCCTTCGCGCCCATCACCCAGTCGGAGATCACCGTGCCGCGAAAGCCCCACTGGTCGCGCAGGACCTGGGTGAGAAGCTGCTTGCTGCCGCAACTCGGGGCCCCGTTGACCTTGTTGTAGCCGCACATCACCATGCCCGCGCCACCGTCCCGTACAGCTGCTTCGAACGGCGGGAGGTAGATCTCGCGGAGTGTCCGGGGGGCGATCGAGACATTGCCCAGATAGCGGTCGCGCTCCTGGTTGTTGGCAGGGAAGTGCTTCACCGCCGAGATGACGCCCTGGGCCTGCGCGGCACGGATCCACGGGACCGCCAGCCGCGTGGTGAGGTAGGGGTCCTCGCCGTAGGCCTCATAGGCGCGGCCGGCCTGAGGGACACGCATGATGTCCACGGCCGGGCCCAGTGCCACGTCATTGCCCTTGCGCCGGGCCTCGTCGCCGACCAGCTTGCCGTACTGCGCGGCCGCCGTGACGTCGAAGCTCGCACCGAGCGCGATCGAGGCGGGCAGTGCGGTGCCCGTGCCCTGCCGGATCCCCACGGGACCGCCGCCCGCCATCAGCACCGTCGGGATGCCCAGCCGGGGGATTCCGTTCACGGTGCCCTCGTGCGCCGTCCCGGAGTCGGCGGTGTTCAGGGATCCGAAGAGGTCGTCCCCGGCCATCAGGTCCAGCTTCTCTCCGAGGGTCAGTGCCTTGAGCAGGAGCCCGGCCCGCTGGTCCGGGGACTTGGAGGTCGCGCACCATGGCCGCCCTGCCGGATTCCCGCAGGGCGTTGCCGCGAGAGCGGCGGCCGTGGAGACGGGACGGACTTCGGCGATGCCCACGTCGGCCTGAAGTGCGAGGGGGGCGGTCCACAGCAGCGCGGCCAGGACGATGAACCGTCTACTGAGCATGGGTGGACGATATGTCCCGAAGCCATGCTTTAAATGCGATAAATGTCGATTGAGCTAATACTGTAACGCGTTCTTCATCTGAGTTCGCGCCTGGCCTTGACGGCGCCCCCTGCCTGGAGGGATGCGGTTCGGCGGTAAATAAATGATGTACGAATGTGTTCGTATTCTGTCGGACTCCTAGAGGCGTTCGAGGACTGGCTGCTCGGGCCATGGATCCTGGTAGGGGAGGCCGTTCTGGAGCGCGATCCGATACAGGTCCTGAAGCTCGGCTTCGTGTACGTCCTGCCCGTAGGGATCTCCCTCGGCCAGGGCCTGATCCAGCGACCGGCGCTCTTGGCTCAGCCGAGCCCGGATGGCCTCGATGAAGCTCTGCATCGTCCACTCCTCTCGGCTGCCGGATGTGTTAGCTCTTGTGTATCAATCATTCGGTAACGGTGAAGTCAAGATAGATAGGTAGTGTTTGTCGTTTATGTCGTTTTCACCGATGGCCTGCCATGATCGGTGGATCGGCCGGAACGGATGGGCCCTCCAGCGAAGCCGTACGGCCCCGTAGCGCTGCCCCGCCGACCAGGGCGACGGCCAGCACCAGAAGCGCGCCCGGGATGACGTAGGACAGCGGACCTTCGGTGACGGCCGAGCGCAGCCAGGAATTGCCCAGCCGGAACACGACGCCGGGCAGACAGCCGCCGGTCGCCACCAGCGCACGGCCGAGCTGCAGCCAGTCCAGCCGGGAGGCGGGAGCCAGGGCGATCAAGGGGAAGACCAGCGCCTCGTACCAGGGGTAGTAGACCGGGGTGGTAAGCACCCAGGCCAGGCCGATCGCCAGCGAGGGCCGAAGCCAGACCGGGCCGGCCGGCAACCCGCGCAGCAGCACCAGCGTGACGGCCGCGGCCGTCACCAGCACTCCCCAGGACAGCAGCCAGCCTGGAGGCTGCCCGCCCAGCACCGGAACGAGCAGCTGCCAGGGCGTGTTCCAGGAGGGCATCCGGCCGCGCCGGACCATGGCCGTGATCGCCTCAGGGCCGGTCACCAGGTATCCGGTGGCCACCACCCCCGCGGCCCCGGCAGCGCCCGCGGCCAGCGCCCACCGCGACCTACGGACGGCCCAGATCATCCCTGCGCCCATCAGGGCGTACGGAGCCTTGACTGCGGCCGCCGCGCCCAGCAGCAGCCCGGCCACTCCGCTCCGCGCCATCGAATACCGCGCGGTCTCGCCGTGCCGGGCCGTACGCCCCAGCAGGCAGAACCCCGCCACCGCGAACGCCGCTGCCAGCCCGTCGACGTGCGCGCCGCCTATCAGGGCCCACAGCATCAGCGGGTTGAGCGTCCACAGGAGATGGACCCGGATCCGTCTCGCCGGGTCGGCTCCGGCCAGCCGGACCAGGGCGAGCGCGACAGCGAGGAAGGCCGACCCGTTCCAGATCTTCAGCCACAGCACCGTCCAGGTCGCCGACCCGCCGCCGAGCTTCGCGGCCGCCCACTGCGCGGCCGTCGCGAGCGGTCCGTAGACCGAAGGGAGGTTCTCCCACTCGCGTGGCGCCAGCACGCCCACCGGGTCACCGGTCGCCCGG
>JAOPYO010000406.1 GCA_025964575.1 Actinomycetes bacterium
GTCGCACATTCCTCGACCACGACGCGCTCTTCCACGACCGGATCGCCCAGGTCTGCGGCAGCTCACTGATGCGTGAGATGCTCGACCGGCTGCACGCTCACGCGCACCTCTACCGGCTCCATTTCCGGGGCGGCCTCGCCGGTGAGACCTGCCGGGAGCATGAGTGGATCCTGGAGGCGCTGCGCGAGAAGGACATCGACAGGGCCGAGTCGGCGATGCGCAGCCATATCCGCCGGTCCCGCGCGCGTCTGGTCATCGCCCTGGGCGACGATGATCTCACCGACCCGCCGGGCGCCCGCTGACTCCCCCGCGCTCCGGCGCGATTCCTCTCACACTCAGGTCGAAAGCGAGCACCATCATGAAACTTCTACGCGTCGGCCCGGCCGGCCACGAGATCCCTTGCCTGCTCGACGGTGCCGGCGCCATACGGGATCTGTCCTCTCAGGTACCGGACATCGACGCGACCCTGCTCGCCGACCCCCACGGATTGGAACGCCTGCGGGACCTGCGGCCGGACACCCTGCCGGAGATCGACCCGTCCGGACTGCGGACGGGCCCGCCACTGGCCAGGCCCGGCAAGATGGTCTGTATCGGACTGAACTACCACGACCACGCCACCGAGACCGGCGCGGCCATACCCCTCGAACCCATCATCTTCATGAAAGCGCCGGACACCGTCGTGGGACCCGACGACACGGTTCTCATTCCGCGTGGCAGCACCAAAACCGACTGGGAGGTCGAACTCGCCGTCGTGATCGGCCGCACCACGCGCTACCTCGCCTCACCGCGCGAATCCCGTGCCGCGATCGCGGGCTACACGATCTCCCACGATGTCTCCGAACGCGAATTCCAACTCGAACGGGGCGGCCAGTGGGACAAGGGCAAGAACTCCGAGACGTTCAATCCGCTGGGCCCATGGCTGGTCACCACCGACGAGATCCCCAATCCGCAGGCGCTGGAACTGCGACTGAGCGTGAACGGCGTCGCGCGGCAGCGTGGCCACACCAGCGACATGATCTTCGACGTCGACCACATCGTGTGGTATCTGAGCCAGTTCATGACGCTGTATCCGGGCGATGTCATCAACACCGGAACCCCGGCCGGCGTGGCCCTCGGCATGCCGGACCCCAAGCCGTACCTGCGTGCCAGCGACACCGTCGAACTGAGCATCGACGGGCTCGGCCGCCAGCACCAGACCCTCGCTCAAGCGTAGGCATTGATCACCACTCGTGATCCGTGATCCATTTGCCGCGAGCCAGGCAGCGGGCGAGATGACGCGCACGCCGCTCACAGGTCTCTGCGGACGGCCTCGGGTCAGTTCAGGCGACGGCCGAACAACAGCCTCCACGGCGTGAACGCGGACTCGATCTGCGTGCTCAGGCTCATCTTCGACGCGCCCTTGACCCGTTCCTCGAACCTGATCGGCACCTCGAGGATCTTCAGCCCGCGCTTGACGGTGCGGTAGTTCATCTCGACCTGGAAGGAGTACCCGTTGCTGTGGATCGAGGGCAGGTCGATCGCGCGGAGGGTGTCGGCGCTCCACGCCTTGAACCCGGCGGTGGCATCCTTCACATGCAGACGCAGGACCGCATTGACGTAGAAGTTCGCCCACGCCGACAGGGCCCTGCGATGCCACGGCCATTCCGTGGCGGTCGAACCGCCCGCCACGTAGCGGGACCCGAGCACCACGGCGGCGTCCGTGGACAGCAATGTGTCGAGCATGGCCGGGATCACCGAGGCCGGATGCGAGAGATCGGCGTCCAGCTGGATCACCACGTCGGCGTCCTCGTCGAGCGCGCGGGTCATCCCGGCGATGTAGGCGCGGCCCAGCCCGTCCTTCTCGGCACGGTGCAACACTCCGATGTTGCCCGACGACTCGGCCGCGAGTTTGTCGGCGACCTCGCCCGTGCCGTCGGGTGAGTTGTCGTCCACCACGAGCACCTTCAGGTTCGGCACCTGCAGGTCTGCGAGCAGGCTGACGAGAACGGGCAGGTTCTCCCGCTCGTTGTACGTAGGGACGACGACAACGACCTTCGGGGAAGCCTCTACCATGATCAACCCCTTGCGTGATCTCCGACTGGTAGCACGAGGGCGATGCCCGTGCGGTACTACATTCTTTAGTCTGCCCAGCGGTCGCAGCGGCTGGGGGTTCCCAGGAGGTCCGTCCACATGTCCCATGCACGTCTGTGGACTGCATACGGGGTTGTGACATGGCAACGGCGGCGCCGTTTTATCCGCCCCGGCCAGCCCAAGCAGACGCATCAAGGCGGGCGATCCGTTTGCGGTTGATCCGGTTGCCATCGGCCTTCACGTCGTGGCCGTCAAAGGGCTGTTCGCTCATGACCCGACGTTATCGCGGGCGTTCCCGCCGCTGAGGCGAGTCGGTCACATGATCACTCCCATTGTGCCGCGTAGCGATCACCATGGTTGCTCAGTGGTTGCTCGGCAGTGCACCGACGTGCCGACGTTCCGGGGTCTAACAGCCGTGCGCCTTCAGAAACGCCCGCGCACCCTTCACGTTGTTCGTCGTTATCTGGTCGACCGTGAACGGCACGGTCGCGAACTCGGCCGACGTATCCGGAGTGTAGGCGTCCACTTGGAACCCGGAGGCATGCAGGGCCCTGACGGCGGAGGGCTTGATGGCCGCGCCGTGCCGCTTGTAGTTGATGCTCTCCATCACGCTGCCGGCCGGTCCCGGTATCACTGGGCGATGGACGGTCAGGGTGGTGCGGATCCGGCGGTCGGCCCGGCGCATCGCCGCCAGTACGGGCCGGTAGTAGCTGCGCACGTCGATCATGGTCCAGTCGTTCAGCCAGCCGAACCGCAGCGCCACAGCGTGGGCCTGGGTAGCGGTGAGACGGCGCGGCTTGATCTCCACCGACACCCGCATGCCATCAGCCTGGGCGCGGTACAGGGCGTCATATAAGGACAGCAGGTGCTGGCTGCTCATCCACGTGCTTCCGTACACGCCCTTGACTCTGAGCCGGAAGGTTTTCAGCTTCGCCGCCGGGTAGGCGTTCACCCTCCCGGTGTGCGCGGTCACTCGGTCGACCCGCGAGCCGTGAATTGCCATCGGGACGCCGTCACGAGAGTAGTTCACATCGACCTCGACCTTGCGCGCTCCCGCCTTGTGCGCGGCGTCGATCGCGGCGGCGGAGTTCTCCGGCATAGACGAGTACGGCCAGTGCAGGCCGAGGCGGGCACTGATCATTGGGCAGCGGATCGCGGCGCGGGTGGGCGTATCGGCGGTCACGCCGATCCCGGCCGCGAGCCCGCCGGCCACGGCGAGCGCACCAGCGGTGGGGCGTAAGGTCTTGTGAGTTCTCATGGCCTACTTCTTGTATGGGTGCGGCAACCAGCCGCTGGACATGACGGCGCGGCCCGGTGTGCGACATTCCGCTGGTGTCGTCTCCAACCGGCCAGGACGGCGGCCCGAGTCCCGGCTCGCCCGCCGCACGATGTCGTACCGGCCCTCCGACTGGCCCGGGCCGACGGGGATCGAGAACGGCTGTCACTATGAGCGAGAACTCTATTACGGACAAGATCTGATCTCGCATAAGCAGCCCCACGCCAGCTTGCCGATCTCGCCGCGGTAGCGCCATACCAGGGCAAGGGCGCCGTTTGTGATCACTGCGGTGATCACGGACGGCGCCGTTGATCAATTGATCAACGGAAGGTAGTGGAGTAGATGTTGCTCGCCGGAACGGCCGCAGAACCGGTGGCCCTGGCGAAGAAGAGGTGGAACGCCCCAGATGTGGCGCCCAGTCCCATGTAGTCGCCGAGGAAGTAGCCGCCCGCGACAGGCGCTCCGGTCATGTTGAAGTCGGCCCCGACCTTGGTCTCGTCCCAGGTGTTGCCTCCGTCGTGGGACTGCAGCAGCCAGGTGCTGGTGACCAGCGGCGCTGCGCCGTCGTCGTCGCGGAAGTCCTGATACAGGACGCCGATGGTGCCGTCCGGTTGCACGCGGATCGCCGGATTGAACGCCTGAGTGAGGTGCACGTTGTTGATCGCGTACGACACGGTGGTCCATGTGCTGCCACCGTCGGTGGACTTGGCGACCGCGATCTGATTGCGCGCCCCGCCCGTGGACCGCGCGTCCTGCCACACCGCGTAGACGGTCTCGTTACGCGGATCGACAGCGAACTCGGGGAGCATGTCGCCGGTCCGCACCGGTTTTCCGGTCGTCGGGTCCTTGACGCCGACCGACTGCAGCTTGTCCACGATCGTCGCAGACGTCCACGTCGCTCCTCGATCCGTCGAACGCAGCACGGCGACGTTCCTGCTGCTGACCTTGTGGGTCTTCTTGATGTTGTAGATCAGGTCGAACCCGTTGACCAAGGCGCCGGAGCGGGTCTGCACGATCCGGTTGCCGATCGTCTGGTCGGCCTCACCCGGATCGTAGATCTTGCGCGTCGGCTCCCAACTCGCACCGCTGTCGGTCGTACGGGAGAACCACGTCGGCCCGCGGTGGCCGACCTCGTGCTCACCGGCCTTCTTCTTCGCCTGCTTGGTCGGGAACTCCAGCCGGTCCCAGACCGTGTACGCATAGTTCGCGTTGGAGTTGTCGGCCGTGAGCGAGTTCTTGTCGTTGAGCACGTTCTGCGAGGTGTCGCGCCGCAGCGTCACCGTAGGCCCCCACGTTCTGCCGCCGTCGGTCGACGTGGCGACCAGCATGGCACTGACGTCGTTCGGGGCGTCGAACGACAGCGACATCGCGTACGCGTGCCCGTTTGGCGCGATGCTGACCCACGGGTCGCTGGCCCGCTCGTAGTCGCCGCCATTCGCTGCCGTGCCGCCGGTGCACCGGGTGAATTTCGGCTGGACCGACTGATGCCAGGTCCTTCCGGCATCTTGGGTGTAGGCGAAGACCAGCGCGGTCGCCCCTCCGTTGGACCAGCGGTCCTGCTGCCATCCGCCGACGAGGTTCGTCGGGTTCGCGGGATTGACCACGACCCACGGCTCGACCGCGGTGCCCGGGAAGTTCCGTCCGGTCTGAGCGCCGGGGGGAACGCCAGCGCAGGGCGGACCGTGGGCGGTGGCACCGCGGAACGGGCTGCCGGTCGGGCTTACCTGGACGAGCGGATCCACCTCCTGCGGGCTCGCCGCCACGCCTGTGGCAGAAACGAGCACCAAGGCGGCAGTCGCTTGCAGAACAGGGATAGGTCTTCTCACTGGCCGACCTCCAGCGCGTCGCTGGCCTCGCCCTCGGCAATACCAACAAACGCGATCGTGACGAGCCCGAACAACTTCCTGTCTACCTGGTGCCCGTGACCATGGCGCAGGTCAGGGCCCCTGCGAACAGCCGATCGGGTGTACGACCCGCCCCATTCCGGCGCTGCTGACCAGGGTCAACCGTTCGCACCGCTCGGGGAACCGGCACGCGAAGTGCATGAGTCCGCGGTTTTAGCCGACTCCATCCATTCGGCGGGTTAGGCCTTTCGGGCGGCTTGAATACCGTATACCATCTCGGTTGGTCCCCATTCCCCCGGAGGTGGCCGGCTTGAGTCCCGTTGGTCTGCGAACCTTTCTCGACCCGTCCCGGACCGTGGCGCCGCCCTCGTGGAGCCGTTGGCTGATCCCGCCGGCGGCGCTCTCCATCCACCTCGCGATCGGCCAGGCATACGCGTGGAGTGTGTTCAAGCCGCCGCTCGAAACCTCACTGCACCTATCGGGGAAAGCCAGCGCGCTGCCGTTCCAAATCGCCATCGTGATGCTCGGGCTGTCCGCCGCCTTCGGCGGCACCACGGTCGAGCGCAAGGGCCCGCGTTGGGCCATGTTCGTCTCGATGACATGCTTCTCCTCAGGATTCCTGCTCTCCGCACTCGGCATGGCGCTCCAGCAGTACTGGCTCGTCGTCTTCGGCTACGGCTTCATCGGCGGCATCGGACTCGGCATCGGCTACATCTCGCCGGTGTCCACACTCATAAAATGGTTCCCCGACCGCCCTGGCATGGCGACCGGCATCGCCATCATGGGTTTCGGCGGCGGAGCACTCATCGCCTCCCCCTGGTCGACGGAGATGCTGTCGGCCTTCGGCGCCGACACGGGCGGCATCGCGCGGACCTTCCTGACCCACGGAGTGGTGTACGCCGTCTTCATGTCGTTCGGCGTCCTGCTGGTGCGGGTGCCCGCCCCAGGCTGGCGCCCGGCCGGGTGGGACCCCGAGGTGGTCACCGACCAGCCGCTGATCACCACGGCGAACGTCTCTGCGCGCAACGCGATACGCACCCCGCAGTTCTGGTGCCTCTGGGTGGTGCTGTGCATGAACGTGACCGCAGGCATCGGCATTCTCGAAAAAGCCGCGCCGATGATCAAGAGCTTCTTCGCCAACACCTCGGCCCCCGTGGCCACCGGCTCCGCCGCGGGGTTCGTCGCCCTGCTGTCCCTGTGCAACATGCTGGGACGGATCACGTGGTCGTCCACCTCGGACGTGATCGGCCGTAAGAACATGTACCGCGTCTACCTCGGTGCGGGCGCGCTGCTCTACCTGACCATCGCACTGAACAAGGACGCCTCCAAGCCCCTGTTCATCGCGTGCGCGATGGTCATCCTGTCGTTCTACGGCGGTGGCTTCGCCACGATTCCCGCATACCTGAAGGACCTTTTCGGCAGCTACGAGGTCGGAGCGATCCACGGGCGGCTGCTGACCGCGTGGTCCACGGCGGGCGTACTGGGGCCCCTGATCATCAACGGGATCGCCGACGCGCAGCAGAAAGCCGGGAAAACCGGCCCCGCGCTCTACACCACATCGATGTACATCATGATCAGCTTGCTGGCGGTCGGCTTCCTCGCCAACGAACTCGTACGTCCTGTGCACTCCAAGCATCATGAATCTCCGGCGGCACGGCAGGACCTGAAGCCGGCGCTGCAGACCCCGCCGACGGCGGGGAAGGGAGAGGGACAGTGACCACCGAACAGGACCAGTCACGACACGTTCTTTTGGTGGTGGTGGCCTGGGCGTGGGTGGGGCTGCCCTTCGCCTACGGCGTCTATGAGCTCGTCCGTAAGGTGACGCAGTTGTTCACCGGCTGACTCCACTACGCACCCGGCGCACCACCCCTGTTTCCGAGCGGTACACCGTCAAGCACTTCCAGCCAAGCGGACGCGGATACACATAGGTCGATCCGCCTTACCCACCATCCGCGCGAGACACTGCCGATGAAGGGCGGCACGACGTTCACCTTCGTCACCGACGGAATCGAGTCGGCGCTGGCTCAGGCACGCCAGGCGGCCGGCGACGCCAACGTCGCGATCGCCGGCGGCGCCCAGACCGTGAACCAGTACCTGGCGGCGGGGCTGATCGACGAACTGCGACTGCACATCGCACC
>JAOPYO010000438.1 GCA_025964575.1 Actinomycetes bacterium
ATCACCCTGTGCTGCGCGCCGGACTGGATGAAGGGCGGCGCGGTCGGTCATACCGACTGGACGACCATCGAGACCGCTCCGACGGCCGCGCACTACGCCGACTTCGCCAAGCTCGCCGCCCAGGTCGCTCGCCGGTACCCCGACGTGAAGTACTACCTCGTCTGGAACGAGTTCAAGGGGTTCCTGGGGCAGGGCACCGGCCTGGACTACGTCGGTTACACCAGGCTCTACAACCAGGTCTACACCGCCCTGAAACGGGTGAACCCCCATCTCAAGATCGGCGGACCGTACGCGCCGATGAGCTCGAACGCGCCTGGCGTGGGCCCGCCGAGCGTCGTCAACGGTTCGTGGGGCAGCGTCGACCAGACTGTTGTCAACGCGGTCCGGTACTGGCTGCGGCACAAGAAGGGCGCCGACTTCCTGGCCGTCGACGGCAGTGCGATGCCCGATCAGACCAACGTGCGGCTCAACGAGTTCTCCGAGCTGACCAAGTTCTCCGCGGTCACCGAGTGGCTGCGTGCCCGGAGCGGCCGCAAGCTGCCGATCTGGTGGTCGGAGTGGTACGTCCAGCCGACCGGGACCAACTGGACCGACGAGCATCTGGGGGCCGTACAGGCCGCCGCGCTGATGCGGTTCATCCAGGGCGGCGCCGCCACCGCGCTCTACTGGAGCCCGCAGACCGCCACCAGCGGCGACTGTTCAGGCTGTCTGTGGTCGGGTACCGACAGTGCCGGAGCAGGCACGCCCACCCTCACCATGCTGCAGAACTTCACCCGGTGGTTCCCGCCGGGCACCCACCTTGTCACCGTCACCTCCTCCAACCCGGCCGTGCAGGTGCTCGGGCAGCGGCACCATCTGCTCGCCGTCAACACCAGGGCACATCCCACCACCTCCACTATCAACGGCACGGCTCTCACCCTTGGCCCCTACGAGGTCCGCTGGGTCAACTGGTGACCGAACTGCAGGGCGTCCACCGGCATGCCGCGCCGTCTCTTCTCCATCTGCCCCACCACCTGATCCCGATTTTGGTTGAGCCGTGCTCGGGGCGATGCTGCCGTTCAAGCGATGGGAGGTCGTTGAGTTCGTGCCCGTACTGCCGGTAGATCTTGATGGTGTTCGTTCAGCCGGCCGCGGTTTGCCGTTGTACTTGGACCTGGCCGTGATGTGCCCTGCCCCAGGAGCCGGGGTTCAGGTTGGGCATGACCTGTTGGCGCGCAGGCTACGGGACCGGCACCAGGCCGGGAGATGGGAGAGGCTGCACCGGAGAGTCGGCTACGGGCCTCTCGGCTGCCGACCAGTCCCGGAATGCCTGCTCTTCCAAGTCCGGTTGAAGGTGTAGATCCAGCGTCCGCGGTTGTCGCGGGTCATACTGATCTTGTCGGCGTAACGGTATTTCGCCCGGTTGTGCCACGAGCAGCAGGGTGCAAGTAGGTTGATATCGGTCAGTTTGTGTTCGGTCCAGCCGAGCGTATGGTCGGCCTCGCAGAATCTGGCGGGAATGTCGCACTCGGCGAACGCACAGGTCTCGTAGAGGGCTTCGAGGACCCGGCGTTGTCCGGCCGAGACGAACCGGGCTCTGTTCCCCAGGTAGAGGGGAATGCCGTCCGTTCCCAGGATCAGGGGGGACACCCCGGCGTTGAGAGCGATGACCCGGGCCCGCTCGGGCGAGATCGGGGTCCCATCGGCCAGGTGCGCGGACACCTTCGCGTGCTCCAACGGCCATACGGGCCGCCGGACGATGGGGCCGCTCTGTCGAGTGCTCTGATCTTGGGTGTTCTGATCTTCGGCAGCTTGGTCCCGGGTGCTCTGACCCTGGGCGGTTCGGTCCTGGGTGCTCTGGTCCTGGGAATGCTGCTTCTGGGTGGGCTGGTCCTGCGTGGGCTGGTCCTGGAGACCCTGCACCTCGGCCGCCTGGCGGTGAGGTGTTCCGTCGGGGTGGGCAGTGGGGTCGTGATCGGTCTCCGGGTAGGCGGCCTGCTGCTTCCGGCTGGTCTGCGCGCGCTCATGCGCGCCGTCGTCGGTTGTGCTTGCCTCCCCATGCCGGGTGGCGTGCTGTGGCTGGCCGTCGGCCTGGAACCGGCCCTCCTGCCGCCCGTCGGAAGGATTCCCGTTGTCCGCTTGGTCATCGAGGGTGATGACCATGGTGGCGTTCCAGCGGGTGGAGCCGCCGGACAGGTGCATCGCCAGCGCGTCTGCCAACCGCTCGGCGGGATCCCGGTCGTCCTCGGGCCCCGCCGGTTTGGTGAGCGGGCCCAGGATGTCGAGCACCAGCGCGGTCAGCTCCGGTCCGAACCGGCCCTTGACGTAGGAGGTGCCGTTGAGTGACTTGGACAGCTTCCACCATGACCGGTCACCGCGCCGGGCGTCCTCGGGCGGCTGCTCGGTGCCGTCCCGCTCCGCGATCACTTCTGTGATCCGGGCCCCGACCTTGGCGACCTTGGTGGCCGAGACACCCTTTCCGGCGAGCTCCAGCAGGATCTTCTCGGCCTTGGCACAGTCGTCGTCGTTCAGCCGCACCACGGCCTCGGCGATCGTGGCGGCGTACCCGTACGGCAGCCGCTTGGTCCGCAGCAGCTCGGCCGTCTTGGGCAGCCGTTCCAGTTGGCGGGACACGGTCAGCCGTTCGCCGGCCCGACCCGTTCGCATGCCCAGCGCGATGCGCAGCCATCCCTTGGTCCCCGGATACCGATGAGCCGATGCCTGACCCGCCCGGTCGACAACCGCCACCCGCGCGGCCAGCGCCGCCTCACCCAGATCCAGTCCCAGACCGAGCCGTTCGGCCTGCTCCAGGCATACCAGGGGCGACTCGGGAACCGGCCGCCCCACCACCTCGGCCAGCACGGCTACCGCCGCCTCCACCAGCTCTCCGGTGGGGGCGGTCTGCAGCTGCACAGCCGACCACATACCGTTAGGCTACGGTGACCCACTGACAGAATCGAATAGATCATCGACAGAATCACCCAGCCATCGGAGCACGGCGAAGGCAGGGGCTCGCTCATGGGCACCTCACGATAGGAGCGACGACGCGATCTTGCCCGACGTTCGGCGTGGGGTTGTGTCAGCGGCCACGGCCACCGACGGTCAGGTACGTGGGCAGGACTCGGTCGCTGCGCCGCCGTCGTCGAAAGGTTTCGGTCACGCGTCGGCCAGGGCGGCGAGGCGCGGACGGCTCCGCGCAGCTCGTCCGGGTGCCGGATGACGAATGGTCGGCCCAACCCGGCGAGCATCCGGGCCGTACCGTCGAGGGACTCGGCGCGTGTGCACATCAGCACTCCCTGGTCGGTCTCCGACAGGGTGGCGACCGACGGCGGGATACGGGCCCTGGCGCCCTTCGGCGTGATCAGGGCGTACGGCACGGCGGCGAGTTATCGGGTGACCTGTTGCACGGGGTCGAGCCCGTCAGGCATCTCGACGTAGGTGATGAAGCGGAGGACTTTGCAGCCACGAGGCGCTGGGGCATCCATCATGCGGGTGAAGCCCGCCAGGTTCATGACGTCGGGACAGTGGACGTAGGCCACTCGTGCTCGGGCGGGGTCACCCACGGGTGAATGGTGGCCAGCAGGTCCAGCACGGGTTCGCGGGTTTCGCGGTCGAAGGCGGCCTCGACTGCGCCGGCCGCGGGGCCGGTGCTCAGCCAGGTGAGCAGTTGGTGGTGGGGCGTGCCGCCGCGGTCCCAAAAGGCGTTGGTCAGGCGCGGCGAAGGTGTCCAGCGCACATCGGTGACCAGTAGGTCATGCAGGTGCCGGACCGCGGCTTGGGTGTCCAGACGACTCCAGGCCTGAAGGTAGGGGGCCAGATCGGAGCCGGTGGCCGCCAGGCAGCACACAATGGTGCCGATCGGGGGCCAGGTCGAGTCGCGGTGCAGGGTCGCGCTCCACCACGCGAAGAGGAAGTCACTGATCGCGTCGGGTTCATCGCCGGGCCAATGCTGCCAGTCGGCGGCGGCGAGCTTGCCGAAGACGATCTCGGGGTCGGGGTAGACGAAGGCGTCGTTGGCGGCGCATTCCAGCAGCCGGGGCAGGAAGTAGCGCAGGTCTGCGGTTCCGCCCCAGGTGGTGAGGGCCTTGGCGGCATAGCGAGCCAAATCCGCGGCCTCGATGGAGGCGACCGGACCCTCCGACAGGCAGCGCTCTTCGCCAGGCGTGACGCAGTGCGGGCATCCTTCTACCCGCTTCGGGCGCGCTACCCGCCCGAACACCTCATACAGCCGGCGTTGGGCATCCTCAAGCCTCAACGTCACCTGCGCGAGGCGCATCTGGTCACTCATGTCATTCAGCCTAGGAGCCGATCTGCATATCCATTCCGGGTTCGTGAAACGCCGGCCGAGCCACGCTTGCACCAGGACCGGTCACGGCGTGGGCCGGGACCGGTCAGGGAGGTCAGGGCAGGTACGACTCGATCACCGAAACAGCTCGCAGGGCGCCCCCGGCCGCGCGCAGCTCCTCCCGCAGTTCCCGCGACCGGCGAGTTACGCCGGGGTCGCCCGCCAGGCCGTGACCACGGATCGCTCGGGGAGGGCCACGAAGCGGTCCGGATCGTCCTCGATACCGTTCTCGGCGAGCCACGCGGAGAACCGCGCGTAGTACTCGACGCCGCGCGGGTCCCGCATGCGGGCCTCGACGACCGGCGCCATCAGCTCCTCGTAACCCTCCCAGGCGACGAAGGTCGGCGAGATCTGTACGGCGGGCACGCCCCAGCGCCGGGCCAGGACGAGCCCCGGCCAGCCGCCGATGTCGTAGAGGACGAGATCCGGTCGGTCGTCCTCGTACACCGCGGTCACCTGCGGCAGGACGTGGACCGCCTCGTTTAGGAACATCGTGATCGCGGGGATCTCCTCCTCCGGGTACTCCCCGCCGCCGGCCTCGGACGGCATGGTCGTGGTGTACGACACCGGCTCGGCGCCGACCGCTTCCACGGCAGCGGCGAACTCCTCCGTCACGGTGTACGTCACGCGGTGACCGCGGGCGGTCAGCTCCCGCATGATCTCCAGGCTGGGGTGGATGTGACCGGCCGCCGGTACGGTGAACATGGCGATGTGGGCAGATTTGCGCTGCATGCGCGGTACTCCTTGATGTCCGATCGGATGAGGCCGCACGGGTACGACGGCTCGCGATACGGCGCTGTGAACGCGGCTCGCCGGATGCCGGACCCGGGTTCCGATCAGAGGTAGTACTGGCGGTAATCCATACCCATGGCGGCACCGTAGGCGGGCGGCCCGCGGCCCGGCAAGCGATTTACTAGGAACGCAGGCCCCGGAGACCCGTCGGGCTAGTCGGTTGCCTTGGTCGGAACGCCGCTGACAGGATCTTCGCCATGCCTACCTACTCCGCACACGATGGAACCGATCTCGCTTACCACGTGTTCGGAGAGGGCGTCCCGGTGATCTGCCTGCCGGGCGGCCCGATGCAGGACTCCGTTTACCTGGGTGAACTCGGCGGCCTGTCGGCGCATCGGCAGTTGATCGTGGTGGACCCTCGGGGCACCGGCCAGTCCGCGATACCGGAGGATGCCGCCTCGTACCGCTGTGACCGACTTGTCGATGATGTCGAGGCTCTGCGTGAGCACCTTGGTCTTGACCGGTTGGACCTGCTCGCGCACTGCGCCGCCGCGAACCTCGCCGCGCTGTATGTGGCCCGGCACCCAGAACGCGTCAGCAAGCTCGTTCTGATCACTCCGAGCACCATGGCCGTCGGCATCGCGGCCACGGGGGAGTCCCGGCTTGAGACCGCGCAGCTCCGCAAGGACGAGCCCTGGTTCGGAGCGGCCTTCGCGGCTCTTGAAACAATCGTGGCCGGCAACGCCACCGACGACAGCTGGAAGGCCATCGACCCCTTCTTCTACGGCCGATGGGATGCGGCGGCACAAGCCCACCAGGCGGCCCAGGACGGCCATCGGAACAACGAAGCCGCAGCCGCCTTCGGCGCTGAGGGCGCCTTCGACTCGGCGGCCACTCGCGCGGCACTCGCCGCATTCAACGCGCCGGTGCTGCTGCTTGCCGGAGAGACCGACCTGAACACGATTCCGAGCGTCGTGGCCGAATTCGCCGAGCTGTTCCCGAACGCCGGGCTCGTCGTTCAACCAGAAGCAGGCCACTTTCCGTGGCTCGATGACGCTGACCGGTTCGTGGCGACGACCGCGACGTTCCTGG
>JAOPYO010000490.1 GCA_025964575.1 Actinomycetes bacterium
AGAAGAACTGGGCGTTCTCACGGTGGATCTTGCTACCAGGCCTTTGACCTGGTGAGAAGTACTCTCTTCTATCACCCCTAGACCGCCCGTTCCGCCCCAGTTCCGGCAGAGCCGGAACGATCTTTCACCGCGCGGAGCTTAAACAGGCTCTTGTCGATCGCCTTCCGTGCCTTCTCGTAGGTCTCCTCCGTGACATGGGCATAGACGCCGAGCGTCACGGGCTTGCCCTTCTTGCTGTGCCCCAGGAACTCCATCACCCCGGCCAGGGACACCCCGGCATCAAGGAGCGTGGTCGCGAGGTAGTGGCGGAGCGCGTGCGTACCGTCCTGCCTTGCCACCTCGTAGCGCAACCTGCCACCGCGGCCCGCCCGCTTCGCCGGCGCCGGGATGACACCGGCCTTCACGAGCGCGGGCTTCCACACCCCGTAGTCATAGGAGGCCGCGTGGATGGGGGCGCCGTGCGTCCGCTTGTCGTCACCGTGCCACAAGAACAGCAACTCGCAGGTGTGCTCTTCCTCGGCCAGTTTGCCGTCCTCTTTCATCCAGGGCAGCGTGTACGCCCGGACCGGGTAGGCCTCGATGTGCGCCTGCACCGCGCGGGCGACACCGGGCGACACCGGAGCCGTCCGCACCTTGCCGCCCTTGGGCAGCTTGAAGACGTACTGCTTCCCGATCTTGGTGACCTGCCGGCAGATGTCCACCTTCCCGGCCTCGAAGTCGAAGTCCTCCAGGGCGATGCCGAACGCTTCGCCCTGTCGCAGCCCGCATCCCGCCGAGACGATCGGGATGGCCCGGTACGGGGCGGCCGACTCCGGGTGTGCGTCGATCACCGACCAGATCCGCTCGGCCGACCAGGCGTCCCGCTCCGGAGTCTCGTGGTGGGGCGGGGTGATGATCGGGGACCGGGCGGGGTTGTCGCGTCGCATGCTGTCCGCCACGGCGAGGTCGAAGATTCCGGCCATGATGATGTAGGTGATCGCCTGTGTGCCGTACCCGCGCCTCTCTGCCAGCTCGAGCATCCATTCGAGGACCTCGGACGGCTTGATCGAGCTCACCTGACGGTGGCCGAACACCGGCTCGACGTGCAGCCGGAAAGCGGATTCGTACCGGCGGGTGGTGCCTGCCCCGACCTTCCGCAGCTTCAGCGACCGGCGGCCCAGGTCGCCGAACAGGACCTTGCCGGCCTTGGGGTCGATGTACTCGCCGCGCTCGACGTCGGCTTCCATTTTGGCGCCGTGGGTCTTGGCCTTCTCCTTGACCTTGAAGGCCTTGGACTTCTCCTTGCCGTCCGGCCCGATCCAGATCGCGAGCCATCGGGCGGCCTCGGGGTTGCCGCCGTTGTGGGGATGCTTGGCGGTCTTCCGCTTGATCTTCCGCTTGCCGTCGGGGTCGGCCGGGTCTTTGACCTCGGAGAACCAGAGATCTTTAACTCTCGCCATCGTGCTCCTCTCTGGGCGCGATGGGGGCATCATCGAAGAGGCGGTCCGCCTCGTCCGGCGAATCGTCGTCTGTCATGTCTTTGGCCATTCGGGCGACGTACGAGGCGCTGTACGCCGGCACCACATCGGGGCCATCCGTAGGCTCAATCCATTTCGCGAACACGTCCATCGCCGTACGGCTTACCTCACCGAATGCGCCGACGATGCGAGCCACCCATGTGTGATGCGCCCTGGCTCGGCGTCGACCCGCCCGGGGCAGGATCATCAGCCCGACAAACGTGACCTGACGGTTGTCGTCGTCGGTGGCGGTGAAGGACGTCGTGTCCAGGATTTCCCCGCTGCTGAGGGCCACCTGGATGCTCGCAGGCAACCGATAGAAGGCGTGGGCAGCGTCGCTCATCTCGTTGAGGAACTGGGACTGATCAGCCAGGACGTCCTTGATCGCGCGGAGTTCTTCCAAGACCTCCGGGGCGTACGTGCCGGGGGCCCTCATCAGGTTATGAGGGGCGGTCGAATCGCGGTCTCGGGCATCAAGAATGCCCGACCATCCCGCGGCCCTGAACGTCTCCAGGACCCGTTCATCGATGACGTTGGACTGCGACAGGCGGATAAAGAGAAGGCTGGCGAATCGCCTGAATTCACGGCTGCCGATTGCCATGTCTAGATCGCCATCGACACCAGCCAGGACCCTCATGAACTCGACGTAGGCATCGGCCGTCCGCCTGAAGATCTTCTCGTCCGCCTTGTCGGACGTGCGGACGTTCTTGATGACTTCGAGGATCCGCTGGAGCACATCCGGAGGGAGCAGCGAGTCGGGCTCCCTGCCCTCGGTGAGCGCATCCAGGGTGCCGTGCGGCTGCCAGCCGAGAACGAGTGCGATGTCCAGCAGTGTCCGGCGCTCGGGTTCACCGGCGTCCCGCTCAACGTTGCCGACGGTGGCTCGCGCGACCCCGGCTACCGAGGCCAGGTCGATCTGGCTCTGGCGCAACTCTTCGCGTCGTCGCCGGATGATGGCGCCTCTGGTCTCCATGGGGTGACAATCCCTTGCCTAGCTGGGGGAAGTGGTGTTGACCCCCAGTGTCCATCGCTGGACATCGCTTGTCAACGATGGTCATCGAACAGGCGTGCGCATGGAAGTGACATCGGCTAGGCAAATAGGGCGGTTGATAGGTTACACACGTGGAAGAAGAATTGTGACCTTGGTCACAATGTGACTGCATAGCGTTGGCGACGGCGGTTGGCCGTCGTACGCCGTCGTATCCTCTTGGGAACGGCTGATCTTCCGTGATGGAAGTGACACCCTGAAACGGGTGAGGCCAGGAGGTTGCTGCCTCCTGGCCTCTGGAACACCCGTGGAACCAAGCCCGGTCAGGCGCGATTCGAGACGGAAGTGCTCGTATGAAGAAGATACAAGATCCGACAAAGCCCCGACTCAGCAACTCCCCCAACGGCGCCCAACGGAGTTCTAAGGACTCCCCAGCGAGCACCCCGGTTACCGCCCGTCGTGGCGACCGTCTTCTCCCGTTCGTGGAGATCCTGGAGATCACCACCCTCACCGAGGGCAGCATTCGGTGGCTCCGGCACAAGGGCGAAGGCCCCCGGATCTTCCGTCTCCACTCCCGCCTCGTGGCCTGGGAGTCCGACGTCATCTCCTGGATCGAAGAGCAGGCTCGCCAGGACGAGCTGGCTCGCGCGTAGGGCGCACCCCCACCCCGCCCGGTATCGCTGAGCGGCGGACGAATCAGCCCTACCCTCACCGGCCTACCGCACCATTGCGACGCCGTGAGCTCTCATACGCGCATTCGATTGTGTTGACCTTGGGGGGTCGCGATCAAAGACCAGGACAGCCTGACGAGCAGCGAAGACGGGGACGCTCCGGCCAATCTGACCGGCGAGACCCGTGAGGACCTGGCCGCGGCTGCGATCAAGTTTCTGACCTTCGAGATCGCCGCAGCGATCGACCAGCGGAGTCGCATCCATCACGCGCTGCTGCTTCTGCGGGCCGACGCCGACCGCCAGGACGTCATTGACGCCCTCGAAGGCCGGGGCCGATGAGCACGCGGAACAGGGGCCGGTCTGCCGCCTCACTCGCCGAGCGGTTCGCATGGGCGGCGTTCCCGGCTGGGACGCCGACCGGCGGCGACCACGGGCATGCACCGGGTCAAGGCCGGCTGACGGACTGTCAGCGGTGCAAGGCCGAGAAGGCACCGCGTCGCGGCTGGCCGTGGAAGCAGCGACGCAGTTCGGACCCGGCGGTCATCTGGGAAAACTGGCCCGCCGATGACCCCAACTTCGGTGTCGCGTGCGAACCGTCCAACCTGGTCGTGTTCGACCTCGACACCCCCAAGCCCGGCCAGGACCTCCCGCCCGAGTGGCAGACGCCGGGCGTCAACGAGGGCGCCGATGTGCTGGCGGTGCTGTGCGAACAGCGTGGCGAGGAATGGCCGCACACGTTCACGGTCCGGACCGCGTCCGGTGGTACGCACCTGTACTACCAGGCGATCCAAGAGCGGCCAATCCGTAACAGCGCAGGCAAGGTCGGCCCGATGATCGACGTGCGAGCCGGGTTCAACGCCGACGGCACTCCCGGTGGCGGATACGTCGTAGGCCCCGGCTCGATCGTCGGCGGCGCTCCGTACGAGGTCGTCATCGACTCCGACCCGATCCCGCTGCCCAGCTGGCTGGCTGATCTCGCGGACCCGCCTACTCCCGTCCGGCCGCCCAGTCCCCAGGTTGCGCCTCGTGCCGCAGAAGGCGGACGCCCCCGTAGCCGCTTCGTGGGCCTGCTCGACACCCTTCTCAACGCGCCCGTAGGACAGCGGAACAACGTGCTCCATTGGGTTGCTTGCCGGGCCGTCGACATGGTCGGAGAAGGCCAGGTCGAGCCGTACGCCGCGCAGACGGCACTCATGCAGGCCGCCGAGTCGATCGGGCTCAGTGAGCACGAGTCGCGGGCCACAATCTCCTCCGCGTTCGGGAGGGCGGCGTGAGCACACGCACGAAGGCGGAGACGATCGCCGACGATGCCGGGATCCCTCACGACACCCCGCCGGAGCCAGCCGAGCCGGAGTCGTGGGAGGACATGGTTCCGCTCGGCTCCCGGCGAAACCTGCCGGCCTTCCCCGCCGAAGCGTTCGCGCCGTGGCTGGGCGACATGGTCACAGCGGTCGCGGAAGAGACACAGACGCCCGTGGACATCTCCTCATCTCTGGCGCTCGGAGCACTGGCCACGGCGGCCGGCGGCAAGGTCGTGGTGAGAGTCCGCGGCTCCTGGGTGGAGCCCACCAACCTCTTCATCGCCGCCGTGGCGGAACCAGGCACCCGCAAGTCAGCGGTGTTCCGAGCGTTCACCACCCCGCTGTACACAGCCGAGAAGGCGCTCAACGCCGAGTCCAAGGAGAGGCGGCGGGAGGCCGAGATCCTTCGCATCAAGCTGGAGGAGGCCGACAAGGACGCCCGCGCGAAGGCGAAGACCGGTTCCACCACCGCCCTCGCGGAGGCCGTGGACGCGGCGGGTGCTCTGGAGAAGGCCGAAGCGGAGATGCCCGCCGAGGTCCAACTCATCGCCAAGAACGTGACACCCGAGGAGTGCTCCTCGCTCCTCGCCGAGCAAGGCGGCCGGCTGTCCGCCCTGTCCGCCGAGGGCGACCTGTTCGACATCATCTGCGGCCGATACTCCAACGGCGTACCCGCGCTGTCTCCCTTCCTCGAAGGACACGCCGGAGACGTCCTGAAGATCAACCGGCGCGGCCGGTCCGAGTACGTCGAGGCACCCGCTCTCACGATCGGCGTATGCATCCAGCCCACCGTCCTGACCTTCATCGCGGAGAAGCCGCGCCTACGTGGGCAGGGGCTCCTCGCACGGTTCCTCTACTCGGTGCCGGATGACTACGTCGGATACCGCAAGAGCGAGCCCGACCTGGTCTCGGATGAGGTCCGGAAGGACTACGAGACCAAGATGAAGGCCCTCGTCATGTCGCTGGCCGCGTGGGATTCCCCCTTCACGCTCAACCTCGCCGAGGGCGCCCGCAAGCTCGTCATCGAGTTCATGGACGAGATCGAGCCCAAGCTCCGCTCCAACGGCGGCGAGCTGCAGAACCTGCGCGACTGGGCGAGCAAACTCACCGGCGCGGCCGTACGCATCGCAGGACTGCTGCACCTCGCCCAGCACCTCGAAGACGGCTACCAGGGTGAGATCACCGAGGACACGATGCGGTCCGCTATCGGAGTGGGCCGGTACTACGCGGAGCACGCCATGGCCGCGTTCGGCTCCATGCGGGAAGCGCCGAGTCTCGACCTCGCCCGCCAGGTCGTCGCGTGGCTCGGCAAGCAGCCGCAGGAGAAGCGTGACTCCTTTACTCAGCGCGATGTTCACCGAGGCATGCAGAGCACGTTCGCTGCCGCCGCCGACATCGCCCCGATCCTCACCACCCTCGAAGCCCACGGCTACATCCGGCGGCTCCCCGCCCCGGCGAGGTCGCCGAAAGGAGGTCGGGCGAAGTCGCCAGAGTTCGCCGTTCATATCGATCTGTTCAAAACCGCTGACACAAATGACACAACTGGCTGACCTGCGAAAACGACTGTGACAGATGGGGTGACGTTTGGATGACAGAACTTCAGCCGGATGACAGAACTACTCGCAGCGTGGGCGCGGTTCTGTCATCCCCGGACGGTTGTGTCATGCATCTGTCCGCGTTCTGTCACAACGCGAAAGACCAGGTCACAACCCACATTCGAGGTTGTGTCACTTCTGTCAGCGATTCCCTGGCCTCCGATAGGTGGAGACACCGAGATGAACCGTGACCTCGCTGCCCGCTGCCGGGCCCTGGCCGACGAGCAGGTGTCGGACCCTCTCGCCCGCAAGGCCGCGCTGTGCGTCGGCGTCTGCTTCCAGGAGACCAAGACCCTCACCGCGGCGCGCCGGATGCTCACCGAGATCCGCGTCGGACCGGTCCGCAAGGCCGCCGTCGAACTGTTCGACCACCTGACCCGGGAGGACACCAGCCATGGCTGAGGGGCTGCCAGGCGGCTGGACGTTCGACGATCTGACCGGGATGGCTCGCCACGTTGCACGCAGCACGCACTGGTTGATCCTCGACCAGGACGAAGCCGGCGACGTCGCTGCCGCCGCCATGGTCGAGCGGCTGTACCAAGACCCGCCACCGGATCGCACCGAACTGTTCCGTGCGGCCCGCCGTGCCGTCGGCGCAGCAAACGACGAAGAGTCCTCGTACTGCGGGCTCGACCGGCACATGGCCCGCCGCGGCCGGGATGACACACCGCCCCGATGGGCCCGCTACTGGCACGGGGGCCGCGCTCTCGTCTCCCCGTTCGAGGAGCGCGTCATCGAGGAGATCGCCGTCGTACAGGTGTGGCGTGACCTGTCACCCCGGCACCGGGAAACCCTGGACGCGCTCGTGACCCAAGGCAACTACGAAGCTGCCCGGACCTTGCTGGGGCTGAGCGCCGGTGGCTGGAAAAAGCGCCTTTCCGCCGCTCGGCTCCAGGCCCGCGAGCTCTGGTTTTGGCCCGAGGCGCCCAGCCGGCATTGGGCGCTCGACCGTCCCGGCCTCGACCCTGACGCCAGCAGCCGCAACCGGGGGCTCAGGCGTGTTGCCCGCCAGCGCCAAGCAGCCCGAAGCAAATCTGCTCTACCCCCACAGACCGACACCGCGTCGGTCTGAACGAAAGGAGCTCAACCGTGGGAATCATCACGACCGCCAGGCCGCCGAAGGCCGAGAGGTCCAGCCTGACCCCGAAGCCCACCGCCGCCAAGCTGGAGCGCTGCCGCTACTTGGGCAGGGGCGACAACCAATGCACGGGTGAAGTCCTCGACCCGGCCGCCGAGATCCTGTTGTGCCGGAAGCACCTCGCCCGCGCCCTCCAGCTCATCAGGCGCGGCATGCAGTCCACAGGCATCACCCGGGCGCCGGCCGCCGGGAGCAACTAGTGATGACCGTCATTCTCGGCTGGATGTGGATCGAGACCGTGCTCGCCGTCTGGCTTTGGATCAGCTACCGCCACTTCAAGACGGCGTGCCACAAAGCCGAATCCGCCCTGCGTGACCACCACATCGCCGACACCAAGGCGCGGTCCGAGCGACTGCAACAGTCCATCGATGACCTGCACACCCGAACCGAGCAAGACCCCACCGAAAGGAAGACAGCATGACCGACATCAACACCGTGACCGCCGATCTCACCGACGGGCGCATCCTCGAGATGGCCGACGCGGCCGGCATGACCACCACCACGCCCGTCTCGTCCTTGCGGAAGATGATCGCTCTCTACCGCCTCAGCAACGAGATCGCAGCCAAGCGCGGTATCAAGCCGCTTCAGGCCCTCGCCGAGGCCGAGATTGACCTCGGCTGCACCCCGTACGGAGTGCGGCCCGAGGAACTCGGCCACGACGGCCGGTGCGACTCCGACCTCGGCTGTAAGGAGATCGCCACCTTCGCCGTCATATCCGCCAGCAGCCCCCCGTGCGCCTGCGGTGACTGCGGCGGAGACACGCCCGCCTCGCTGGCCTTCCTATGCAGGAACCACACGGCGGACGAGCCGATCGCCAAGCAGGGAGCGGCCGAGCACAACGCCAGCATCCGGGACGGCTACGCCCGGGAGGTCTGGGACCGGCTTCTCACCCGGTACCCCCAGCCTGTTCCGATCGCCCAGTGACCGACCACCGATGACCCACAAGATGACGGCCCAGGGCGTTCCTACCGCCCTGGGCCAGACAGGAGAGATCATGCCCGACACCGCGGAACTCATCGAGCACCTGGTGCACCACTACATGCCGGAAGTCTCGGTGACCCACCTGGGCGACAAGGAAGACCAGTTGGCGGCCTCGGACGTCGTCGAGGCCTATGCCGGCTTCGTCAACGAGGCCCTGAGCTACACCGGCGACATCACGACCAGCAACGTCGTGGAGCTCCTGAACGCGGACGGCGAGGAACTCTTCGTCGGCCTGGGCGTCATCACGCCCGAGGAGATCGACGCCGCCGTGGTCTACGCGGCGGGTGAGGCCGCGGCGCTGAAGGCCGCACTGAGCGAGGTCACCGACAAGGCGATCGCACTGCTCCGTATGAAGATCACACAGCCCACCGGACAGGAGGGCTGACCATGGCCGCCGATCAGATCGAAGCACCCGGCGAGGTCGACGTCCTGCGGTTCGTCGTCCGCGTGTGCGCCGCACGCGACGACGAGGACCTCACCGGTCAGACCATCAACGAAGAGCTCGCCGCCATCCCCGAGTACCTGCACGCGACATTCCTCAAGATCGCCATGCGGGTCGTCGTCGCCCAGCTCTACGCCTCCACCGCCCAGCGGCTCGAAGACGAGATGGGCCAGCCCGGCTTCATCGACACCGGACTGTACCTGCAGGGCCTCGACAACGAAGGCCTCCTCGACGGGCCCATCATCCGCCGCGAGTAGCACCAGATCGGAGGGCTGCACCCGGCTTAAGGCAGGTGCAGCCCTCCGACCGCCACAACAGCACCACCCTTGGGGGGAATGTGAGCCACGTCGTCTGCCCATGCGGACGCCCGATGCCGGGTGACGCGTCCATCTGCAGAGCCTGCCTGTCCGACCTCGAACGCGCGCTCGGCGACATACCGTTCTGCGTCTCGCAGCTCACTATCACAAGGTCCCGACAAAGCCGTCTCGGCTCAGGTGACGGCGGCCGGCGGTCCGCAGACACCCCCATGCCCTACGACGCCCGGTCCAGCACCCTCGCCGCCCGCATCCACAACAGCCTCGCAGGGTGGGTGCGGACCGTCGCCGAACAGGTCGGAGAGCCCATCGAGGGCCCCCAGTGCGCCCGGCCATGCCGCCACCGCTCATGCAAGACGGTGCGGGGCAGCCGTACGCCGGCCGACCGAACCGCGGACCTCGCCCGCTGGCTCATGCTCCACCTGGAGCTGATCCGGCGCCACAAGGCCGCCAACGAGATCGTGGCCGACGTCGTACGGCTCGTCGAAGCTGCGGAGAGGTGCGTCGACAGACCTCCGGATTTGGCGTACTCGGGACCTTGCGACGGGTGCGGCAGTGACTTGTACGGACGCCTCGGTGCTGCCATCGTTCGGTGCCGTGAGTGCGGGCAGCAGTACGACGTAGCGGAACGGCGGGAATGGCTACTGGCCGCCGCCGAGGACACCCTCGCGCATGCCGCGCTGATCTCCAGGGCGCTGAGCCGGTTGGGGACGAGCATCCAGGTCAACCGGCTCTACCAGTGGGCCAACCGCTCCCAGATCCTCGCCCACGGCACCGACGCCCAAGGACGGCCGCTGTACCGGATCGGCGACGTCCTCGATCTGCTGGCCAAGATGGAAGCCAAAGCAGCGGCCCGAGTCGAGAAGGTGGCCTCATGAACGCCCTGGTTGCCGCACTGCTTACAGTGTGTAAGGATAGAGACCCCACATAAGACCACTATGTCAAGGGCCCGCTAGAGCATCAGCTCGCGGGCCTTTCGCATGTCCGGAGGTGAACCGTGGCCGACTTCTGCTTCAACATCGTCAAGGGGAAGGTCCGGTACTACACCGAGCTCCCCGCGGCCAACGACGCCCTCATCGTGGTGCCGATCGAGACCACCGGCATCGAGACCGACAGCACACTGAAGGACTACGACGACCTGCTCACCCTGCTGGCCGGCACCTCCAACGAGCAGACCACGATGGGCCGCAAGACCGTCACTGCGTCCATCGTCGCGACGGTCGACGACACCAACGACCGTGTGGACGTCGACATGCCCGACCTGGTGTGGACCGCAGCGGCCGGTAACGCCATCAGCGCGCTGCTGGTCTGCTACGACCCGGACACCACCACCGGTACGGACTCGACCGTCGTGCCGCTGGTCAAGCTGGACTGCGTGCTCACCCCGGACGGCACGGACTTCACCGCTGTGATTGCCGCTGCCGGGTTCTACCGCGCGGCCTAATGCCCATCTCGCCGGTCGCGTCCAACGCCGTAGGGTTCGCCGACGGGAACGCGGGCCACGTCTACACCCTGCCGTCCGGAGCGCCCACGGTCGGCGACCTCGACATCATCGCGGCCAACTCCAACACGGTCATCAACAGTGTCAGCGGCTTCACGAAGATCACGGCAGCGAGCGCGCTGAACAACCAGGACGCGCAGACGTGGTACCGGCTGGCCGTAGGCGGCGAGGGCGCTACCGCCACGATCACTACGGCCGGGGACCACGACGCGGCCCTGCATTGGTCGCGCTGGCGCGGTGTGGCCGCGCTCGACGTGGCAACCAAGGCCACCGTGGACGCCTCGGCAGGCAGCACCACACCCACCGTCAGCACAGGCACCCTCGCCGCCACCGGTGAGCTCGTGCTCGCCGTCGGAGCCGTACACGGAGCCGTCACCACCGCGCCGAACTGGACGGCATGGTCCGGAGCCACACCACTGACCGCGGTAACCCAAGGGTCCGGAGCCAGCACCTCCACCTCATACGTCGCCTACAAGCTCGGCGCAGGAACCGCCGCAGAGGCGTCGTCGGTCAGCTGGACCACGCCAGCGCCAGACCGGTACATCCTCGTCACCACCTGGACGGCATCGGCCGGCCAGAGCGTCACCCTCGGTCAAGCCGTCGAGACCGACACCGCGCAGGCCATCTCGCGGGCAAAGAGGCGCACCCTCGGCCAGGCATCCGAAGCCGATACGAGTGCGGCGATCTCGAGGGCGAAGGCCCGCACCATGGGCCAGACCGCCGAGACCGACAGCGCCCTACAGATCGGCCGCCTCAAGAGCAGGGCCCTCGGCCAGCCATCCGAGACCGATACCGCTAGGGCGATCACGCGCACCAAAGCGCGGACGCTGGGACGGGCCACCGAGACCGACACCGCCATGCCCCTGGTCGGAGTCAACCCCGGAGCCGACATCACCATCAGCGCAGGCCCGCCCACCCGGGCATGGGCCGCATCCGCCCCCGCACGGGGCTGGTCTGCCAGGCCACCCACCATCTGAGGAGGGGGACATGCGCATACCCGCCCTCTCAGTGGAGTACCTCCATGTGGCCGTCACAGCAAACGTCACCCTGACCGCGCTCACAGTAGAGATGGCCGTCATCCGCGACGGCACAGCACTGAGCAGCAGCGACTTCCACACCGCAGCATGGAGCGCTGGTGAAGCCGTCATGCTGGTCGGGCCAGGCCAGACAGTGACCCTCACAGCAGGGCTGTCCTACAACGTGTACGTGAGGGTGGCGTCCTCACCAGAGATCCCCGTCATGCGCGCGGGCATCGTCTACGCCGAGTAGCCATGGCACCCAAGCCATGCTTGGACTGCGGTGCACTCAGCACAGGACCACGCTGTCCACCTCACACACGCGCAGCCTCACGCGCACGAGGAACCACAGCAGAGCGTGGACTAGCAGGTGAGCACGCTGTCATGAGTCGTGCATACAAGGTGAGTGACGCGGCCTGTGTGCACTGTGGATCCACAGGTACTCCCAACAACCCCATCACCGCCGGTCACATCGTGCCCCGCTCCAAGGGCGGAACCAGCGACCCCTCGAACTACCGCCCCGAATGCCGATCATGCAACAGCGCCCGTGGAGATCGTTAGCGTTTCCGCAGGTCAGGGGCATGGAGGGGGGCGGGTACGTTTTCCCAGGTCAGAGGGGGTGCCGCTGACCCATCGCCAACTCTCTTCACGCACAGTCGAAAGTCAGAATCCGGTTCGGGGGTGACTTGTGGCTCGCACTGGTCGCCCACCGGTCCCGAACGAGATCAAGCGCAAGCGAGGTACGGCCCGCCCTGACCGGACGCCCAAGGAGGGCACGGTCGTGGCACTGCCTGCCGCAGACGGCGTCCCGGACTATCCGGCTGACCTTGGGCTCGCGGGCCGTCAGGTGTGGGACAGGGCTTGGCAGGCGGGTATCTCGTGGATCTCTCCGCAGTCGGACATGACCTCGGTGGAGATGGCGTGCCGGCTGGCCGATGACATCGCGGTGGCCCGTGAGCGGTACCGGGCGACCCGTGACCCGGGTGATGGCCGGATGGTCGCGACGTTCCAGCGGGAACTCGCTACGGCGCTCGGCACGCTCGGCTTCGACCCCGCCGCCCGCACACGCCTTGGCGTGGCCGAGGTGACCAGGGTCAGCAAGCTTGAGGCGTTGCGTGCCAGCCGCCAGGGTTGAGGGCTGGCCCCCTCGCTGGCTCACCACGGTTCCGCCGGCCGACGTACAGCGCGGTGACGGCGAGCACGCCAGCGAGTTCATCGAGCAGATGTGCCGGATCACCAAGGACTCGGTCGCCGGCAACGCGGGCTCCCCGATCCTGATCCGCCCGTGGCAACGGAAGAGCCTCGGTCACCTGCTGGCCCGCCGCCCCGATGGCCGCTACCGGCACCGGCAGGGCCTGATCGGTGTGGCCCGCAAGAACGGCAAGTCGGCGATCGGTGCCGGGCTGGCGTTGTACGGGCTGGTGATGGGGCCCGAGGGCGGCGAGGTGTACTCGTGCGCCGGCGAGAAGGAACAAGCGAAGATCGTCTTCACTGCGGCACGCCGCATGGTGGAGATGGAGCCGGAGCTCGCCGAGGTCTGCAAGTGCTACCGGGACGTGATCGAGGTCCCCTCGACGGGGTCGATCTACCGGGCTTTGAGCGCTGAGGCGTTCACGAAGGAAGGCCTCAACCCGCACGAGGTCATCTTCGACGAGGTGCACGTCCAGCCGAACCGTGAACTGTGGGACGTCATGGCGCTCGCTTCGGGCGCCCGGGTCGAACCGCTGATGGTGGGCATCACCACGGCGGGCGTACGCACGGACTCCACCGGCAGCGACTCGCTGTGCTACTCGCTGTACCAGCACGGCAAGCGGGTGGCGTCCGGCGAGGTCGAGGACCCGTCGTTCTTCATGGCCTGGTGGGAGCCCGCCGACCCCAAGGACGACCACCGCGACCCGGCCACCTGGAAGCAGGCCAACCCGGGGTTCGGTGACCTGGTCGCCGCCGAGGACTTCGCCGCCGCGGTCATCAAGACACCCGAGGCGGGATTCCGCACCAAGCGCTGCAACCAGTGGGTATCGACCGCATCGGCGTGGCTGCCCGCAGGGACATGGTCGCGCTGCACAGAGGAACGCAGCGTCCCGGACCTGGCCGAGGTCGTGCTCGGTTTCGACGGCAGCTTCAGCAACGACTCGACCGCACTGGTCGTGGTCGAGATCGGCGAGACGCCGCACATCGACGTGGTCGAGTGCTGGGAGAAGCCGCCCGAGTCAGGGCCTGGCTGGCGGGTGCCGATCGCTGATGTCGAGGACGCGATCCGTGAGGCGTGCCGCCGGTGGCAGGTCCGGCAGATCGTGTGCGACCCGTTCCGGTGGGCCCGCACTTACCAGGTGCTCGAGGGCGAAGGCCTGCCGATCGTGGAGTTCCCTCAGTCCCCGCAGCGGATGGTGCCGGCCACGCAGCGGTTCTACGAGGCGGTCCTGAACGGCGGCCTCACTCACTCCGGAGACCAGCGGCTCGCGCGGCACATGGACAACTGCTCGATCAAGACCGACCAGCGCGGGTCGCGCATCCAGAAGGACGCCAAGAACTCCCCCCGCAAGATCGACCTGGCCGTGGCGGCCGTGATGGCTCACGCGCAGGCGTGCGGACAGGCAGAGGAGGTCGTGGCGCCATGGGCCTTCTACGAATGAGCCCGCTGCTGCTCGCCCGCCTCGGGGTGGCCCTCGGGTGCCTGCTGTTCGTGGTCGGCATCGGCCTGGCCGTTGACCTGCCGGCCGCGCTGATGACCGCGGGGATCCTGCTCGCCGCTGGGTGCCTGGTCCTGATCGACGTCGACAAGCGTGACGGGAAGGAGGGCCGGTGACCTCTCTGCTGGGCCGTGCCCTCGGCCGCCACAGTGACGCGGAGGAGCGCTCCAGCGGGTTCGACCAGTCGTGGCCCCCGAACGCGTTCACGTTCGGCGGCATCTCCTACCCGATCTTCGGGTCGGGGCAGATGACCGGCGACGTCGAGCGCACTCAGCACAACTTCACCCAGTACGTGCAGCAGGCCTACAAGGCCAACGGCGTCATCTTCTCGGTGATCCTTTCGCGGCTGCTGCTGTTCAGCGAGGTCCGCTTCCAGTGGCAGCGCATCAACAACGGCCGGCCCGGTGACCTGTTCGGCACACCCGAGCTGGGCATCCTGGAAACACCGTGGCCGAACGGCACCACCGGTGAGCTGCTCGCGAAGATGGAGCAGGACGTCTCCCTGGCAGGGAACTGCTACATCGTCCGCGACGGGGACCGGCTGCGCAGGCTCCGCCCCGACTGGGTCGACATTGTCCTGACGGCCCCGCCGGAGGAAGCGGCGGCCTCGGACGTGGCCGGGTACCGGTACCGGCCCGGCGGCGACATCAGCAAGGCCACCCCGGTGTTCTACCTGCCGGAGAACTGTGCGCACTGGTCTCCGATCCCCGACCCTGAGGCGCAGTACCGGGGCATGTCATGGCTGACGCCGGTCCTCGCGGAGATTCAAGCGGACAAGGGCGCCACCGAGCACAAACGCCGCTTCTTTCTGAATGCGGCGACCCCGAACATGGCGGTGCTGTTGCCCGCCGAGATGACCAAGACCCAGTTCGAAGAGTTCAAGTCCACCATGAACGCCGGTCACCAGGGCGTTTCGAACGCGTACAAGACCCTGTACCTGGGTGGCGGCGCGGACGTGAAGACCCTCGGCGCGCACTGGAAAGAGCTGGACTTCAAGGCCACGCAGGGCGCGGGCGAGACGCGGATCGCGGCGGCGGGCGGGGTGCCGCCGATCATCGTGGGCCTGTCGGAGGGTCTCGCGGCTGGGACGTACAACAACTTCGGCCAGGCGCGGCGGCTGTTCGGCGACAAGTGGGCCCGCCCGCAGTGGCGGTCGGCGTGTGCGGCCCTGTCGGTGCTGGTCCAGGCGCCGAGCACTGGGACACCGGTGAGGCTCTGGTACGACAGCCGGGACGTCACGTTCCTGCTCGAGGACCAGGCGGACGCCGCCGACGTCCAGAACAAGCAAGCCAACACCTTCAGCCAGCTGGTCAGCGCGGGCTACGAGCCGAACAGCGTCAGAGACGCCATTGAGGCGAGCGACTGGTCCCTGCTGGTCCATACCGGCCTGTTCAGCGTCCAGCTGCAGCCACCGACCGACGGCACGATGCCCGGCGCCGTGCCGATCGACCAGCCGACCCCACCGGACCCGGCTCCCGCACCAGACCCGAACCAGGACGGTGGCAATGGAAACCCTGCGTGATCTGGACATCGTCCGTGCCGTCATGGCGTGTGGCGCGGTACTGCGCTCCGCCGACGGCGCCGACGCTGGCGGGCTCGGGACGCTGGTCAGCCGGTTCTCGCCGTTCGACACCTGGTATGAGATCGATTCGTACTGGGAGGGGAACTTCCTCGAGCGGACCGCCCAGGGCGCGTTCGCCAAGACGATGGCCGAGCAGCGCGACAACGTTAAGTGCTTGTTCAACCACGGCTACGACATGCAGATCGACCAGAAGATCCTCGGCACCATCGACGATCTGCGTGAGGACCCCGACAGTGCCGTCGGCGAGGTCGGGCTCTTCGACACGAGCTACAACCGCGACCTGCTGCCCGGCCTGCAAGCCGGTGCATACGGGTCCTCGTTCCGGTTCCGGGTCATCCGGGACGAGTGGAACGACGAGCCCGGCAAGTCCGCGGCCAACCCCGACGGGATCCCCGAGCGGACCATCAAGGAAGTCCGGCTCTATGAATTCGGGCCGGTCACTTTCCCCGCGAACCCCGCTGCTACGGCAGGGGTCCGGTGCATGACCGATGACTACTACGAGCGTGTGCGCTCCCGTGACCCGCAGCGCGTTGATGCGCTGCTGGTGCGGGCCCGCGCGATCCGCACCCCCGACGCCGGCGCCGCCCCTGTGGGCACCCCGGCCGAAGGCGCCGCGAGCACTACGACCGACGCGCCGGCGAACGCCACCCGCGGTCTGTCCCCCGATGAGCGTGCCGCGCAGTTGCGCGGCCTGGAACTCCTGGAGCTCGCATGAATGAGCAGGAGCTGAGGGACGGCCTGGCCTACGTCAGGGCGTGCCTTCGCGACATCCACACTCGCGCCGATGGGCGCGACCTGACCGATGAGGAGCGGACCGGCTGGGACGCCGGCCGCGACTACATCAAGGCCACCGAGCGGACCCTGGCCCGCTATGACGAGGTGCGCAGCCTGGCCGGCCGGACCGGTCACATCGAGGGCGGCGACGGCGCCCAGGGCGCACCGAACGTCATCATCAAGGCCGACCCGTACGAGGTCCTCGCCTCCCGGGGCGGAATGTCCGACAGCCAATACGTTCGGGCGCTGACCGACGGCGCGATGCGGGCGATGGACGGCCAGATCGACGACAACGCCAACCAGGCGCACTTCGAGAAGACCTTCAAGCGGCACGCGGGCAAGGACGTGCGGTGGGCGGAGAACATCCTGGCCCGCACGCGCCCCGAATACATCAGCGGCTTCTCCAAGCTGATGACCAGCGCGGTGCCGCTGCTGACCAACGAAGAGCGCGCGGCCATGCAGGTCGGCTCCAACACCGCCGGCGGTTACCTGCTGCCGACGCACCTGGACCCGACGATCATCCTGACGAACGCGGGCAGCTCCAACGTCATCCGCGGCCTGGCCCGCACGGCGACGCTGACCGAGGGCGAGACGTGGAACGGCGTCACCTCGGCCGGTGTCACCGCGTCGTGGGACGGCGAGCTCGTCGAGGTCTCCGACGACTCCCCGACGTTCGGTCGGGTGTCGGTGCCGGTCTTCCAGGCGCAGGCGTTCGTGCAGGCCTCGGTCGCTGCGTTCGAGGACATCATGGGCCTCACCAACGACGTCATGATGCTGTTCTCCGACGCCCGGGACCGGCTGGAGGGTGTCGCGCACGCCACCGGTTCTGGCACTGGCCAGCCCAAGGGCGTGTTCACCGCGATCCACGCCGTGGCCGGTTCGCGGATCGTCTCGACCACGGCAGCGGCGATCGGCCTGGTCGACCTGCAGAACGTCTACACCGGCGTTCCGGTGCGCTGGCGTGGCCGGACGCAGTGGCTCTACAACCCGGTCTACGCCCAGGCCATCAAGGCACTTGGCACCGCGCTGTCCGCCTCGTACAGCACGAACATCGCGCAGGGCACCACGGACATGCTGCTGAACCGGCCGGTCACCGAGTCCGACGACGCACCGACCACGCAGACCACCACGGCGCTCGACGACGAGGTGCTGCTCGGCGAGTTCAGCAACTACCTGGTCGTCGACAAGCCCGGCGGGATGAGCGTCGAGTTCGTGCCGCAGCTGTTCAACACCGCCAACAACCTGCCCGACGGCAGGCGCGGATGGTTCGCGTACTGGCGCGGCGGCGCCGATGTCCTGAACGCCGCCGCGTTCCGGCTGCTGGTCGACAAGACCTCGGCCTGACCAAATCTCCGGGGGCGGCCTGCGAGGGACCGCCCCCGGACCTCACCCTCGCCAAGGAGGAACCCATGAAGCGTGTGATCGAAGGCCAGGCCGCTGCCGTGCGGCACCCGGAAGTGCCGGGAATGATGATCGTCCCGGACCCGCGGCTGGCCTACCGCGACGATGACCCGCTGGTGGTCGCCTATCCCTGGATGTTCGGCTCGGACAACGACCCGGACGGCGAGGTCGAACAGGCCACGGCAGCGCCGGGAGAGAAGCGGTCTACCCGGCGCCGCACATGATCGAAGGGACGGCGTCGGTCGCGTTCCTCGATCCCGGGTCTTGGTCGGCGTGCTTCGGCATGTCGTACCGGGACCTGTGCCTGTACGACGCGCTGGGCCCTCAGCGGATCGTCCGCCAGGGCGGCCTGGAGCTACGGGCGCTGACCGGTTCGGGTGGCATTCCCGCCAACCGCAACAAGGCCTGCGCCCGGTTCCTCGACGACACCGACTCGGAGTGGTTGTTTTTCATCGACTCCGACATGGGCTTCAGCTCCGACACGGTCGACCGGCTGATCAAGGCCGCCGACCCGGAGCTACGTCCCATCATGGGCGGGCTCGCCTTCGCTCTGAAGCGCAAGCCGCGCGGTGACCTGTACGCCGAGCGGACCAGTGTCCAGCCGACCCTGTTCGAGTTCGTCGAGACCGATGACGAGGTCGGGTTCGTCCCGATCCTGGACTACCCGCGCGACCAGGTGATGCAGGTCGCCGGGACCGGTGCGGCGTGCCTGCTCATTCACCGCGGCGCGCTCGAGCTGATCCGCGACCGGCACGGCGACAACTGGTTCGAGCCGATGACGCACCCGACCGGAGACCGCGGCAAACCTCGGGGTTTCTCCGAGGACCTGTCGTTCTGCGTGCGCGCGGCGGGCTGCGACCTGCCGATCCACGTGGACACCTCGGTGAAGACCTGCCACGACAAGGGCGGCATCTTCCTCGACGAGCATCTCTACGACCAGCAGCGGGGGGCGGTGTCCGATGGCCCTGGGTGACAGCTATGCGACCCTGCCGGACCTGAAGTCCCGGCTGAACATCGGGGACACCACCGACGACGCCCGGCTGACGGCGGCGCTCAAGGCCGCGTCCCGGGGCATCGACAAGACCTGTCACCGCCAGTTCAACGACGCTGGCACCGCGACGGCCCGCATCTTCTACCCCGACGACCTGTTGTTCACCAATGTCGATGACTTCTCGACCACGACGGGCCTGGTCATTCAGACCGACGCCGGGTTCGCCGGCACCTACTCCCAGACGTGGCAGGGCGCCGACTACCAGTTGAACCCACTGAACGGCATCGTCGACGGTGAGCCGGGCTGGCCGTACTGGCGCATCAACGCGATCCGGGCGTTGTGGTTCCCGATCCGGGCGGGCTGGCCGACGGGCAACGCGGCGACGGTGCAGGTGACGGCCCGGTGGGGTTGGGCTGCGGTTCCGGACGCGATCGGTGAGGCGTGCCTGATGGTCGCCGCTGAGATCTTCAAGATGAAGGACGCGCCCTTCGGTGTCGCCGGTTATGGCGACTACGGAATGATCCGGGTCCGCAAGAACCCGATCGCGTGCATGATGATCGGCCCGTACGCCCGTGAGCCGGTGCTGGTCGGATGACCGCCACGACGATCGCGCAGGTGATGACCGGTATCGCGACCCGGCTGGCCACGATCGGCGGGTTGCGGACTACCGCCGACGGTACGGCCCCGGATCAGATCAACCCGCCGCAGGCCATCGTGGGCGTCCCGCCGATCCCCCAGTACCACCAGTCGATGGCGATGGGCCGGTTCCGGCTGGAGGTCCCCGTCTACCTGCTGGTCTCGGCGGCGCTGGACCGGACCGGCCAGTTGCAGCTCGCAGGGTTCGCCGATCCGGCCGGCGCCACCTCGGTGCGAGCAGCGGTCGAGGCGGACCGCACGCTCGGCGGGGTGGTCGACGACTGCGTGGTACAGGACTTCCGGCCACTCGGTGCGGAAGAGGTCGGGGCCATCGGCTACTACGGCGGCGTGTTCACGCTGCTGATCTACGCACAAGGAGCATAAGTGGACTACATCGTGAGCGGCCCGTGTGAGGTCGCCGGAGTCGCACCGGGTGGCACGGTCTCCCAGCAGGTGCTCGAAGGCCTTGAGGCCAACGTCCCCGCGCTGATCGAGGGCGGCCACCTCAAGCCCGCGCCGGCACCCGCCGACCTGAAGAAGCCGGCGCAGAAGTGACGGCACTCCGGATCACCAGCGGCATCGCCGGTACCGACACGAAGATCGAGCTCGACGGCACCGACATCAGCAACGCATTGTTCGGCATCTCGCTCCACGGAAGGGCCGGAGCGGGGTTCTCTGCGACGCTCGACATGCGCGCCTTCGAGGTCGACACCGAGAGCGAAGACGTCGACGTCCAACTACCGGACACCGCCCGCGAGGTCCTGGTCAAGCTCGGCTGGACTCCTCCGGAGGGGACATGAGCACACTGGTCCTGAAGGACTGCACGACCTGGGTGGACAGCATCCCACTGACCACCTACGCCAACGAGCTGCAGCTCACGCTCACGGTCGATGACCTGGACGTGACCACGTTCGGCAGTGGCGGGTTCAAGCAACGTGCGGCCGGGCTGCGCAACGTCGAAGCGGACTTGAAGGGGTTCTGGGACGGCGCCGTGGTCGACGCGGACGCGTTCGCCAACCTCGGCGTGATCAACCGGGTCGTGTCCATCACCCCGGACGGGGCTGCCGGGTCGGCCGCCTACCTGTTCAAGGCGGGGAACTTCAGCTACGACCAGGGCGGCGCCGTCGGTGCCGCCGACCCGTTCACGCTGAAGATGATGGGCTCCGACGGCGTCGGGGTCGTGCGCGGCCAGCTCGCCGCCGCCAAGGGCAGCGTCAGCGCTACCGGCGTGCTCGGCTCTGGCCAGAACCTCGGCGCGGTGTCCAGCACACAGTTTCTCTACGCCGCGTTCCACGTCTTCCCGACCGTCGGTACGACCATCACCGTCCTCCTGGAGAGCGACGACAACAGCGGCTTCACTACGCCGACGACGGTGGCGACGCTCGGCCCGCTGACGGCGGTCGGCGGCACCTGGATGCCCCGGGTCGCCGGTCCCCTGACCGACACCTGGTTCAGGTTCAAAGTGTCCGCGATCACCGGGACCTTCGTTGTTGCTGGGTCGATCGCGGTCCAGTAGGCCCCATCCGCCAGTCCAGGCCGTCCCGTTGTGGGCGGCCTTTCGCATGCAAGGAGTGCCCTCATGGCAGTGATCGTTTTCACCGACGTAGCCCTTACAGTCAACTCGGTCAACCTGTCCGGCTACTGCACCAGCGCGACGATCACGGTCGACGCGGACGACCTGGAGACCACCGCGTTCGGCTCCACCTTCAAGACCCGCACGGGCGGCCTGAAGGACTGGAAGCTCGACCTGGAATTCAACGCCGACTTCGCCGCCAGCGCCATCGACCAGACCATCTACCCGCTGATCGGCACCAGCACCGCGATCACCATCAAGCCGACCAGCGGCGCGAACGCCACCACGAACCCCCAGTACTCCGGGAACGTCCTGGTGACCTCGTACAACCCCATCGACGGCGGTGTGGGCGCCTTGGGCAAGACGAAGGTGTCCTGGCCGGGCAACGGGGCGTTGGCCCGCGCCACGACCTGATGGGTGAGGTCATCATCCGGGCCGAGGAACTGACCCGGCTCGCCCGTGACATCAAGAAGGCGTCGAACGCCCCGGAGTTGCGCAAGCGGCTGAGCAAAGAGTTGCGGGTGGCGGCCAAACCGCTGGTGCCCGCGCTCCGGGCGAGCATCGCGCAGATCCCGTCCAAGGGGCGCCCTGCGCGTAAAGGCCGGGCGCCTCTGCGGCGGCTGCTGGACCGCAGCGTGTCCGTGCAGGTCAAGACCGGCAAGTGGGCGACGGTCCGGGTGTTCATGAACCCGAAGAAGATGCCCGACGGGACGAAGTCCCTGCCCGGCTACTTCGAGGGCATCACCGGCAAAGGCGTCCTGCGGCACCCGGTGTTCGGTAACCGGGACGTGTGGGCCAGCCAACTGCCGCGCCCCTATTTCGCGCGTGGCGTGAGCGGCGCGGAGCAGGACGCCCGCGCCGCGATCGAGCGCGTCATGGAAGACATCGCCAAGGAGATCGAGTGACAGCAGCATCACGGCCGAAGGTCATCAAGGACGACCAGCCGTTCGACTTCAACCTCGACGCGGTCGTCAGCGAGATCGACCTGTCCCCGTTTCGGGTGCACTTCGGGGGCCGCCGGTGGGAGTTCCGGCACATGCAGGACCTCGACGTGTGGGAGCTGGTGGCCGAGGCAGAGGGCGGCGACATGGGCCAGATCACCCAGATGTTCAAGGTCGGGCTTGGTGACGGACAGCTCGCGGAGTTCCGGAAGATCCCGCTGCCGCAGCACAAGATGAAGGAACTGTTCGACGCCTGGCAGAAGTTCTCCGGCCTACAGCCGGGGGAATCGGAGGCCTCTACCGACTCCTGAGGGAGCACGGGGGGGCCATCGAGGCTGACCTGCGCCGTTTCTACCAGGTGCGGCTACGGCACCTGTGGACCGGTGAGATCACCCACCGGGAACTGATCAACCTCATCAAGTACTTGCCGCGCGAGTCCGCGCTGGCCCGCGCCCTGTACGGCGAACAGGCCGACTGGGATCCGGCATTGCACCGGCTCACCGACATCGCCGACCTGCTGATCGTGGCGAACTGGCAGCGCGCCGAAGGCAACACCAGCCCGGAGTTCATGCAACGGCCTGACGCCGAGCAGCCCAAGCAGAAGCAGCTGACACCGGCGGAATTCGACGCGCTCTTCGACTGGGGGTGAGACGTGGCCCGCACGATCGCCATTGACCTGGTCGGCCGGGACATGCTCAGCAAGTCCTTGGTGGCGGCGGCCGAGTCGACCAAGGCGCTGAAGCGGTCCCTCGAAGAGCTCAATAAGCGCGTCAACGTCGGCGTGGATGCCGACACCGGCAAGGCCCGCGCGGAGCTGGCCGCCGCCAAGGCCGAAGCCGACAGGCTCGACGGCAAGAAAGCAGACGTCAAGGTCAACGCCGATGCGGGCGCGGCAATGGCCGCGATCCAGTCCGTGGGCATGGCCTTGGCTGGGCTGGCCGCGATCCCGGTCGGCGCGACCCTGGGCGCCGGCGTGCTCGCACTGGTCCCCTCCTTCGCTGCGGCTGGTATCGGCGCCGCAGGTCTGGCCGCGGTCGCCGTCCCGGCCATCAGTGACATCAAGGCCGCGTTGCAGGCGCAGACGCAGGCGCAGGCCCACTCCGGGGCGGCTGCGGTTGCCTCACAGTCGAAGGCGCTGGCGATGGCCGGGGCGCAGCAGCAGGTGGCCTCCGCGGTCCGCCAGGCCGCCTACGCCCATGTCCAGGCATTGCAGCAGGTGCAGCAGGCCGAGCAGTCGTTGACGCAGGCGCAGCAGGGCGCGGTGCAGGCTCAGCGGGACCTGGTCCAGGCCCGTAAGGATGCGGCCAAGCAGCTACAGGACCAGGCCAACAACAGCGCCGATGCCCAGCTCGCCGAGCGGCAGGCGACGTTCGACCTGACCGACGCGCAGACCAACTACAACAAGGTCGCGTCGAACCCCGCGTCGACCAAGGACCAGATCGCCCGCGCGAAGCTCGTCCTCGACCAGGCCCGGCAGAACCTCAAGGAGCGGCATCTCGCCACCGAGAGGGCCATCGCCGATGAGAAGGCGGGCGCGAAGGCCGGTGTTGAAGGCTCGGACGCGGTCCGCCAGGCCCGGTTGAAGCTGGCGCAGGCCAACCAGCAGGTCGCCAACGCGGAGAAGTCGCTGGCGCAGGCCAGAGCGGGTGTCGCCCGTGCGGACCGGCAGTCCGCGGATGCGGTCGCCTCCGCCCGCCGTGGCCTGACCGCGGCGTCGCTGCAGGGCGCCGGGGCGAGTAACGCTCTGAACGCGGCGATGGCCAAGCTGTCGCCGTCGGCCCGCAACCTCATGGGGCACTGGACCGGGCTGAAGGGCGCGTTCGACTCCTGGCGCAAGAGCATGGAGCCGACCGTCCTGCCGATCTTCGGGCGGGCCCTGGACATGCTCAAGGGCCAGATCCCGTCGCTGACGCCGATCGTGAAGGGCGCGGCCGGTGCGGTCAACGGGCTGGTCACCGACCTCGGCAAGAACGCCAAGAGCCCGTTCTGGTCGCAGTTCAAGAAGAACCTGACCGCCCTGGTGCCGACCGCGCTGACCGGGTTCGGCAAGACCGCGGGGAACGTGGCCACCGGGCTGGCCGGGGTCATCAACGCGTTCCTGCCGTACGCGCCGTCGCTGCTGGACTGGATCGTCAAGATCAGCGGCAAGTT
>JAOPYO010000013.1 GCA_025964575.1 Actinomycetes bacterium
GCCGTCACGAGGGCGGGGGCTGCTCACGCATCCCGCAGGACAGCTTTCCGGTCCGGACCGTGGCCGTCCTACGGCCGGGGCAGGAGAGCCAAGGCCGTTTCGGCGATCGCGTGCAGCGAATCGGGGCTGCTTCCGCCTTTGCCCAGCGCTTCGATCCCGCGCAGCACAGCCAGTAGGAGTCCGGCAAGTCGAGTGGGGTCCGCGTCCTGCTTGATGTCGCCCACCCGCTGCGCTCCCGCGATGCAGGAAGCGATCAGTTGCTCAATGGCTCCGAACGTCCGGCGGGCCGTCGCCGCGACGGCCGGATCCCGCTCCGACAGCTCGGCGGTGCCCTTGGCGAGCAGACAGCCACGTAGACAGACGTCCGAGGCGGTGGCGTTCGCCACCGCCTGTACATGCGCCCGCAGCCGTTCATAGGCACCGGCATCCGGGCCGTCGAGCGCCCGACGCACGGCCTTGATCAGCCCGGCGCAATGGTCGTCGAAGGTGCGCAGGAACAGTTGGTGCTTGTCGCCGAAGGCGCCGTAGAGGCTGCCCTTGCCCAGACCGGTGGCGGTGGCGATGTCGTCCACCCTCGTCGCCGCGTAACCGGCCGACCAGAACTGGTCCCTGGCGGCGCGCAGGACCTCGCCTTCATCGAAGCTTCGGGGTCTTGCCATGGCCTCACGATACCCGTTCTTGACTGCCTCGTCCAGAATCGGCTATGTTCTGGACGAGACGGTCAAGAAAAATCGGCCGTCCGTCCGGTCGCGTAACGGCTACGAGCAGCGCAAACGACATAATGATCTCGAAAGGGTGGGTGCCATGCGCCCCATGAACGGAAAGACAGCCCTGGTCACCGGTGCCTCCAGCGGTATCGGACGGGCGATCGCCAAGCGCTTTGCCGAGGACGGCGCCCGCGTCTACCTGACCGGCCGGCGCAAGGACGAACTCGAAGCCGCGGCCGAGGACATCGGCCCCGACGCGGTCGCCGTGCCGTGCGACGTCTCGCAGGCCGCCGACCTCGACCACGTCATGGACGTCATCCGCGGCGACGGACGGCGACTGGACGCCGTCGTGGCCAATGCCGGCCTGGGCGACGGGTCCCTCCTGGCGGACGTCACGGAGGAGCAGTTCGACTTCGTCTTCGGTGTGAACACCAAGGGCAGCCTGCTGACCGTACAGAAGTCGCTGCCGCTGCTCGCTCAGACCGCGTCGGTGATCCTGCTCGGCTCCACCACCATCCACCAGGGCGCCGCCAGAATGGGCGTCTACGCCGCGTCCAAGGCAGCCGTGCGCAGTCTGGGCCGCACCTGGGCCGCGGAGCTGGCCCCGCGCGGCGTGCGCGTCAACGTCATCACGCCCGGCCCCATCGCCACACCCGCGATCGAAGGCCTGGCCGACAGGCTCGGCCAGAGCACGGAGGACTTCCACAAAGTGCTGGCCTCGCAACTACCGCTGCAGCGCATGGGCCGTCCCGAGGAGGTCGCAGCGCTGGCCGCTTTCCTTGCCGGGCCGGAGAGTTCGTTCATCACCGGTGCCGAGTACTTCGTCGACGGCGGACAGATCCAGGTCTGACCAACCCTGAGCAGGTGCCACCCCGCCCCGCGGTGAGCTTGATGGCACCGCGAAATTACGAGGCGGTCGCCTCACGGATGGCCGGCGCCTTCCAGCACACCTACGGATGGGCCGCACCGGGATGGGCCGTCACCCTGACGGCCCTCGCGTTGCTGCCGGCCTTGCTGCTGCCCCGCCACCGGCCAAAGGCCGCGAACATCCCCACCCCGCCAGCGGACGGGATGACCCAGCGCTGAGAACCCCCAGACACACGAGTGCCTTGCGGTCGATACGCACACCTCACAGAACATGCGAATGCGAGAGGCCGAACATGATGAAGACAACATGGGCACTGGTCCTCGGCGGCGGAGGAGTCGTCGGCACCGCCTGGATGGCCGGGCTTGCCAGCGGGCTGCGTCGTGAAAAAGTGGACCTGGCCGACGCCGACCTGATCGTCGGTACCTCGGCGGGCGCGATCGTCGGCACGATGCTCGCCACCGGCCAGGATCTTGATTCGCTAGACGCCCCTGCGCGCCCCGCCGATCAAGGCGACTCCGCGCCCAAGGCGGACCCCGGCCGGGTGACCGAGGTGTTCACCCTACTCGGCGACGCCGGCCTGGAACCGGCGGATGCCCGGCGCCGGGTCGGCCGGCTCGCGCTCGCCGCCGAGACCATCACCGAGCAGGCGCACATCGCCGGGATGAGCACGCTGATCACCGCACGCGAGTGGCCGGACCGCGAGCTGCTCATCACCGCGGTCGACATCGAGACCGGCGAGCTGAAGGTCTGGGACCGCGCCGGCGGCGCACCACTGCCGACCGCCGTAGCGTCCAGCTGCGCCATGCCGGGCATCTTCCCGCCGATCACCATCAACGGGCGACAGTACATGGACGGCGGCATCGTGTCCGGAACCAACGCCGACGTCGCCACCGGTGCCGACGTGCTGGTCGTCGTCGAACCGCTGGCTCACCTGTTCCCCCGCGAGCCACTCGAACGGGAACTCGCCGCGACCGGCGCAGACACTGTTATAACGATCAACCCCGACCAGGCGGCGCTGGACGCCTTCGGCCCCGACCTGGGCGACTGGGCGGCCTGGCAGCCGGCCTGCCAGGCCGGAATCAGGCAAGCCGCCACAACCGCCGAGCGGGTCCGCGCCGCTTGGCGCCGGCACGCCGGCTAGTAACGGACGCTATCGGACGGACAGACCCGGCGCTGGGAGCACCAGCTAGCGGCGCCGGGAGTTCTCGACATTCGCGGCAAGGAATCCACCAACTTACGTTTGCAACGAAGGTCACCCTTGGCTCCGCGACAAGCTCGGCGGTCCCTCTGGGTGGTGTGGGCGGAGTTGCAGGTGCGGCTGACGCCGCTCTATCCATAGCTCCGCTGACGTGTCTGCACGGCGTGGTATCTATGGCCAGCCCCGGAACCAGAAATATCCGCAACCACGCCAGCGGGTCGTTCCAAGATCGTTTTTTAGGTGACTGAGGGGCTCTCGGGCTGGCGGTGTCGAGCATCCAGCTTCTGGTCCACGGTCGTGGTCTCTGTAGGTTCGTTGATGGTGGCTGAGGTGGTGAACTGGGCGCTGGTCGGTGCGGGGTGGGGCAGGGGGTGTGCGGCTTCGGGTCGCAGCCCGTCGAAGATCAGGCTTGTGTAGCGTCGCCATAGGTCCGGGGCGGCGTCGCCTACCGGCGCGGCGGCCTGGCACGCGGCGCCGATCAGCAGAACGATGTCGTGTCCGGTGATGTCGTCCCGTACGGCACCTTGCTGCCGGGCTCGGTCGGTGAGTGCTTGGGCGACCTTGGATAGGCGGTCGCTGGCCGCGCGGATCGTGGGATCGCTGCGGGTGGTCCCAGTGGCCGCCTGGCAGAAGGAGCGGTCGTGGGCGTGTAGTTCGACGCCGGCGGTCATGAAGTGCAGCAGGGCGGATGCCGGGTCGGCGCAGTCCAGCAGGGACGTGCCGGTCGCGGCCAGCTCGTCGAGCTTGTCCTGCAGGATCGCGGCGACGAGCTGTTCCTTGGTGGCGAAATGGCGGAACACCGTCCCTTTGCCGATCCCGGCCCGAGCCGCGATCTGTGCGATCGAGGCGTCCATGCCATGCTCGGCCAGCTCCGCGGCAGCCGCATCCAGCAGGAGCCGACGGTTGCGGACGGCATCGGACCGCAACCCGTTCGGCGGTGATGTTCCCGTCATCTCTCCCCTGTCCCGCGCTCTCGGATGCCATCCTACCGCAAGCTGACCGCCCGGTCCGTTGTGTGCTACGTTCGCAACGTGACCGGATGGTCCGCTTAGTTTCGGCAGGTGCCGACAGACCAAGAGAGGAACAGCGATGACCGAGACGATGAAGGCCGTGGTCGCCGAGGACTCCGGGGCCCCGGAAGTGCTGACGGTGAAGGACATGCCGATACCCCGACCCCGGGCCGGGGTATCGGCCCGTCTTTGACCGTCAGCACTTCTGGGGCCCCGTAGTCCTCGGCGACCACGGCCTTCATCGTCTCGGTCATCGCTGT
>JAOPYO010000020.1 GCA_025964575.1 Actinomycetes bacterium
CTTACCAGGGATTCACGGGACCGAGGCGGCGGCACCTGACCGCCGCCATCGCGACGGGTCTCACCCGGGCTTACGGCCCCCGGCCGGTCGGCATGTGTGGTGCCGGGGTCTCGCCGGGTCTGCCCAGGAGGCTCTTCGAACTCGGCCACTACCCCCGCCTCAGAGCTTGTCCTTGATGACCCGCAGATACTCAGCTGTCTTGAACCGGACGACGATCGTCTCCATGAAGATCCGCACCATGACCGCCTCGAAGAGCCAGATGACGGGAGAGCTCAGGATCACGAGCGTTCCGAGGAACTGGCCGTTTCTCAGATCGAAGATCCAGAGGCCGATGGCCACGACGATGAAGGCGGACGCGCTGATCATGAGCAGTGCGAGAACGTAGAAGAGCTTGATCAGCTTCGTGGTGACCAGATGGTTGAAGTTGAAGTCGAGCAGGGCGCCGAGAAAGCCCTTCTCCGGCGCTGCGGCCTGCGATGGCAGGCTCGCCCAGTCCTCGGGTGGGCCGGCCTGCGCTGGGACATTGGTCCTCGCGCCTTGCGGTGGCCCCTGCGGGGGGCCGCCCAGGTGGGGTGGGGGGCCGGGACGTTGGACGGGGGGCACGCCCATCGGGTGCTGCTGGCCGGAAGGGCCCTGGAGGGGAGAAGGGCCCTGGAGGGGAGGTGGGCCATACCCCTCGGGCCGGTAGGGCTGGCCAGGGGCAGGGCCGGGTGGGGTCGTCATCGCCGTACTCCTAGCGCGCACCGGGGACCGCATGAACGCGGGCAACCCTGACCCTAAGACGGTTCCCCCGCGCCGCGACATGACTCGCCGATATGAGGCCGACAACCTCGCACATTCGGTGTCCCGCGGAGTCATGGCGCCATGACTTCACGGCATCGTTTTCATAGCCAATGGTTATCGGAGCAAATCAGAGTGACAGACGGTGGTCGCATAGGCTTCTCACCAGAGGTGCTGTGGTCAGGGTCACAGAGGTGGGCTGTCTGTTAGGTGTGTCACAGCGCCAGGCTGGGGGCGTAAGGTCACCTCGCAACATGCGCGTAACAGGTCGTAGCCGCGGCGCGACGGCGACATACGTACGCGCGACCTTCGGACTGCCCGGGGACCGTTCAAGCGGCATACCCCTGCGCGGGAGGTGGAGAGGTCCACGATGGCTCAGTCACAGGAGCGGCTTCGATGAGCACGGTGGAAGCGCCGATCGGCAGAGATCGGGTGCAGATAGAACAACGCACGCTACGCACGGACGACTGGCGTAAGTACCCCATCGTCACGTTCGTGATCTTCACGGCGTGGGTGGCGTACGCGACCGTCCGCGCGATGTGGGGGGACGCCTTCTGGGTGGAGAAATACCACTACCTGACGCCCTTCTACTCGCCGTGCGTGAACGAAGCATGCGGCAAGGCGGCCGAGTTCGGCACCTTCCTGCCGAAGGGCACGCCCTTCTTCATTCCGTACGCCGCGGTGTCGCTGCCGTTCTTGTTGCTCTTCCGGCTGACCTGCTACTACTACCGGAAGGCCTACTACCGGGCCTTCTGGATGTCCCCGCAGGCCTGCGGCGTACGTGAGCCGCACCAGAAGTACACAGGCGAGACGCGATTCCCGCTGATCGGGCAGAACTTTCACCGTTACTTCTGGGTGATCGCGTTCCTCATCTCGCTGATCAACACCTGGGATGCCATCCAGGCCTTCCACGGCGCGGACGGCGGCTTCGGTGTCGGTCTCGGCACGTTGGTCCTGCTCGCGAACGTGATCCTGCTGTGGGGCTACACGCTCTCGTGCCACTCCTGCCGGCACGTCATGGGCGGGCGACTCAAGAACTTCTCCAAGCACCCCGTCCGCTACTGGGCCTGGACACAGGTGTCCAGGCTCAATGAGCGGCACGGCCAGTTCGCGTTGATCACGTTGGGCTCGCTGGTGGTGGCCGACTTCTACGTCATGTTGGTCTCCAGCGGAACCATCTCCGATCTGCGCTTCTTCAACTAGGGACGACGTGACATGACTGACATCGAAAGGCAGCAGTACGACGTCGTCGTCATCGGCGCGGGGGGTGCGGGGCTGCGGGCGGCGATCGAGGCCCGGCTGCAGGGCAAGAAGGTCGCGATCATCTCCAAGTCCCTGTTCGGTAAGGCGCACACGGTGATGGCCGAGGGCGGCGCGGCGGCCGCCATGGGCAACGTCAACCCCAAAGACAACTGGAAGGTGCACGTCCGCGACACCATGCGCGGAGGCAAGGTCCTCAACACCTGGCGGAGGGCCGAACTGCACGCCAAGGAGGCCCCGGACCGGGTCTGGGATCTGGAGGCCTGGGGCGCGCTGTTCGACCGCACCAAAGACGGCAAGATCAGCCAGCGGAACTTCGGCGGTCACGAATATCCGCGGCTCGCACACGTCGGCGACCGCACCGGCCTGGAGCTGATCCGTACCACCCAGCAGAAGATCGTCGCCCTCCAGCAGGAGGACCACAAGGAGTTCGGCGACTACGAGGCCCGGATCAAGGTGTGGGCCGAGACCACGGTCACCAAGCTGCTGAAGAACGGTGACTCGATCGCAGGTGCCTTCGCCTATGTGCGGGAGACCGGCAAGTTCGTGGTCTTCGAGGCCCCCGCGATCATCCTGGCCACGGGTGGCATCGGTAAGGCCTTCAAGGTCACCTCCAACTCCTGGGAGTACACCGGCGACGGGCACGCGCTCGCGCTGCAGGCGGGCGCGACCCTGCTCAACATGGAGTTCGTGCAGTTCCACCCGACGGGCATGGTCTGGCCGCCGTCAGTCAAGGGCATCCTCGTCACCGAGTCCGTACGCGGCGACCGCGGGATTCTGCAGAACTCCGACGGCAAGCGCTTCATGTTCGACTACATCCCCGACGTGTTCAAGGCGAAGTACGCGACCACGGAGGAGGAGGGCGACCGGTGGTACGACGACCCGGACAACAACAGGCGCCCGCCGGAGCTGCTGCCCCGTGACGAGGTCGCCCGGGCCATCAACTCCGAGGTGAAGGCCGGCCGCGGATCCCCGCACGGCGGGGTGTTCCTCACCGTGGTCGACCGGATGCCCGGTGGCGCCGCCGAGATCACCAAGCGGCTGCCCTCGATGTACCACCAGTTCAAGGAACTGGCCGACGTCGATATCACCACAGAGGCGATGGAGGTCGGCCCGACCTGCCACTACGTGATGGGTGGTGTGGAGGTCGACGCCGACACCGGTGCCGCCGTCGTGCCGGGCCTGTTCGCCGCAGGTGAGTGCTCTGGCGGGATGCACGGCTCCAACCGGCTCGGCGGCAACTCGCTGACCGACCTGCTGGTGTTCGGCCGGCGAGCCGGGCTGGGCGCGTCGGAGTACCTCGACTCCCTGCCGGAGCGGGCTGCGGTGCCCGAAGCCGAGGTCGAGGTGGCGGCGGCTGAGGCGCTGGCTCCCCTGGAACGCGAGGGCGGCGAGAATCCCTACACGGTGCACGCCGAGCTGCAGACCACGATGAACGACCTGGTCGGCATCATCCGCAAGGAGGGTGAACTCGCCCAGGCGCTGGAGTCCCTGGAGAAGCTGCGCGAGCGGGTGGCGAACATCAGCGTCGCGCCGGTGCGGGCGAGCGGCGGCCGTGGCTATCACCCGGGCTGGCATCTCGCGCTCGACCTGCGCAGCATGCTGGTGGTGTCGGAGTGCATCGCCAAGGCGGCGCTGGAACGGCAGGAGAGCCGCGGTGGCCACACCCGCGACGACTACCCCGGAATGTCGGCCGAGTGGCGCAAGATCAACCTGATCTGCCGGTTGGCGCCGAGCGGTGAGGTCGTCCTCAAGCAGCAGCCGGCGGAGCCGATGCGCGACGACCTCATCACCCTTTTCGAGAACGACGAACTGCAGAAGTACCTCACCGAGGCTGAACTCCCAATCGAAGCCGCGGAGGGCCCCACGAGTGACACGCCGGAGGACAAATGAGCTACGAGGCGAAGTTCAAGGTCTGGCGCGGCGACGACGGTCAGGGCGAGCTGACGGACTACACCGTGGAGGTGAACGAGGGCGAGGTCGTCCTCGACATCATCCACCGGCTGCAGGCCACCCAGACGCCCGACCTCGCGGTGCGGTGGAACT
>JAOPYO010000038.1 GCA_025964575.1 Actinomycetes bacterium
TGTGCCCTGAATGTGCCCTGGGCGATCAAGGCCGCATGACCGGTCTCGCTTGCCTCGACCCACCCCTCCGAGGCGAGGCCGATGGCGGGTCGCTCGCAGCAGGTTGATTGCTTCGGTGTGAAGCAGAACTGGGGCTTGGTCTCAGGGTGTGCCGCTCGATCTCACCCAGTTGATCGCTCGTCCAAGTTGGCTGGTGACGCTTTGGGGGCGACGTTCTCAGACTGCGTCGGCCTCTCCCCGTAACCGTCTGCGCGACGGCTGTTCTTGCCGCTAAGGTGGCGACCGTGGCACTCGACCGGGACAGGACCTCCGAAACCGGACACTGTTTGACATGCCTCAGTAAATGGAGGTGCGCGCGACATCATCACCGCATCTCACCGGCATGATCAGAAGTGTTTCAAGATCGAGAATCTGTCAACCGACCACTTTACTACCGAGGTGCGCGCAGTGATCTTCATCGACGCAGGTCAGACGTAACCGAAAACAGCGAAGGGTTACAAAGACCAGCCCGACACAGAGGGCATAGAAACCACTGAGTCTGTCTCCTCATCCGCTCCGATGATGGTGTTACAAAGACCAGCCCGACACAGAGGGCATAGAAACGAGCCGCGCCCGCAGGGAAGCGACCTCATCTTTGAGTTACAAAGACCAGCCCGACACAGAGGGCATAGAAACAGAGGATGATCAGCCACGGCTTCCTCGTCCACCAGCAAAGTTCCAAAGACCAGCCCGACACAGAGGGCATAGAAACGCCGAGCGCCTCGGCAAAGGCCTGGGAGTACGGTTCCAGAGACCAGCCCGACACAGAGGGCATAGAAACTTCCCGAGAGCCATCAGGCCCTCGATGTACTCCCTCTCGAATGCCACCGGCTCATGCACGGCGTGATCCGCTCAGCAGTCCGAGACCGGTTCCTCGCCTTCAACCCCTGTGACGGAATTCGACTGCCCCGCCGGCGCCGTAAGGACAGCGACGACCAGACCGTCACCCGCACAGAAATCAACGCGCTGCTCGCGGTCCTCCCCCACCGATACCGCCCCCTCGTCGCCCTGGCCGTAGGCACCGGCCTGCGCTGGGGTGAATGCGTCGGCCTCCGCTGGGACGCCATCGACCTGGACACCCGAACCCTCCGAGTCATCCGTGTAGCTGTAGAGGTCTCCGGCCATGTCACTACTAAGCCCTACCCGAAATCCAAGGCAGGTCGCCGAGACGTGCCACTCCCCCCGTTTGTCGCGACCTTGCTCGACGGCTACGCCGACACCTACCCGCCTAGCCCGCTCGGTGACGTGTTCACCAACACCGCCGGTGGACCAATGCGCCGCACCTTGTTCCGCTCCCGCATCTGGCGACCCGCACTCGTCCGGGCAGGCCTGCTCGGCAAAGTCATCGAAACCGGCCCGCAAAGGTTTCTTGCCACCTGGCCGGACGGCACCGGCCTGGAATGGACCAAGGAATTCACCATCGAACGCGACGCCATCAAACACGTCGTCCAGCACGCCGCCGGCGGGCTCCGCTTTCACGATCTTCGGCACACCTACGCCACCTGGCTCGTCTCCGATGGCGTCCCCATCAACGACGTCGCCAGCGTGCTGGGCCATGAGCAGACCTCGACCACTCTCGACCGCTACACGCACGCCTCACGGGACCGGCACACCCGTGTCAGGGGCGCTCTTGCTGACTTTTCGCTGACTCCGGCCGACGAAGACACGCCCGACAAAGCAGAAGACCCCTCCAAGGAGGGGTCCTAGCTGGGAAAACTCCGGTGGGCGATACTGGGATCGAACCAGTGACCTCTTCGGTGTGAACGAAGCGCTCTCCCCCTGAGCTAATCGCCCGGACGAACCACCCTAAGGCGTTCCGTTGCTCGCCAAGATTAGCGCATCCCGAGGGGTTCTCGCGCGCCGGTAAGCCTCAAGCGCTGGACCTGCCGCTCCACAGCAGCCCCACAGCAGCCAGGGATCAAGCGTTCCAGGGCAGGTTGAAGCCGAAGATGCTCAGATAGACAATGATCGCGCAGCCGACCAGCACCCCCAGCACTGCGGCAACGATCGTGTTGCGGCGCCGCACGGCGGGGTCGAGCGTCTTGTCCTTCGCCTTCTGGGCGGCCAGCCTGGCCTCGTGCAGGGCGGTTTGGGCCCAGGCGAACTCGGTGGCGAGGATCCCGAGGCCGAGAAAGATGGCGACCCATCCCGGCCCGGGCAGGACGAGCATGGCGAGGCCGGCCGCGAGAACCGTCGCGCCGACCGCGAAGACGCCGATCTGCCAGGTCGTGTTGAGGACGCGATGACGGCGCACCCGCTCCCGGAACCGGGTCAGGCGATCGCGGAGGCCTGGGGCCTCCTGTTTTTCGCCGCTCAACGACACGCACTCACCCTACGTCAATAGAATTGGCCATATCGGGTCTGCCGGTGTGCTCACGCAACCAGGCGTGCACCCCGTACGTCCCGTACCCGAGGGCCGCTGGGGCAGCCGACACGAGCCCGTCCATCTACCCGGATCGCCCGTGTTTGCCCAGCTCAGCACCCATATCTCGAACAGTGAGATGGGTCACATCCGGGGGTGGCGAGGGAATGTTCCCACAAGTTTTCTCAGTTACGCGTCATAGATCCCGGGGAGACCCGTTGAAGGGAGCGAAGTTTCCCATCGGAGCGCCCTGCGCATAGCGGGACCCGACGTCTGAAGGAATGGCGATGAACAGCAGCAGCATCACAGTCTCCGCCGAGCTAGGCCTTCGGCTCGTCGTCCCTGACCGCACGACCGTTCCCCTGCTCGCCACTCTGGAGTACGCGGCGGACGACCCGTACGCCATCCGCATGGCGTTCTACGTCGGCAACGACGAGCCCGTCGAATGGATCTTCGCTCGCGAGTTGCTGACCGTCGGCATCGTGCGCAAGGTCGGAGAGGGCGACGTCCAGGTCTGGCCGGCCAGCCAGGATACTGAGCGCACGCTCAACCTCTCGCTTTCGTCTCCCTTCGGGAACGCACTGTTCGAGGCTCCACTCGCGCCGCTCGCCGACTTCCTGCATCGGACGTACTGCGTCGTCCCCGCGGGGCGTGAATCGGAGTTCGTCGATCTCAGGGCCGAACTCGAGAACCTGCTCTGGCCCTCCTGATCCCCCGCACGAACCCGCACGAACCCGTACGAGCCGTACAGCTCGCGGTCACTCACTGAGCCGGGCGATCTGCCGCATCTTGTTCATGGCGTCAAGCGCGGCCACCTTGTACGACTCCGCGAGCGTCGGGTAGTTGAACACCGCGTCGACCAGGTAGTCGATCGTGCCACCGCAGCCCATCACCGCTTGTCCGATATGGACCAATTCGGTGGCTCCCGTGCCGAAGACGTGGACACCCAGCAGCGACCGGTCGTCCGGGGAGACCAGCAGCTTCAACATGCCGTACGAATCCCCGATGATCTGCCCGCGGGCGAGTTCCCGGTAGCGGGACACCCCGACCTCGAAGGGGACCTTGGTGGCGGTGAGTTCGTCCTCGGTACGGCCGACGAAGCTGATCTCGGGGATCGTGTAGATCCCGATCGGCTGGAGTTGGTGCATCGCGTTGACCGGCTCGCCACAGGCGTGCTGGGCGGCCACCCGGCCCTGCTCCATGGAGGTCGCGGCCAGCGACGGGAACCCGATGACGTCCCCCACCGCGTAGACGTGCGGCACCTCGGTGCGGAAGTGCTCGTCGACCGAGATCCGGCCCCGGTCGTCGGCGGCCAGCCCGGCGGCGGCCAGATCGAGGTTTTCGGTCACCCCCTGCCGGCCGGCGGAGTACATCACCGTGTCCGCCGGGATCTTCTTCCCGCTCTCCAGAACCGTGATGGTGCCACGCGGGCGCCGCTCGACCGCAGCGACACTCTCGCCGAACCGGAAGGTCACGGCGAGGTCCCGCAGGTGGTACTTCAGTGCCTCTACGATCTCCAGATCGCAGAATTCCAGCATCCGCTCCCGCCGCTCGACGACGGTCACCTTGGTCCCGAGGGCGGCGAACATCGAGGCGTACTCGATCCCGATCACCCCGGCTCCGACCACCACCATGGTGTCCGGGACATGGTCCATGTGGAAGACGGCGTCGGAGTCAATGATCGTGGTGTCGTCGAACTCGACGGTCGCCGGGCGGGCCGGGCTGGTACCGGTCGCGATCACGATCTTGTCGGCGGTGACCTTCTGCTCCCGGTCGCCGGCGGCGTCCTCGACTCCGATCGTGTGCGGATCGAGGAACCGCGCGGTGCCGTTGAGGAGGGTGACCCGGTTGCGGGCGAGCTGGCTGCGGATCACGTCGATCTCCCGGCCTATGACATGCTGGGTGCGCATGCCGAGGTCGGCGACGGTGATCTCGTCCTTCACCCGGTAGCTTTGGCCGTAGAGTTCGCGCTGGTTGAGTCCGGTGAGGTAGAGCACGGCCTCACGGAGGGTCTTGGACGGGATCGTTCCCGTGTTGATGCAGACGCCCCCCATCATGTGGCGGCGTTCCACGATGGCGACCCGACGCTCCAGCTTGGCGGCCGCGATCGCCGCCTTCTGCCCGCCGGGACCGGATCCGATAACGAGAAGGTCAAAATCGTACACGTGCTCAGTCTGGTCACCATGGGCCGATCATTGAAGACCTATTGCGTTACAAAGTCCCGTCTTGACGATGAGACGAGGAAGGATCTTCAACACGGGCGTTCTCGGGCGTACAGCCTGACACGGGATATCTTGACCCCGGCGACACCAAGCCGTTAACCTTGGCCAATTCTGGAAATGCATTCCGTATAGCGGAACTCAGGCCGGCGAAGGATCCCTCGTGAAGAAGATCGTGCCGATACTTGCGGCGCTACTGCTCGGCACCGTGGCCTGTTCGTCGTCGAAGAGCAACGCCCAGCCCACCGGCCCCGTCGAGATCACCTTCTGGCACGGCCAGGCGGACAGCGCGGCAACGTCGATCGAGCGGCTGGTCGCCGAGTTCAACCGCACGCACCCCGGGGTCAAGGTGAAGACCGACTCGGGTGGTGCCACCGCCGACACGATGCTGCCCAAGGTCACGGCAGGCATAGCCTCCGGCACCTACCCCGACATCGCCTACATGTACGGCTCGTGGGGGGCCAACATCGGCCGCAGCCCGAAGGTCCCCGACCTCAAGAGCTACATCAGCGACCCCAAGGTCGGCTGGAACGACTACTGGCCCATCGCCCAGGAGACCGCGACCGTCAACGGCAAGGTGATCGGTTTCCCCGCCGTCGTCGACAACCTCACGGTGCTCTACAACAAGAAGCTGCTGGCCAAGGCGGGTCTCAACCCCCCGGGGCCGGACTGGACCTGGGACGATTTCCGGACGATGGCCCGCAAGCTCACCAACCCCGCCACCAAGACGTACGGCACCACGTGGGCGGTCAGCGGCGGCGAGGAGACCACCTGGGCGCTGTGGCCCATGCTCTGGCAGAACGGCGGCACCATCCTCTCGTCCGAGGGCATGCAGGCCACCTTCAACTCCTCCGCCGGGGTGCAGGCGCTCACACTGCTCCAGCAGATGACGGTCAAGGACAAGTCCGTCTATATCGACTCCAGTCCTGGGGATAAGGGCCAGAAGCTCTTCGAGTCCAACCGGCTCGGGCTGTTCCTCGCCGGCCCCTGGCTGCTGGCCGACGTCCAAGCGGCCAAGATCGACTACGGCATCGCCATGCTGCCCGGCAGCGGTGGCGACCACCAGACGATCTCCGGTCCCGACAACTGGCTGGTCCTGGACCACGGCTCACCCCGGATCAAGGCCTCGGTCGAGTTCCTGACCTGGCTCAACGCCCCTGAGCAGCAGATCACCTGGATGAAGGACACCGGCTCCCTGCCGACCAAGCAGTCGATCACCAAGCTGCCCGGCTATCAGGAGTTCCTCAAGAAATATCCCGGTATCGACGTGATCACCGCCAATCTCATCAACGCCAAGCAGATCCGGCCGGCGACGACGAAGTATCCGCGGATCTCGTCGTACGTCGCCAACGCGATCTCATCCGTGCTGGTCGGCAAGGCCGATCCGAAGGCCGCACTCGACGGCGCCGCCCGGCAGTCCGACTCCATCCTCGCGGTGCCCGGCCCATGAGCGCACCCGCGCTGACGAAGGACAAGCCGGGCAGGACCGATAGGCGGCCCGGCGGGCTCTCCGTCCCGGCCGGGCGGCGCCGTTCCCTCGGCGACCACCTGGCCGGGTGGTCCTTCGCCGGCCCGTCGACCCTGCTGGTCCTGGGATTCTCCCTCATCCCGATGGCCTGGGCGCTGCGGCTCTCGTTCACCGACTCCGACCTGGTCACGCCCGGCAAGGGAGTCGGGCTGGCGAACTACCGGGCACTCGGCCACGATCCCGTGTTCTGGCAGTCACTTCGCAACACGCTCATGCTCATCGTGTTGTACATCCCGAGCTCACTGGTCCTCGGGCTGGTGGTCGCCCTGCTGCTGAACAAGCGGATCAAGGGCATCGCCTTCTACCGCGCCTGTTTCCTGGTCCCCTTCGTGGCCTCGGCCGCGGCCGAGGGCCTGCTGATGGCGTTCATGTTCGACAAGGACTTCGGCGCGGTGAACGGGCTGTTGACCCGGACCGGACTCCCCGCGCAGGGGTTTCTCGGCGACCCGTCCCAGGCGATGTACGTGATCACCGCCATCTACGTCTGGACACAGTTCGGGTTCAACGTGGTGATCTACCTGGCCGCGCTGCAGGAGATCCCCAAGGAGGTTCTGGAGGCAGCGGCGATCGACGGAGCCGGCCGATGGGCGACCTTCCGGCACATCATCGTGCCGTCGGTACGGCCGATCTCGCTCTTCCTGGCGATCTGGGGCCTGATCGACACCTTGCAGTTCTTCGACCTCATCCTCACCACGACCAAGGGCGGTCCGGTCAACTCGACGATCACGATCGTCTACTACGTCTGGCAGCTCGCCTTCGACTACTTCACCGCCGGGTATGGCGCCGCGGTCGCCTACACGCTGTTCGCCGGCAGCCTCCTCCTGATCGCCATCGGCCTGATCTCCGGCCGCCGGAAGGGCTTCCTGCTATGAACACCGCCTTCCTACGACCGGCGAGACGACCGGCGGTCATCCGCTCCGCCAGGCCGCGGCGAAGGCTGCCGAGCGCCCGGCATCTGGTCCTCGCGCCGCTGTCGCTCCTGATGGTCTCTCCGTTCGTCTACATGCTGCTGAGCTCGGTGATGACCAAGGCCGAGCTGAACCGCTTCCCGCCCGCGATCATCCCGGACCACCTCGAGCTCTCGGGCTACAGCCAGTTGCTGTCCGGCTCGGAGTTCCCCCGCTGGTTCCTCAACAGCCTGATCGTGTCCGGGGCGATCGTGATCTCGCAGGTGATCCTGTGCAGCATGGCCGGTTACGCCTTCGCCCGGATGCGTTTCTTCGGGCGCAGGCTCGCCCTGGCGCTGGTGATCGCGACCACGCTCATCCCGTTCCAGCTGACCGTGATCCCGACGTTCCTCATCTTCCACGAGCTCCATCTGATCAACACGCTGGGCGCCCTGATCGTGCCGCAGCTGGCCTCGGCGCTCGGCGTCTACCTGATGACGTCGTTCTTCCAGTCGTTCCCGAAGGAGCTGGAAGAGGCGGCACGGATCGACGGCTGCTCGCGGTGGGGCGTGTTCTTCCGGATCGTGCTGCCGGTGGCCCGGCCGGCCATCTCCGCTCTGGCCGTCATCACGTTCATCTATGCGTGGAACGATCTGTTCTGGCCGCTGGTGGCGATCTCCTCCAAGGAGAACTACACCGTGCAGGTGGGGCTGACGACGTTCCAGGGCTCGCACCAGGCGAACTGGCCACAGATCATGGCCGGCACGGTCCTGACGACCGTGCCGGTGCTCGCCGTGTTCCTGATCGGCCAGCGCCGCTTCGTGCAGGCCCTTTCCGGCGCGGTCAAGGGCTGAGCGAATCAGTTCTTCAGACTGACTCGCATGGCAGCGTGGTTCGGTGGAGAAGGCCGCCGCTCAGCGGCGGACGCCCTCGGGGAGGGACGCGCCGTGCGCCTCGATCATGTCGTCGACCAGGTCGTGGATCTGCGCGAGGGTGAGGGTGGCCGAGGTGTTCGGGTCGAGCATGGCCGCGTGATAGACGTGGTCCCGGCGGCCCTCGAGCGCGGCCCGCACGGTCAGCTCGCTCACGTTGAGGAACGTACGGTTGAGCGCGGCGAGCTGGGGCGGCAGCTCACCGATCCGGGTCGGCTGGACACCGGCCCGGTCGACCAGGCAAGGGACCTCGACGCAGGCGTCCGCGGGCAGGTTGGTGATGAGACCGTCGTTGCGGACGTTGCCGTGCACCACCCGCCGGGTGCCCGTCTCGATCGAATGGATGATCTCGGACGCGAGCTCAGAGGCCGGCTCGATCTCGACGCCCTCTCCGGCGGCCAGCCGGCGCTTGGTGTCGTCATAGCTGTCGAGGTTCTCCGCCGACCACTCGAGATAGATCCCGACCGGGACACGGAAGTGCTCGACCTGGTCGTCGTGGTGCAGGAACCACGGGAGGTACTCCGATCCGTGTTCGCTGGACTCGGTCGGGAAATGCCCGAACCGCCGGTAGACCTCGGCCCGCACGGTGCGGCGCAGTTCGGGGTCTGCCTCCACCACGGCCGCCAGGCGTGGGTAGAGGTCCTCGCCGCCGTGGGTGAACCGCAGCACGAACGCCTGGTGGTTGACGCCGGCGGTGACGAAACCGATCTCCTCCTCCGGGACGCCGACCAGCTCGGCCAGCCGTGCCTGGGTGTCACGCACGGAGTGGCAGATGCCGACGACGTTGCGGAACGCGGTGCCCTCGTACACGGCTCGCGGGACCATCGACATGGGGTTGGTGTAGTTGAGCAGCAGCGCGTCCGGAGCGACCTCCGCCAGGTCGTTCCCCAGCGCGACCATCACCGGGATCGTGCGCAGCGCCCGGAAGATGCCGCCGACGCCGAGCGTGTCGCCGATCGTCTGGCGCAACCCGTACCGGGCCGGGACCTCGAAGTCGATCGTGGTGGCGGCGTGGCCGCCGACCGCGATCTCGTTGATCACGTAGTCGGCGCCGTCGACCGCCCGCCGGCGGTCGGTGTACGCCTCCGCCTTCGCCGGCAGGCCGAGATGCTCGATCATCCAGTTGGCCATGGCCTCCGCGGTGGCCAGCCGTTCGGCGTCGATGTCGTGCAGGACCAGGGTGGAGTCGCCGAGCCCGGGGAGGGTGAGGACGTCGGACAGGACGTTCTTGGTGAACTCGACGCTACCCGCGCCGATGAAGACGATGCGTGCCATCAGATTCCTTACATGATCGCGAGCTGGCCACCGTCGATGACCAGCTCGGCTCCGTGGACGAACGACGCGTCATCGGACGCGAGGAAGGCGTAGGCGGCGGCGACCTCCTCGGCCAGGCCGGCCCGGCCCAGTGGGATGTGGTCGCGTTCATAGGCCGTGACGAAGTCCGCCCCCAGATTCTCGGTGATCGTGGTGTTGAGGGGGGTCTTGATATAGCCGGGGCAGACCGCGTTGACCCTGATGCCATGCCGGCCCAGTTCGACGGCCATGGTCTTGGTCAGCAGGAGCACACCGCCCTTGGAGGCGTTGTAGTGGGCGTAGTCCGCCTCTCCGCCCAGGCCGTTGGTCGAGGACATGTTGACGATCGCCCCGCGCGTGCCCTGGGCCACCATCGAACGGCTCACCGCCTGGCCGACCAGGAACATGCCGCGCAGGTTGACCGCCATGAGCGCGTCCCAATGCTCGGCCGTGATCTCCAGAAACGGCTCCCGCCAGGCGGTGCCGGCGTTGTTGATGAGGACGTCGATCGTGCCCAGGAAGCCCTCGGCCTTAGAGAGCAGTGCGGCGACGTCGTCCTGGCGGCTGACGTCGCAGACGGTCCCATCGATGTCGCCGAGCGACCCGAGCGCGCCGACGGTCTCGGTGACCCCGTCCAGGCCGCAGATGAAGACGCGGGCACCCTCCTCGACGAACCGGCGGGCGGTGGCGGCGCCGATCCCGCTGCTGCCTCCGGTGATCAGCACGCCCTTCCCGCTCAGTCCCCGCATCGGCGCACCTTTCCCCGGGCGGCGACGATGATCCGCGGAAGGGTCACCGCGCCTCGCCCGGCAGATGGAGGATGGCGTCGATCTCGACGAGGATCCCGTTGAGCCCGGCGGCGACGGTCGTACGGGCCGGTGGCGGGCTCGGCATCACCGCGGCGTACGCGGTGTTGAACTCCGCGAAGTCGGCGATGTCAGCCAGATAGACCGTGATCTTCACGGCGTCGCTAAGGGATCCACCGGCCGCCTCGGCAATCGCGGCCAGGTTGGTGAGGGTCAGCGTGGTCTGTTCGGCCACGGTGCCGGGCACGACGCGACCGGTCGCGGGGTCCAGCGGGCCCTGCCCGGAGATGAACACCAGGTCCCCGGCCCGGATCGCCGGGGAGTAGCAGCCGGCCGGTGGCGCTCCGTCCGGGGCGGCGATGACCTGGCGGTTCATCGGACTCCTAGGACGATGGGACGCCCGATCTTGGGCACGAGGTACTCCTGGTCGGGGAACTGCCGGTCGAGGACGTCCACGAAGGTGGTGACCGACTCCGCGTTGACGGCGAACAGGTCGTGGTGGCTGGGCAGCAGCCAGCGCGCATCGGATATCGCGGCCAGGTGAGCGGCCTCCCGGATGGTCAGGTTGCCGACGATGCCCATCTCCTCGCGGATGCGGTCCCTGCCGTTGATCGGCAGCAGCGCCACCCGGGGCCGGAGCCCCGCCAGCGCGCTGTCGATCGCGGGATGCATGACCGTGTCGCCGGCATGATAGACCGTCACGCCCGGCTCGACCTCGATGACATAGCCGAGGAAGCGGTGGGCCCCATCCTCCAGCATCACGTCGTAGCACTCCGGTCCGGTGTAGGTGGGCGAGTGCGCCGCGGGCACGGGGTGGACCCGCACTCCGGCGATCTCCAGCGGATGTCCGGCGTGGGCGGGCGTGAAGCCCCCGCCGATGCGCTCGACCTCGGCCCGCAGTGCCGGTGGCGCGACCACCGTGACCTTGCGGCGGGCCAGCGCGGGTCCCAGTGTCTCCGGATCGAAATGGTCGGCATGCTCATGGGTGACGACGACCAGATCGGCGTCCAGTTCCTCCGGCGCGAACGGCGGCGGGAACCGGCGGGCCCATCGGCCGGGCGGGCCGAACTCCGAATCCCCGGCGATGCGATCGGAGAGATAGGGATCGACGGCGACGACCGAGCCGGAGGCGCCCTTCAGCAGGAATCCCGCCTGCCCCAACGCGCAGATCGCCACCATCCCGGGCGGCACCGTGAGCTCCCGGAAGCCGGCACTGATGTTCATGGTCCCCCTTCTACGGCGTCAGCAGAGCCTTGATCGGGTCGGTCCCGCCTTGCATCAGAGCGGTGAATACCGAAGCGCCCTCGGCGAGCGGGAAGGTGTCCACCCAGCTCAGGTCCCATTGGCCGGCCAGTTCCACGGCCTTGGCGAACTCATCGGGGGTGTATCCGAACGAGCCGAGCACGCGCTTCTCGCTGCGGACCAGATCCGTGGCGTCGAATCCGGTCTCGGCGCTGAGCAGGCCGACCCAGACGGCGGTCCCGCCCGGGGTGAGCCGGGCCAGTGAGTCCGCGTGCGTCACCGGCAGCCCGACGGCATCGACGATGACGTCGAACTCACCCTGCAGCGCGGGTTCCGCCGAGTCCGCACCGAGTCGGCGGGCCACGGCCCGGCGCCGCTCCGAGGGATCCGCCGCGGCCACCGTCGCCGCGCCCCAGCGGCGAGCGAGCTGTAGGCAGAGGAGCCCGATCGAACCGCATCCGATCACCCCTACCCGGGCCCCCGCGGGAAGGCCGGCCAGGTTCCAGATGTGCACGGCGTTGGCGATCGGCTCGGCGACGCCCGCCACGGTCCAGGACATGCTGTCGGGAAGAACGTGGATCGCCGAGCTCGGCACCGCGACCCGCTCGGCGAAACCGCCGGGGCGGTGGACGCCGATGATCGCCCGGCTCCGGCAGAGCTGACCGCGCCCCCGTGTGCAGAGGTCGCATGCCCCGCAGGAGACGATGGGGTTGACCGCGACCCTGCGCCCGTCGGGGGTGGTGCCGGCGAACTCGTGCCCCATCACGAGGGGCGGCGTCCGGAACCCGGGCGTACGCACCCCGTGCAACTCACTGCCACAGATGCCGGCGGTGGCCACCTCAATGATGATCTCGTCTGATCGCGGGGAGGGCTCGTCTACTTCGTGTAGCTCCACCACACTCGGTGCAGTGAAAACCAGCGCCTTCATCACGCCACGAAAGTAGCAGGAATCCGTATTACGGGCTAGCATTCCGTATTGCGGAAACCTACGGAAGAGAGCTCGAATGGCCGAGAAGCAGCCGCCGGTAGGCAGCGTGGACCGTGCGTTGCGCATCATCCAGCTGCTGTCCGAGAGCGGCCAGGGCATGCAGCTCGAGGATCTGGCCGCCAAGTCCGGTCTCCCCCGCAGTTCCCTGCACCGGTTGCTCAGCGCCCTGAAGTACCGGGGTTTCGCCTCCCAGCCCGAGCCCAGCGGCCCCTACTTCCTCGGCAGCGAACTGCTCGCCGCGGCGTTCCGCTTCCACGACCGGCTCGACCTGCGCGCCCTGGTCCACCCGGTGCTGTTGCGGCTGCGCAAGGAGCTGAATGAGACCGCCCACATGGCGATCCTCGACGGCGCGGAGATCGTCTATGTCGACAAGGTGGAGGCGATCCATCCGATCACGATGACCTCGGTGATCGGCGGCCGGAACCCCGCCCACGCGACGGGGGTCGGCAAGGCGCTGCTCGCCTGGACCTATCCGACCGACGAGGCGATCCGGCTGTGGGCCTCCGCGCACGATCCGCTCTCCGCCCGGACCCGCCACTCGATCACCTCCACCGCTCGCCTGGTCGAGGAGATGCAGCGCATCCGGGAACAGGGCTATGCCCTCGACCTGGAGGAGAGCGAAGAAGGCGTACGGTGCGCGGCGGTGCCGATCTTCCTCGGCCGGACCACACCGATGGCCGGCCTCAGCATCACCGCGCCGAAGGACCGTTTTCCCAGGAGCCGACTCACCGAGGCCGCGGAGACGCTGCGCGGCATCGTCATCGAGGAACTCGGCGACAGCTCACCCTGACCATTATGGAACATATTTCCGCATAATGGAAAAGTAATGCGCTGACGGGCCGCGCGGGCTCGTTCCTGAGACGCCGCGCGGCTCGCTATCGAAAGCCAGGGCCGGCCCTCAGGGGTCGAGGAACTCGGCGCTGCGCGCGGCGAAGACCTCCATGGCCTTCGTGGTGATCGGCCCGGGGGCCACGGGCAGGACCGTGGAGTCGACCGTCTTGATCGGCTGGACATCCCTGGTGGTCGAGGTGAGGAAGGCCTCGTCGGCGTTGTAGAACTCCTCGAGGGGCAGGTCGGCCTCCTCGCCGCCGAACCACTCGAGCACAAGCGCCCGGGTGACCCCGGCCAGGCAGCCCGACGCCAGCGTCGGCGTCAGGAGTCGCCCGTCCCGTACGACGAAGACGTTCGACCCGGTGCCCTCACACAGGTCCCCGGCGAGGTTGCCGAAGATCGCCTCCTGGCCGCCGCGCTCCTTGGCGTAGGCGAGGGCCTTGGCGTTGTCGCCGTACGAGATCGTCTTGAGCCCGGCGAGCGCGCCTCGCTCGTTGCGCGGCCAGGGAACGACCGTCACGTCGCCGGTGGACGGGAACGGCTTCTGTTCCTGGGCGATGACGACCGCGGTGGGCCCCTCCGGACCGCGGTCCGAGCCGAGCGGGCCCGGGCCGCTGGTGTAGGTGACGCGGATCCGGCCGAGCGGCCATCTGGGCGCCTCCGCGAGCACGTCCAGGGTGCCCTGCCGGATCCCGTCCAGATCGGGCTCCTCCAGCCCCAGCCCCTTGGCCGAGGTGGCGAGACGGTCGAGGTGACGGGTGAGCGCGAACGGCTCGCCGTGCACGACCTTGATCGTCTCAAAGATGCCGTCGCCCACGAGTATGCCGTGATCGAAGACGGACACCTTTGCCTGTTCAGGGTCGTACAGGACCCCGTTCAACCAGACCTTCACCTGCTGCCACCTCCAGAAGCCGAGCCGCTTTGAGTTCGGTCTCGAGCCATTCACGCCGAGGGTCGGAACCCCAGGTAATCCCGGCGCCGGTGCCGAACTTCAACAGGCCGTCCTCGGCCCAGAAGGTGCGGATGCCGACCGCGAGGGCACCGCGCCTGGAGTCCGCGTCGACCCATCCGATGGCTCCACAGTACGGGCCCCTGGGGACCGGTTCGAGCTCATTCAGCAGCGTCAGCGCCGTGGACTTCGGCGCGCCGGTGATCGAACCGGGTGGAAAAGTGGCCTCCAGCAGCTCCGGCCACCCTTGTGACGGCGCGAGCCTGGCCCGTACGGTCGAAACGAGATGCACCAGGCCAGGGTGCTCCTCGATCCGGCAGAGCTCCGGGACGGTGACGGACCCGATCTCCGCGACCCTGCCCAGGTCGTTGCGGACCAGGTCGACGATCATGACGTTCTCGGCGTGGTCCTTCGGGAGCAGATCCTCGGCGGTCCGGCCGGTGCCCTTGATGGGCCGCGACTCGACCGTCTCGTGATCGCGGGAGAGATAGAGCTCCGGGGACGCGCTCGCCAGCTGTATCCCGGGCAGCCTCATGGTCGCGGCGTAGGGCGCCGGGTTGCCGCGTTCGAGCCGTACGCCCAGACCGGTCAGATCCGCACCGCGGGGCAGCGGAGCGCTCAGGATGCGGCACAGGTTGGCCTGGTAGACGATCCCGTCGGCGATGGCCGCGCGGATCCTCTCCACCCCGCTGACATAGGCGTCCTCGTCCATGGAGGTGGTCCAGTCGGTGACGCGGATCCACGGCGCCACCGGCAGCGGCGCGAGCCGTACGGTGTCGAAGCGCGCGCAGGTGACCTTGCCCTCGTAGGTGACCACGACGGCCCACCAGCCGCGCGAATCCAGCGCGGCCGGGTCGCTGGTCACGTCGGCGAGCCCGGTGGCCAGCACTCCCCCGACGTGGGCGAAGGCGTCGTCCATATGTCCAGTGTGACGGGTACTCCGAAGATCTCTCGCAACCCGGCCGCGCCCTCGGCCGTCAGGCTCAGAGCCCGCGGCACGGGGCCTCGGTGAAACCAGCCGAGCTCGATCACCCGGCTGGTGATCGCGGCCCCGAGCGCGCCGTTCAGGTGCGGGCGCCGCTCGGTCCAGTCCAGGCAGGGCCCGGCGAAGCGACGCCGGGTCCCGCGCAGAGCGGTCGCGTCGACACCGATCCCGGCCAGCCGCCGCTCCCCCTCGTCGGTCGGATGGCAGGTCTCCGGGTGGATGAGCCCGTTACCCCGCAGAGCGGCGAAGAGCTCGACCCCCGCCCTTCCCGCGAGGTGGTCGTAGCAGGTCCGGGCCGCCTCGAGCGCTTCGGCGGCGCGGGACTGCCGCAGGCTGCGTACCTCGATCGGCGGGCCGATGCGGCTGAGTGCCTCGATCGCCTGCGCGACGTCCGCGCCGGTGAGCTCGTAGTAGCGGTGCCGGCCCTGCTTGAGCACGGTCACCAGGCCACCGTCGAGCAGTCTGGCCAGGTGGGAGCTGGCGGTCTGTGCCGTGACCCCCGCTGTACGGGCGAGCTCCCCCGCTGCCAGGGGCCTCCCCGCGAGCATCGCGGTGAGCATGGCCGCCCTGGTCCGGTCGGCCATGAGTGCGGCCACGGGTGCGATGTCGAAGTCGTACGCAGGCATGCTTCGACAGTAGGCGAAGTATTGTTCGGCCAGCATCGAAGCATGCCTTCATCACCTGAGAACCCTGGTGCCCTCGTCTCCGCCGCCGTCGCCCGCTCCCTGGACATCGCCTCTACCTGGCTCGCCTGGGACGGCCGGCCTCTGATCACCGACGGAGAGAATGTTTGGACCCCGCACAAGGCCCTCCGGCGAGTGTCCGACCACCTCATCGATCATCTGGCCGAGGTGGAGGCGCTGCTGGCCGGCGCGCCGACGATCCCCGGCGACTGGCATGGGCGGATGATCACGCTCGACGCCGACTGGGCCCGGTTCACCGAACTCGATCTGGCGGAGGCCCGTCAGCGGCTGACCCGCCTCGGACAGTGGTACGAGCTGCGGTACGCGGCCTGCCCTTCGGAGTGGGACATCGCCCGCACGCCGAACTGGACGCTGCGCGAGATCACCGTCCACGTGTCCAACGTCGTCTGGTACGCCGAGCAGGTGGGGCGGCTCGGATAGCGATCTCCGCCCTGTCCATTGACCGCGGTGACCGGCCGCACGGGGCACGCCGGGAAACCGGTTTGGGGATCCGGCGAGGATTGGCTAAGGTTTTCCTCGTTGCCCCCGCGGGAGACCCTCGCAGGAGCACATGCGGAAGTGGCTCAGTGGTAGAGCATCACCTTGCCAAGGTGAGGGTCGCGGGTTCGAATCCCGTCTTCCGCTCTGAGGGGCCAAGCAGATCGGCCTCACTTCGGTGGAGTGGCCGAGAGGCGAG